>SVFB01000003.1 GCA_015057085.1 Lachnospiraceae bacterium
TGATGGACTTCGAGGACCTGTTGCTGATGTAAATATTTTGGATGTGGACTTTGTCTGCGAGGCGGACATATAGCGCCCTCGTGTCCGGAGAAAAATTCGGTTTAGAAGCGAAACACTTGCTTGGGCAATTTTTGCGCAGCGAGCCCCGATTTTGTGCGGGAAGAGGGATGTGGTGCGGTTGCGCAAAATCCGCGTCAAGAAAGTGCGGAGCGCTTTTTATGATATAGGAATTTCGGAGAAATTTCACAAAAAAGGACTTACCAAAGTAAATACTTCGGTAAGTCCTTTTTAAGACTTTCGTTATCGCTCAATCCGCTTAACGGATTCTCCATTTTTTAATTCAACATCAAGCATGATATTTGCACTGATATCCTCTTCACTCTCAATCATTTCAAATAAGAGTTCGCCGGTCTTTGTGGCCTTTTCTTTTATATTTTGCGAAATAGAGGTCAACTGCGGACTAGCATAATTGCATTCCGGCAAACCATCGTATCCGATCACAGATACATCTTCCGGTACCTTCGTGCCTATCATCTGCAAGCCTTTCATCACACCAAATGCAAGCACATCCGACATCGCTGCAACTGCTGTATAAGACTTCTTTCCAAAAGGAATTTGCTTTCCTACACGTACACCTTCTTCATAAAATGTACTTGCTTCAAAATAATCTTCCTTCGAAAATGGGATTCCCTGCTCTTTACACGCTTCAACAAAGCCTTCGAAACGTGCGCGTATAACGGAAGAGTCTTCCATTCTCGGAGCCACAAATGCAATATCTCTGTGTCCCATTCCGATCAGATAGCGACCTGCCAGATATCCTCCCTTATGATCATCGATGCCCACATTGGCGATATCTTTTCTGGACGTATAACTGTCAACAAATACCATTGGGACCTTCAACTTTCCCAGGATTGCATCTTCTTCTTTATCATATGGCCCTAAAAATACAATTCCATCCACATTCCAGGTGGCAAACAGCGGAACTACTTCTCCGCAGGCGCCTACACATCGTGTCATCATATAATATCCACGACTGCGAATATACTTTTCCAAATGTGAAATCATATGTGCATAATAAGGGCTGGATGCAAAATCATCCTCCTCTGATAAATACGGAATTACAACAGCAATAATTTTGCTCTTTTTGCTTGCAAGACTTCGCGCCATCGCATTTGGTCGATAATCATTTTCTTCAATGATTTTCATCACACGTTCTATGGTTTCCTGCGATACTTTATGATGATTCCCATTGATGACATTTGAGACGGTCACCGCACTGACCCCTGCCTCTCTTGCAATGTCTTTTAAATTCATATTGCCCCCTTTATTAGGTCAAGATTCACTGGGTTAACCAGTTAACTAAACCCTACCATAGTGAGGTGGCAAAGTCAAACTGCTTTATGATTCTTTATGACTCTTTATCATCCAAACAATCAAAAATACCGTTGCAACAACCACAACTGCCACAACCAGACCGATGAGGATAAAGCTTATCGGTGAAATTTGATTTGGATGAGAAACGCTTCCTGTCGTCGTAACAGTCTGTGCGGTTGTCTCCGCTTTTTCTGTACTGGCCGGATACAATGTGGGATTGGCATCCACCAGTTTTACTTCGGTTGAAGGAGCAATCTGGTACAAATCCTCATAATCCGCCAGAGCATCATCCATACATACCCATTTTGATTTGCAGCCAAAATAGTATCCGAAGTATCCCCATTGATGCCCTTTCTCGTCGGTATAGCAATGTGAAATATACATCGGCTCATCATTTTCACAGGTTATCGTTCCATCCGGTTCTGCTGCTCCCGGATACTCCCAATAATTGATTTCTTCGCCGGCATATTCATCTGATAATACGGTATCTACATTTGTGATTTCTGCATAATGTTCATCCATGAAGGCTTCGCAATCATATACCAAAAGAACCTCATCCAGCATCAGCCAGCCGCCGCCTTTTTCTGTATCCACGAACCCCCATTGAATTCCTTCGGAATCTTCATAAATGCAGAGTACTGTTGCAATTAATCCATTATCCAATCCGAATTTGATTTTTGAATTTTCAGGGCTTTCATATACATGTGCCAAGCCCTTTACTCCATTTGCCAGATACGCTCGATCCTCATAATGGCAATCTGCCATATGATCCCGATAAAAATCGTCATCCGGCTCCATAATGATATCCGCCGAAACAGAAACAAATCCGAAGCCAAACACCATTAACAGCGCAATCAGTATCGCAACAAACCATTCTATACTTTTCCTATCACTCATACAGTCCCCTCCTCCTATATATCTGCTTTTTTACTTAACTATTTCATATACAATTCCGCATCCCCACGAAATCAGGTTGGCTGTGATTGCATAACACGCGGGGTAATTCACACCAAAGAGTAATTCCTTTGCAAGTTTTCGATAGATCATAATTTCTACCGCAAATACTACAGCTTCAATCGGCAATTGAAGTAATATCCATGAAACGTCCCAGAAATAATAGGATAAAACATAAGCCGCAAATGAGGCAGGAAGATTCGTCATGATGTTGACAAGAACTGTCATCAAAAAATCTTTTTTGGGTTGAAAACTATTTCTCGTGAAAAACCATAACACAATTCCCTCAATTGCAATTGTAAATATCAATGACACCAACATTGATAATACCAAGAATTTCATATTTCCTGCCCTCCTACACAATTATAGTGTATATAATTCTCCTTTTTGTTGCACGAAAAAAAAAAAAAAAAAAAAA
>SVFB01000004.1 GCA_015057085.1 Lachnospiraceae bacterium
AAAAAAAAAAAAAAAAAAAAGAGCTGTGAAGAACCGAAATTCTTCGCAGCCCTTTGAAATCTTTGATTAAGCGTTTGCTTTTCCAACAGATCCGAAAAGTTCCATCTTTTCTTTTACAGTAGCCTTGATAGCCTCTGCGCCAGGTGCAAGAAGTTTACGTGGGTCAAAGCCCTTTCCTTCCTGATCCTTACCTGCTTCGATGTACTTTCTTGTAGCTTCCTGGAATGAAAGCTGGCATTCAGTATTTACATTGATCTTAGAAACACCAAGTTCGATTGCTTTCTTGATCATATCTGCCGGGATTCCTGTACCACCGTGAAGTACAAGTGGCATAGCTCCTGTCTTCTGCTGAATTGCATCAAGAGTTTCGAATGAAAGTCCCTGCCAGTTTGCAGGATACTTTCCGTGAATGTTACCGATACCTGCTGCAAGCATATCTACACCAAGATCAGCGATGGTCTTGCATTCTTCAGGATCAGCGCACTCGCCCATTCCTACAACACCGTCTTCTTCTCCACCGATTGATCCAACTTCGCACTCGATAGAAAGACCAAGCTGATGAGCTACATGAACAAGTTCTGTAGACTTTGCAAGATTCTCTTCGAATGGATAGTGAGATCCGTCAAACATGATAGAAGTAAATCCTGCTTTGATGCACTTATAGCATCCTTCATATGTACCATGATCTAAATGAAGTGCTACCGGAACAGTGATTCCAAGTTCTTCGTCCATAGCCTTTACCATAGCAGCAACAGTCTTGAAACCGGTCATGTACTTTCCTGCACCCTCAGATACACCAAGGATTACAGGGCTGTTCAATTCCTGAGCTGTTAAAAGGATTGACTTAGTCCACTCTAAGTTGTTGATGTTAAACTGACCAACTGCATAGTGGCCTTCTTTTGCTTTCTTAAGCATTTCGGTTGCGGATACTAACATTTTGTTTTCCTCCTAAAATAGTGTTCGCCGAGCTGCACCTTTTTGCAGCAATTGTCTATATTATACAGTAATCTGCTGTAATATACTAGTTAAAGTTTTCACAATTTAAGGGACCATTATTTGAACGCGCTTGTTCAAATTCTTCACCAACAGTTCTGTATGTTCTCCTCCAAACTCTCCGTCCAATGTCCAAGGAACCGGTTTGTTGGTGGTAAATTTCAATTCGTTTGACTTAAAAGTATAAATCATATCTGTTTCATCAGAACGGCTTGTGAGCGACCGCAGAATCTGATTCAGTTCAATCGGATTGCGCGGACTCTTAATCAAAGTCACTTCAAATACGCCATCATCAAGCTTGACATCATCTCCGGTAATTCCCTTGAAACCTCCGACAGATATAGAATTTGTCACCATTCCATAGATAAATTTATCCTGAATGATATTGCCATTATATTCCACCTGCATCATAAAGGACGGAATATCAGCAAGATGCTTGATTCCCTCGAGAATATAAGCCACATGGCCGAGAATATTTTTCATCTGCTGCGAAGTCTGATAAGAAACTTCTGTAAACAGTCCAAATGCAGCTACGTATACAAAAGTATCACCATTAAAATCACCGATATCGCAGGCAAATGCATGATCTCCCGCTGCTACCACAGCAGCCTTTGGCATATCCTTTGGAATCTTAAGTGAATTTGCAAAATCATTGGTGCTTCCTGCCGGAATATATCCGATTGGAACATCCACCCCACTCTGCATCACACCGGTCATAACCTCATCTAAGGTTCCATCTCCGCCACTGCAGACAATGCGGTCATAATTGGCCGCTTCCAATTTTGCTTTACGCATTCCATCTTCCCGTGCTTGGGTCGGATAAGTTGTAACATCATATCCTTTTTTGACCATAATATCAATGATATCCGGTAAATGGCGTTTGATTAATCCTTTTCCGGAAAATGGATTGTAAATAAATAGTAGTCGTTTGCTCATTTTAAACATCTCTCTTTTTGATACTATTTCAAATCCGGTTAAACGAATCATCGCAATGTATCTGCAATTGCAGAAATCTTGCGTAAGCGATGATTGACGCCGCTTTTTCCAACGGCAGGCTCCAGATATGTTCCTAATTCTTTCAATGGCGCATCCGGATATTCCAGACGCAAATATGCCATTTCCCGCAGTTGCTGTGGCAGGCTGTCCAGACCTTTGCATTTTTCAATCAGTCGAATATCCTCCACCTGCTTTACTGCTGCATTGACAGTTTTGCTGATGTTTGCAGTCTCGCAATTTACCTTACGATTCACTGTATTTCGCATCTCTTTTAAAATGCGCACATTTTCCAGCTTCATCAATGAAACATAAGCTTCCATCACATTCAGCATATCTACAATTTGTTCCGCCTCTTTCAGATAAACCACAAAGCGATTCTTGCGCTCCACAATCTTCGCTGAAAGATCAAAGGTTTGCATCAGGCTCACCACTTGATTTGCCTGTTCCTCCGTGCGCATAGCGATTTCAAAATGATAGCTTTTCGTATTGGGATCACTGATGGATCCGGCTGCCATAAATGCGCCTCTAAGAAAGGCTCTTCTGCAGCAAGTCTGCTGAAGAAGCATACCATTTGCTCGCTGTTCTTTCAAGTTTGGAGATTCCCATTTCAAGGCTTCCAATATTGTTTTTGAAGTTTCTTCATCAATCGGCCGAGATGCATCCACTTGAAAAGCACGCTTTACCAATGCCACATAAGTCTCTTGCAACAGTTCGTTTTCTGTATCCAGATTCATGGAAAGCGGCTCCATAGAAGCGCAACCTTCCAATTCCAAAATTGCTGCAATTTCGGCCATCTGACAGTGACGGCTCTTGCTTATTTGCTTTGCAAGCTCGGTTTTTATTTCTTTTGAAAAGGACATGTTACTTTCCTCGCAGAGCATCTTTGCCGATGTCTCTGTGTTCAATCTTCAAACCGTAATTCTTGTTTTGATTCAAACGACGATAGATTTCATTTGCCAAGGTGACAGAGCGATGCTTTCCGCCTGTACATCCAATGGAAATAACAAGTTGATTCTTACCTTCGGCAATATAATTCGGAATCAAAAACGTAATCATATCTTCCATTTTTTCCAAAAATTCCTGGGCTTCGTCACAGTTTAATACATAATCCTGCACTTCTTTATCATTTCCCGTTTTCGGTCGCAATTCCTCCACATAATAAGGATTTGGAAGGAATCTTACATCCATTACGATATCGGAATCCGATGGAATTCCATACTTAAACCCGAAGGACAAAATCGTCACATACAGGTTTTGATAATCTTCCTGCTGCATAAAGATTTTCTCAATCTCGCTTTTCAACTCGCGAGTGAGAAGTCTTGACGTATCGATGATATAGTCGGCTCTCTCTTTCAGAAATGCCATCTGTCTGCGTTCTGCCAAGATTCCATCCTCAATTCTGCCATTTCCGGCCAAAGGATGGTTACGTCTTGTTTCTTTATAACGCTTAACCAAAACATCATCAGATGCCTCTAAAAACAGGATGGACAAATCATCTCCTGCCTCGCAGAAAGTTTTTACCACTGACCCGAAATCCGCAATGGCCTTTCCGCTTCTGACATCCACGCCTACTGCAACTTTTTCTACATCTTTATAAAATTCACTGGAGAAGTCCATCAAATTCGGAAGCAATGGAATCGGCAGATTGTCCACACAGAAAAATCCCATATCTTCTAACATTTTCATTGTGGTGCTTTTTCCTGCTCCGGACATTCCGGTTACAATCACCAATCTCATGCATCTTCTCCTAAAATACGTACTTCTGTTTCTAATTTCACGCCGAATTCTTTTTGCACTTTTTCTTGCACATCAGATATCAATTGAAGGATTTCAGTTGCTGTTGCATTCCCGCGGTTAATTACAAATCCGCAATGCTTCTCTGATACCTGCGCATCGCCAATGCGATAACCGGCCAATCCCGCATCCTGAATCAGCTTTCCTGCAAAATATCCTTCCGGTCTTTTGAAGGTACTGCCCGCACTTGGGAATTCAAGCGGTTGCTTCTCTTTTCTTCGTGCACTAAAATCAGCCATCTTTGCCAATATTTCATCAGGATTGCCCTCTTGTAGTACAAAGGAGGCTGATAATACGATTCCGCCGTTTTCACTGATGGCACTGTGTCTGTAGGACAAATCCAAATCCTCTTTCGAGAAGCATCTTACGATTCCATCCTCATCAAGAACGGTTGCGTTGACAATCACATCTTTGATTTCGCCGCCGTAAGCTCCAGCATTCATAAATACCGCTCCACCTACAGTTCCCGGAATTCCCGCCGCAAACTCCAATCCTGTCAAAGAATTGTTTGCCGCCACCTTCGCAAGTGCGGAAAGTCGAACCCCTGCCTCTGCAGTGATCATATGATTATTTCCCTCTTTTAAATGAACCATGCCCGCTTCTAAGCCAAGTTCAATCACCAAACCGCGAATGCCGCCATCTTTTACCAGCAGATTGCTTCCGTTTCCAATGATGGTATAAGGCATATTTTCACGTTTTGCAAGTGTAATGATACTTTGAATTTCCTCGATGGACGGGCGGACATAATAGTCCGCCGGGCCACCTACGCGAAATGTCGTATGCTGTTTCATTGGTTCATTTTGCCAAATACGTTCACTTGAAATGACACGTTTTAGCTTTTCCAAAAATGTTTCCATACTAGCTTACGCTTCCTTTAAGAATGCCACATATCCGAGAAATGCCTCATATAAATCCACTTTACTGATAATTTCCCATGGCGCATGCATATTGAGAACAGGAACACCGCTATCGATCACATTCATATCATAATTTCCAAGAATATAAGCGATTGTTCCACCGCCACCTTGATCGACCTTACCAAGTTCCGCTGTTTGGAATACAACCTGATTTGTATCCATAATATTGCGTACCTTTGCCATATATTCAGCGCTTGCATCATTCGAACCGCTCTTTCCGCGAGAACCGGTATATTTGTTAAATACAAGTCCCTTTCCGAAATATGCACTATTGCGAATTTCCATTACTGTAGGATAATTCGGATCAAAACCGGCAGATACATCAGAAGATAATGCCTTTGAATTCTTAAGCGCACGGCGCACATAAAGTTCGCTGTATTCTCCTGTCAAAGCAATCATCTCCGCAACACAGTTTTCAAAGAAACGTGACTGCATTCCTGTCGCGCCGACAGAGCCGATTTCTTCCTTATCTACCAATAAACATACTGAAGTATACTTTGGTTTCTTAATCTCAAGCATTGCCTGATAAGAAGGATAAGCACATACGCGGTCGTCATGGCCGTATCCCATAATCATGCTTCGATCCAAACCATAATCTCTTGCATCGCCGGCAGGAACCACCTCGATTTCCGCAGATACAAAATCTGCCTCATCCACTCCGTAGGTCTTTGCAAGAATATTTAAAATATTCGCTTTTACAAGCTCCTTGGTCTCTTCCTTTTCGTCAGCTGTCTTTGCAATGGTTCCTACCAATACATCCAGTTTTTCGCCATTTATGACTTCTGTTGCCTTCTTGCTCATCTGGTCTGCTGCAAGATGAATCAACAAATCGCTGATACCAAAAACCGGATCCTCTGGCTTATCACCAATGTTCACCTTTACCACAGTTTGGTCCTTTTTCACGAACACACCGTGAAGTGCCAACGGAAGTGTCACCCATTGATATTTCTTGATTCCACCATAATAGTGGGTATCAAGCATTGCAAAATGTGATTTGTAAAGTAAATCCTCATAGAGCGGATTTTGCTTTAAATCAATACGCGGACTATCAATATGTGCGCCAAGGATATTCATTCCATCCTGCATTGGCTCTTTTCCAACGATAAAAAGTGCCAATCCCTTGCCCATATTGTTTGCAACTACGCGTGTGCCTGCAGCAAGCTTCTTTCCGGCTTTTACAGCCTCCTCCAAATCTATAAATCCATTTTTTAATGCATCCTCATAGATTGTGGATGTACACTCGCGCTCTGTTTTATTATTTGAAATAAATTTGCGGTAATTTTCCGCAAAGCGCATAACCTTCTCTCTCTCTTTTCCTTCCGGATATTTCTCCCATGCCATGGAAATCTTCTTCTCGGAAGTCTTTTTTGCTTTTGAATCAGCCATGCTTTCGTTATTCCTCCTCGGATTTTTTTGTTAAATTTTCCTGCACACGGCGATACAGCTCATGTGCAGCATTATATCCCATCTTCTTTTGACGATGGTTTACCGCTGCGGTCTCGCAGATTACGGCCAAATTTCGGCCCGGACGAATCGGCAATGAATGACATACTACTTTTGTGCCAAGATACTCTGTATATTCCTCCTCTAATCCAAGGCGGTCATATTCCGTATCTTTCTTCCAATCTTCCAATTTGATGACCAAATCGATGGTCTGAGATTCTTTTACACATTCTACACCATAAAGTGTTTTGACATCGATGATTCCAATGCCGCGAAGTTCGATGAAATGTCGCGTAATCTCCGGCGAAGTGCCGACTAGCGTATGCTCATTGATTTTTCGAATTTCCACCACATCATCCGTTACAAGACGGTGGCCTCGACGAATCAATTCCAAGGCAGCCTCTGACTTACCGATTCCGGATTCACCGGTAATCAGCAATCCTTCACCGTAAACATCTACCAATACACCGTGAATCGATATACATGGTGCAAGCTTTTCGCCCAGGTAAGTGATGATTTCCGCCATAAATTCAGATGTCGGTCTGGATGTACCAAGCACTGGGATTCCGTTTTCCTTAGCAGCCTCCAATACCATCTCTGATGGTTCTAAATTGCGGCTGTAAATAATGCAAGGAATATTATATCGGAACAGTTCTCTTGCACGACGTCCTCTCTCTTCATCAGAGATTTTTGACATATATGCAAATTCTACATTTCCCAGAATCTGGACACGATTTTCCTCGAAATGTTCGAAATAACCTGCCAGCTGAATTGCAGGACGGTTTACATCTTTTGTATTAATCTTTCTCCCCTTCAGATCTAAGTCCGGAGTAAAGTTTACCAAATCCAAATCTTGAATCAGTTTTGAAACCGATACCGTTTCTTTTTTCCCCATAAGTACCTCCTTATCAGGCCTTTTAACGTATCCTTTATAATAGCATAAAATCCGTTATTCTTCAATCGAGCCGCCATGGAAAAACCTCCAAACGTTTTCCGCAGCCTGAGGGCTCATGGATTCAGTCTGTGCCAAATCCTCCACACTTGCTTCTCTCATTGCTTCCAAAGACGCATATCTGCGCATTAGCGCTTTGCGTCTTGCCGGACCGATTCCTTCAATATCATCCAGGACAGAATGTACCTGATCCTTAGAGCGAAGTGATCTGTGATAGGTGATTGCAAAACGATGTGCTTCATCCTGAATACGGGTAATTAACTTAAATCCCTCGCTGTGACGATCAATCGGAATTTCCACATTGTTAAAATACAAACCTCTGGTTCTATGAAAATCGTCTTTCACCATTCCGCAAACCGGAATCTGAAGCCCCAATTCCTCTAGCACCTGAAGACATACATTCACCTGACCGCGTCCACCATCCATCATAATCACATCCGGAAAACGATTAAAGCTTCCTGTGGTCTTATCCACCTGCTGGGCATCTTCTTTCATGCCATGGGTAAAACGTCTTGTTAAGACCTCATGCATAGAAGCATAGTCGTCCGGACCTTCCACAGTCTTTAATCGGAATTTTCGATAATCGCTGCGCTTTGGCTTTCCGTTTTCGTATACCACCATTGAACCTACGGATTCGAATCCGCTGATATTGGAAATATCATAGGCCTCCATTCGTGTCAGTCCTTTTATTCCGAGCCATTCCTCAATTTCTTTTACGGCGCCGATGGTTCTTCCTTCCTCGCGCTTGATTTTCTCCTTATCCTGAGACAATACCATTTGCGCGTTCTTGCCGGCCAATTCCACAAGCTTGTTCTTCATACCGCGTTGCGGAACCAGAATTGAGCATTTATGACCGCGTCGTCTGGTCAGATATTCCTCAAGCACCTCCGGATCTTCAACTTCTTCCTGAAGCATGATTTCCTTCGGTATAAACGGAGTTCCGGAATAGAACTGCTTCACAAACTCCGTCATGATATCACCCTTACTTTCCTCCGTTCCCACGCGCACATGGAAATGATCGCGTCCGATAATTTTGCCATCTCTGACAAAGAAAACCTGTACCACTGCATCCGTGTCGTCGCAAGCCATGGCGATAATATCCTTATCTTCTCCATCCGTATTCGTAATCTTTTGCTTTTGCGCAATTTGCTTTACAGAATGAAGCAACTCTCTTAATTCAATGGCCCGCTCGAATTCTAAATTGTCAGATGCATCCTGCATTCGACCCTCGAGCAATTTAATGACAGGTTTATAATTTCCGCTCAAAAAATCCAAAGCACCATCAATCTGCACCTGATATTCTTCTTTTGAAACAGTTCCCCGGCAAGGGGCAAGGCACTGATGAATATGATAATTCAAACAAGGACGCTCTTTTCCAAAATCCCTTGGAAGCACGCGATTGCAGGTTCTGATCTGATAGATTTTGTTTAAAAGTTCTATCGTATCCTTCACTGCTCCCGCACTGGTATACGGTCCAAAATAGCGCGACTTGTCTTTCTTCATTTTTCGCGCAAAAAGCACCCGCGGATAGTCCTCCCCCACTGTCACACAAATATAAGGATAAGTTTTATCATCGCGCAATAGGGTATTGTACTTCGGCGTGTGCTCTTTAATCAGATTGCATTCGAGAACCAGGGCCTCCAATTCCGAATCCGTCACAATGTACTCAAAATGATCAATATGTTGCACCATCTGCAACTTCTTGATACCTTCATTATGACTGGGTTGGAAATACTGATGCACTCGTTTTGTCAGGCTTTTCGCCTTTCCGATATAGATAATTACATCATTTTTGTCATGCATAATATAAACTCCCGGTTGATCCGGGAGTTTACTTAATTCTTCTTGAATATCGAACATATTGTGTCACTTTATTCCTCAAACATATCATCCTGCTGCACTTCAGATTTCTTTACAAAACGTCCGTTATGCCATACCAAATCCGAATCATCACTTGGATATGTACCGGAGTTTGATGAATGTGCCACAGAATTAGGAATCATAGAATTTGAACTTGTAGAATTCGGAATTGTAGCTTCTTCAAATTCATCTTCTGCATATGCAGCTTCTTTTGATTCCTCTTCATGTGAGTTCTTATCTTCTGCAAAGAATTCTTCCAACTTCTTGCCGTTTTCATCCGGCTCTTCATCCGGAAGACCCTTCATTTCACGGAACATCTTCATGAATTCCTTACCTGTAATTGTTTCTTTCTTAAACAGATATTCTGAAATTGCATCCAAAATCTCTCGATTTTCGATCAGCATATTGGTTGCATCTTCGTATGCTTTTGTAATGATGCCGAGCACTTCTTTATCAATCTGTGCTGCAGTTTCGTCACCGCAAATCAAGCCTGCCTTGCCATCCAGATACTGGCTCTCCACAGTTGCGAGCGCCATCATTCCGAATTTATCGCTCATGCCATACATGGTAACCATTGCTCGGGCAATCTTGGTCGCATTTTCAATATCATTTGCTGCACCGCTTGTAGCAGACTGGAATACCAACATTTCTGCGGCACGACCTGCCATATATGTATTGATTTTTGCAATTAATTCCTCTTTTGTCTGAAGGAATTTCTCCTCTTCAGGTGTCTGCAAAGTATATCCTAATGCGCCCATTGTACGTGGCACAATGGTAATCTTTTGAACAGGCTCCGCATTCTTCTGTAAAGCGGATACCAAAGCGTGACCCACTTCGTGATAAGAGACAATCTTGCGCTCTTTATCACTCATAACGCGGTCCTTCTTTTCCTTACCGCCGACAGCTACCAATTCAAATGCTTCAAACAAATCTGATTGACTTACAAAATTTCTTCTGTGTTTTACCGCATTGATTGCAGCTTCGTTGATGATATTTGCAAGATCAGAACCCACAAGTCCTGCACTGGCCAGTGCAAGCGCTTCCAAATCCACGCTTTCGTCCATATGTACATCTTTTGAATGTACTTTTAAAGTTTCCAGACGACCTTTTTGATCCGGCTTGTCTACAATGACGCGACGGTCAAAACGCCCCGGACGAAGCAATGCCTTATCCAAAACTTCCGGTCTGTTTGTCGCTGCCAAAATCAGGATACCCTTTGAAGTATCAAAACCATCCATTTCAGCAAGCAACTGATTTAAGGTCTGCTCGCGCTCGTCATTTCCACCGCCATAACGGCTGTCACGACTCTTACCAATGGCATCAATCTCATCAATAAAGATGATACAAGGCGCCATCTTTTGCGCTTCTTTAAACAAATCGCGGACACGGGATGCACCCACACCGACGAACATTTCTACGAAATCAGATCCGGCCAATGAGAAGAATGGCACTCCTGCCTCTCCTGCTACAGCCTTTGCCAAAAGAGTTTTACCGGTTCCCGGAGGTCCAACTAAAAGCGCACCCTTCGGAAGCTTCGCACCAATTTCGCGATATTTTCCCGGATTATTCAGGAAATCAACCATTTCCTGTAAGGTTTCTTTGGCTTCATCCTGACCGGCCACATCCTTAAATGTCACACCGGTTGACTTTTCCACATAAACCTTGGCTGTACTCTTGCCAACGCCCATGCTTCCGCCGCCCATTTTTCTCATCAGGAAGCTAAGGAATATCCAAATCAGCACGAACGGAATGATCATGCTTAAAATATTGACAATCCAAGTAGATGTGTTGTCCGGAACCTTTGCAGAAATCACAACAGGCTTGTCCTCGCTAGTGGTTTCCTCTTTCAGCTGGGCAATCAAATCCGAATCTGCAACCGTACCGGTATAATATGTAATCTCATAGTTAGCGGAATCGTCTTCTACCAAAGTATAATTAATCTGCGAACTCGCGAATTCCACAGTTGCGACATTATGTTTTTCTAACTGCTCTAAGAAGTCGGTATAGGTCGTCTCCTTTCTATTGTAAGAAGAAAACCGACTGCTTATTAGTGAGACAATAAATAATGCAATCAACGCAAGGAAAATGAAACTCATAATTGTCTGACCCTTGCGGTTTTTGTTTCCGTCTCCGTTATTTCCGTTTTTATTTCCGTTATTGTTGTTATGATTATCGCCGTTATAATTGCCATTATTCGGGCTGTTATAATCATTTGGGTTAAATTCAAAATTATTGTTATCTGCCATATGTTCTCCTTTTGTATAAAGCATTTCCATTATATTGAAAAAAACGACTAAAAGCAACTAAACAGCAATAAACTTTTCGCTTTATTTATTAAAGTTTTCTTAAAAAAATATTGAATTTAAAAAATGATAGGAGTAGTATCTATAAGTATTTTTTGAGAACAATCAATAGGAGGTAATGTATGGCTGTAAAATATGTATTCGTGACCGGCGGAGTGGTATCCGGTTTAGGAAAGGGAATCACAGCTGCATCGCTTGGCCGTTTGCTGAAAGCAAGGGGCTACAAAGTGACAATGCAAAAGTTTGACCCGTACATCAACATCGATCCCGGAACCATGAATCCAATTCAGCACGGAGAAGTTTTCGTAACAGATGATGGTGCCGAAACAGACCTTGATCTCGGACATTACGAGCGTTTCATCGACGAGAGTCTTACCAAAAACTCAAATGTCACAACCGGTAAGGTTTACTGGTCTGTTTTACAAAAGGAGCGTCGCGGAGATTACGGAGGCGGAACTGTTCAGGTCATTCCTCACATTACCAATGAGATAAAGAGTCGTTTCTATCGTGACTACACTTCCGACGAAACGACCATCGCCATCATCGAAGTAGGTGGTACGGTCGGCGATATCGAAAGCCAGCCTTTCCTTGAGGCGATTCGTCAATTCCAGCATGAAATCGGCCATGAAAATGCTATCCTTTGTCATGTGACTTTGATTCCTTATATTAAGGCTTCCGGAGAGCTTAAGACTAAGCCGACCCAGCAGTCTGTAAAGGAATTACAGGGTATGGGAATCTGGCCTGATATCATTGTTTGCCGCAGCGAGCATGCCCTTGATGATGATTTGAAGGATAAAATTGCGCTCTTTTGCAATGTGCCAAGCAGCCATGTACTTCAGAATCTTGATGTGGAATATTTATATGAGGCTCCTCTTGCCATGGAGGCGGAGAATCTTGCAAAGGTTGCATGTGAGTGCTTGAATTTGGATTGTCCGGAACCGGATTTGACTGATTGGAAGCAGATGGTTAGCGATCTTCGTCATCCGACTAAGGAAGTGACCATTGCTTTGGTTGGAAAGTATATTGCGCTTCATGATGCTTACATTTCTGTTGTTGAGGCACTTAAGCATGGCGGTATTCCGATTCATACTACAGTGAACATTAAGTGGGTGGATTCTGAGACTGTGACGGAGGATACGGTTGATGAGCTCCTTGGAGATGTTTCCGGCATTTTGGTTCCAGGTGGTTTTGGTACGCGTGGCGTAGAGGGTAAGATTCTTGCTGCGAAGTATGCCAGAGAACATGGTGTTCCTTATCTTGGCCTTTGCCTTGGTATGCAGGTTGCTTTTATTGAGTTTGCGCGAAATGTTGTTGGTTTCAAGGATGCGAACAGCATTGAGATTGATCCTTCTACTTCTCATCCGGTGATTGCGCTTTTGCCTGATCAGGATGGAGTTGAGGATATCGGTGGCACTTTGAGATTAGGTGCTTATCCTTGTGTTCTTGCTGATGATTCTTTGGCGTTGCGTTTGTATGGTCAGAAGGAGATTTCTGAGCGTCATCGCCATCGCTATGAAGTGAATAATGATTTCCGTGCTGCTATGACGGAGCATGGTCTTTCTCTTTGCGGTGTTTCTCCTGACAACCGCATCGTGGAGATGATTGAACTTCCGACTCATCCGTTCTACATTGCGACTCAGGCGCATCCGGAACTCAAGAGCCGTCCAAACCGTCCGCATCCGCTCTTCCGCGGCTTCGTGGAGGCAGCCGTACGCCACCAACACTAACACCCGGTCTTCGAGGCCCTGCACCCGCAGGCTTCGAGGACTTTTTTATTTCAACAAATTCCACTCCGGCGCAATTCACTCCCCTTCACATACGCACATCGTACAAAATCCCCGCCATAATTTGCCTCTTCCAAATCGTATTCTCCCGCTACACAAGCACCCTATCAACCGCCCGGCTGACGGTCCACCACCTCCCCCTCCTCCAGTCAACACCTCTTCGCACCAGATGATTGTGCAGGCTCCATACACTTTGAAGACGGATTTTGTATCACAACCACGCCAACATTCCCTCTTCCCGCACAAGGTCTTGCTGCGAAAATTGCACCAACGTGTTTCGCTTCTTCTATTACCGAATTTTTCTTCTCCGGGGTATCCGGGCCGATATTTCTAAACCCTCCCAGAGTGGCATATACCCGTGCGATGGCGGAATTAGAGAAAAGTCTTAGCAGGTCTTTTTCTCCGCCGAAGAACTTTGGCAGGTAAAACGGAATGGATTCCGTTTTAGCCCCGCATCAGCCATGGATGGCGATTCGGGGCGACCTGCCCTATAGACCCTTGAAGTACTAAGGCGGAGAAAATTAGCCCTGCTGACTTTTA
>SVFB01000001.1 GCA_015057085.1 Lachnospiraceae bacterium
ATATCGGCCCGGATACCCCGGAGAAAGAAAAATTCGGTAATAGAAGAAGCGAAACACGTTGGTGCAATTTGCGCAGCAAGACCTTGTGCGGGAAGAGGGAATGTTGGCGTGGTTACAAAACAAAATCCGTCTCTAAAGTCTATGGAGCCTGCATAAAGCAAGAACTACAAAGACCTGTTGCTGATGAAAGTGTTTGGATGCGGACTTATGACTGCGTATGGTATAATGAGCAGAAACCGGATGGCATCTTAATCGCGGGCGATGTATATGATCGCTTTGCAAAAGACTGGCTCAAAAAAAGGGCGCAATGGTTATGCGGAGGGGAAAATGTATCTACTGACAGCTTATTTTGATGTTTCTACAACAGAACAGTTGCAGCGCGTGATGGATGAAGTCGCCAGACAAACAGGAAATGATTTCATGATACGCAATCATGTCCCACCGCATCTGACGATTTCAGCTTTTGAACAAAAGAATCCGAAAAAAGCGGTGGAGTTATTTGAGCGATTTTCATCAAAACTGAGCGATAGTTATAACGATAGTTATTGCTGTAATGATATTAATAGTGATAGTAATAGCAATCATATTTGTATTGCATCGCCTGGAGCTTTTCTACCTTCTGTCATTTATTTAGAGGCTGTACAGAATCGATATTTGTTTGAATTGAGCGAGATGGCTCATAAAGAATTTGGTGCAGACCCTGCCACTAGGCCAAATCGTTTTTATTTGCCGTTTCAGTGGATTCCGCATATCACGATTGCAAAACAATTGACAGATGAACAAATGCGCATAGCGTTTGCTGTCTTGCAGCAGTCGTTTCATCCGCTTGAAGCAAAGATAGTGCGGTTTGGATTGTCTAAGCCGAACCCTCATACGGATTTGGCAGAGGTTTGCGTGTTACATTGGTAGAAAGGAAAAAAGACATGGGAATTCTTGCAACATTTATGGTGCCGCATCCACCAATGATTATTCCGGAAATCGGTAAAGGTGCAGAACAACAAATCACAGAGACAATTGCTGCCTATGAGCAGGTGGCTGATGAAATTGCAGCGCTGCAACCGGAAACAATTATTATTTCAAGTCCGCATAGCATCCTGTATTCGGATTATTTTCATATTTCGCCGGGAGCGGGTGCGAAAGGATCGTTTGCAGAGTTTGGCGTTCCGGAAGTAAATTTTGAAGAGACATATGACGAGGCATTGCGTGACTTAATCTGTAAAAAAGCAGATGCGTATGGAGTCGCAGCCGGAAAATTAGGAGAGAAAGATCCTGCGCTTGATCATGGAACTATGGTTCCGCTTTGGTTTATCAGACATAAATATCAAAGAGGAAATATCATTCGAATTGGTTTGTCCGGACTTGGATTGCTTTATCACTATCGATTGGGTGAGATTGCGCGTGAGGCAGCTGACCAGTTGGGGAGACGTGTGGTTTGGGTTGCAAGCGGAGACTTGTCGCATAAATTGCAGGAATACGGACCTTATGGATTTGCTCAGGAGGGACCGGAGTATGATCGGCGAGTGCTCGAAGTGGCCGAGCGGGCGGCATTTGACGAGTGGTTTGATTTTGATGATGACTTTTGCGTGAAGGCTGCGGAGTGCGGACACAAATCTTTTGTCATGATGGCTGGGGCTTTGGATGGCATGGCGGTGAAGGCAAAGGTGTATGCGCATCAAGATGTGACCGGAGTTGGATATGGCATCGCCTCGTTTTATCCGATGGGAGAGGATGAAAATCGTCATTTTCGTTTCAAATTTATCAACCAGTTGAGATCATTCTTTTTGAATCCGATTAATGAAAAAGAAACGAATGCGAAACAAGATATTTTAAAATCAGATATTGCAAAAAAATGGAATGACGCCACCGACCCATATGTGAAACTGGCGCAACTAAGCATCGCACATTATCTGTTGACCGGAAAGGAACTAATCGTATCAGAAGACGAGTTGCTCCCGGAAATGGTGCAAAAAGAGGCAGGAACCTTTGTGTCGATTCACAAATTTGGAAAATTAAGAGGCTGCATCGGAACATTTCTTCCGACTACGAAATGTATCGCGCAGGAGATTATTCAAAACGCAATCCATGCAGCAACGCTGGATCCGCGATTCAATGCGATTTCTCCGGAAGAATTAAAAGATTTGGAGATCCATGTCGACGTGCTCAGCGAGCCGGAGCCGGTTCAATCAACCGATCAGCTGGATGCAAAAAGATATGGTGTCATTGTTTCTAGTGGAAAGAAAAGAGGATTGTTGTTGCCGGATTTGGAAGGCGTGGATACGGTGGAGCAGCAAGTTGCCATTGCAATGCAAAAGGGTGGCATCGATTCGTCAGAAACGGTGCAGTTGCAGCGATTTGAGGTAATAAGGCACCAGTAGAAAATAAAAAAGCAAAGGATTAAACGTAACCAAAATGAGTAAAAAGAGAATTATTATTGTTTCAATTATCGCAGCAGTGCTGCTAGCGTGTGTGTGTATATTTTTTGTTTTTAAAAACAGGGATAAAGAATATTTCAAGGTGACATTCCACAAAGATGTATATCCGGCATACGAGTGGGATATTGTAAGACAAAGTGAGGATATGACCTCTTTGATTGCGAAGCCGGAACAATCGCCGGAGGCGGGAGAGTATCTTTTGCTACAGGATGATTTGGGAGTTCAGACTGCTTGTAGAATTGAAAGTGTTGATACAAGAGGCGATGGAAGTTATGTCTATGAATTGACTAAGGTAAATGATTTGTCGGAAATTATGGATGAAATATCTTTTTCCGGCAAAGCTGATTTTGGCGTATATGGCATAGAAAGCAAAAGTGCAAAGTATAATTCTAACGAATCCATTTTCGCTGGAAAAACTAAAGTTTATGCAGCCGATAAAAACTCGTCTGCGAAAAAATCAGGTCCTATTGACCTAACCATCGCGCTGTCATATTCAATCGACGATGCGGGCAAAGGCTCGTTTAAAACCGATGTGAAAATGAACGGTCTGTCGATGTCTGCATCAAAAGAGGACAAAGAATCTGATGATGAAAAATCTTCCGAAAAGCAAAAGTCCTCTGAAAAGCAAAACGCATCCGATGATGAGCATATGAAGTCACAAGATGCAGATGTAGATTCACTCTCAACAAGCGGAACCTGCACGATTGAAGGCTCGGTCACACTGGAAGATTTAGAAATTTCCGCGGATGGAGAAATAAACTTTTTAGATGTTAAGAAGAATCGTGCACATGTGAAAGTTACTTCCAACGAAGTGTTGAATTTAAAATGCGAAGGGGAAATCGAAGGTGAGCTTCCGCTTGCTGAGATTGTTGTGCCGATTCCGGTAACGATGGGAGCGGTTTCGGTGGTCATCGAGCCGTATTTGTATTTTGATGCAGACGGAACGGTCGAACTGGAATACCGAATCAACAATACCAAATTAGAAATGAATATGGAGGTCGGGAAAAAGAAATTGGATTTTTCGAAATCAGACAAGGGAAAAGTGCAAGAGCCGGTTATCAAGGCAAGTGTCTCTCTTGAAGGCGGTATCGGAGTATCCGGAGATTTGCAAATCTTAAAATGTGGATTGGTAAAACCATATTGCAATCTTGGCATCAATGTTGGAGCCGAAACGTTACCTGTGATAAAAGGCTGGAACAATGTTGCGCCATGCGTCGATGCAGGAATTGCACTTCCGGTGCTTACGGTGGGCTGTGATTTCCTTCCGGATTCCAAAGGAATGTTCGAAAAAGTGATAAAAGAAGCGACCGGCTGGGAACTTCATATCGAAAAAGAATTGATTTCAAAAGAGAAAGCGCCTGTTCAAAAGTCAATCCATATTGAAACAGATGAAGAGGATGGTTCGCTGAAAATCGTGGATAAATGTACGCATGAGGAAAGAGAAGAAGTGCGCAATGTGAATCCGTTATATACCTGGATTTCAGGGGTTAACGATAAAAAGCCATTAGACTATATGGATCAGGGAGATTATTACGAATTAGTCACTGAACTCATGGAAGTAGACTATGTACCGATGAAGGACGCTTCCAAATATACAGAAGATGGAAAGTATGAGGTTTGGGAGATTGATGAAGGGTGTTATTCCTATAATGGAATCGATGGCTTCGGCGCACTTGTGAATGCAAATTCTTTTTGTGTGGAGTACAGGGGTATAGATGAAGAATCTTCCTCCATCAAAATGCGAAAAGATGCAAAGGTATATAAGAGAGAATATATCAATAATAAAAATGAGTTTGTGCTTCAGGGAACCTTGCAAGAGTTGATTGAAACGAACAAAATGGATGAATTCAACGAATCTGCTCGTGATATCGGAGCCTGTGGATATTTTATCCAGTATGATAAAGATGGATATGTGGATAAAATCATAGTGGATGAGTGTTGGGCCATGGGTGCACATATATATGATTTTTAATTGCAGATATATAGGTTGAGGTAGCCGGACGCCACCCTTGACAGCGCAAAAAATAACTGCTGATGGTAAATCACCGACGGCGAAGAACTCAAGAACAATCAGCTGGTTTCCTGAAGCTCCAGTATCTTTTTCTGGCCGAAGTATATCATTGTTTGCCATTTGGCTGGCATGTTTTCAGCTTTTGAGAGTATGCCATCTACAACTGGAGGCTTGAAGAATGGGGGTATTTATATGAACGACAAAATTCAATTGTATAAGGATCAACCGATAAGAATCGCATGGGTTGAGGATGAAGAGGAATGGTATTTTTCTATCGTGGATGTTGTGGGAGTGCTTACCGAACAACCTAGCACTGATGGTGCGAGAAATTATCGGAAAGTGCTAAAAAACAGACTGAAAGAAGAAGGAAGTCAACTGGTTACAAATTGTAACCAGTTGAAAATGACAGCCCTCTCTTTTTAACCCCGCGCCGCATCGCAAAGACAGCCAGCAGGCCCACGCTGTTTTTACGCCTCACAGTTATAAGTCCACCTTCGAAGTGTTTTGATCAGCAACAGGTCTTTGTAGTTTATGATTTGTGCAGGCTCCATAGACTTTAAAGACGGATTTTGTTTTGCAGCCGCGCCAACACCCCCTTTTTGTCTATTTCTGCTGACCGCTCTCCTGGTCGGGGAAAGATTCGTTAGCATATTTTCCTTTTTCGCTTGTTTCTGCTGACCGTTCTCGTACCCTAGTAAAGATTGGTCAGCAACATTTTCTTTTTATCCTGTTTCTGCTGACTGCTCCCGCACCCTGGCAAAGATTGGTC
>SVFB01000017.1 GCA_015057085.1 Lachnospiraceae bacterium
TAACCTTGCCAAAACGGATTATCAGAAGTCAGGCTTTGCTTATGCTCTTTCCAAGAGCTTTGTTGTCTGGTATGCACAGAAGTGTGCTTTTGAGTATGGGCAGAAAGGAATCCGTGTGTGCTCTCTAAGTCCGGGACTTATTGCGACTGTAGCAGATGAAAGGAACGGATATCTTGCTGGTGTAGATGTTCTTGTTGATGGAGGCAGCACAAACGGAAAGAACTTTAGAAAATAATAGCAAAGATATATTACACCTCAGGTCAACTGTGTCCTGGGGTGTTTTATTAAATTGTGATAATCGCTAAAAGTGTAGAATTCTACAATTTTGGAGATTATATAAGGGGGGAAATGCGAAGCATTATTGAAAAGCAGACAGATCCGAAAAACAAGAAGTCTCAGAGAGTTCTTGAAAAATGTGGATTTGCTCCTCTTGGAATTATTGGTGAAGAGGGGCCGCGTTTTTATAGGGAGAACTGATGAAAAGTCATTAGCAGTAAACAGTATCCTGAAGTTTCCTACGTGCGTAGCAAGCAAACATCGAGTTTTCAATATAGAGTTTGAAAAAACGGTAAAATATGGTATTGTAGACTTAACAGAGTTGCCAGGTGCGAATAACACTTGGGACCAAGCCGAGCGTTGAGCTTGGCTTTTTTACTTTATGGAGATTGTATGGATTTAAAGAAACCTTATACATTAGATGAACAGTAAGAAAGCTAAAAGATCATGGAGTAGTAATATCTGATGATGAAAGAAAGCAATTTAGAGATAATCTTAATCGTATAGTAAAGAATATATGAGAATGACAAAAGCGTTTTTTATCTTATGTGGACGATAACTATGCTTGTAATTATCGTGCGCATACGATAATATATAAGATATAACATCGTGACAATATGATAGTTGGAGGTAAACATGAATCATAACATATTGAAACAGGTTATTTTAGAGCAGATTGAGATAATACAAAATGCTGAGATTATAAGTCGTGACTATGATTTCGAAAAGAATATCAATTACATTCTTGTGGGAATTAGAAGAGCGGGGAAATCAACTCTTTTATACAAGATTGCCAGAGACCTTGTTGAAACAGGTTGCGACTGGTCTCAGATAATCTATGTTAATTTTGAGGATGATAGACTGTTAGGCTTCACAAAGGATGACTTTAATGACATTATTGAGACTGCATATGAGCTGACGGACGCCAAGGAGATATACTATTTCTTCGATGAAATTCAAATCATAGATGGATGGGAACACTTTGCCAGAAGAATGTCTGATCAGAAAAAACATGTGTACATTACAGGAAGCAACGCAAAAATGCTAAGTTCTGAGATGGAAAAGGTTCTTGGAGGAAGGTATCTGTCTAAAATGATTATGCCTTTTTCGCTTAGAGAGACACTTGATTATAAGAATATAGCTCATGATGAAAAAGCGTTTCTTACAACGTCAAAGGTTGCAAAGATTCTTAGAGGATGTCAGGAATATATTATGACTGGAGGATTTCCTGAAGTACAGCATTTGTCTAATAAAAGGGAATATATTAAGAGTGTTTATGAGAAGGTTCTTCTTGGAGACATTATAGAGCGTGAAAAAGTGAATAATAAAATGGCACTTAGGCTTATGATAAAGAAAATAGCTGAAACGGTTATGCGTGAAATCTCTTTTAATACATTAGCTGGGAACGTAAAGGCAACCGGAACTAAAACTTCAACAGACTCTATGATAGAGTATACTGCTTATGCGGAAAATGCGTATCTATTGTTTAGAAACAAGAATTATGTCGCTAAGTTTGCAGAAAAAGAGAGTACTCCAAGATTTTATTTTTATGATAATGGTATTCTGTCATTGTTTCTTGTAGATAAACCATCAGCACTTTTGGAGAATGCAGTTGCGATATATTTAAAGCGCAGATACGGCGATGAGGTATATTATTTTAAATCTACGCAAACAGGAATTGATATTGATTTTTATCTTCCTGAAGAAAACTGTGCCATTCAGGTTGCATATAACTTAGAAACATCAGAAGATAGGGAAACAAAAAGTCTTTTGTCTTTTGCGACAAAAACAGAAGGAATAAAGCGTCTTATTATTGTAACCAATGAAGAAGAGTGTAAAATTACAAAAGATGATCTAACAATCGAAGTGATACCTGTTTATAAATTTATAATGGGGACAGCTGTCTGATAGAAAGTAAAATTAGAGTATTATTTTGATAGTAGTTATTCAAGTTGCCACCAGCCACATAAAGTAGCCCTGAGTTTTCTTCAATCATAGGAATTACGGATTTTTATTGAAGTTTATATAGTCTTATATTGCGGAGTGTTGGCCGAAATCCCGGAAAACGCATTTCTTGTTCCGACAAAGGCTTTAAGGGCTGAAGGGACGTCATATCACTATCTTCCACCCTCAAGGTACAATGAATTGGACGAGGAACCAATGAAGGCGATTGAGAGAACTTTTGCAAAGCACGGTCTGCCGTTTACGACGTGTACTACATGGACTACAGATGGCTTCTTCAGGGAGACAAAAGACATGGTCAAGTATCGATTGGATGAAGGCTGCTCTGTGGTAGAGATGGAGTGCGCAGCATTGGCGGCATGCTGCAGAAAGCGGGGCGCAAATTTTGGACAGTTTTTGTTTACTGCTGATTCGCTGGCCAATGTTCATGAGTATGATTCGAGAGATTTTGGAACGGATTCTCATGAGAAAGCATTGCTATTGGGGTTGGATATACTGAAGGAATTCAAGTAAATTTTTCCACGAAACATGTGCAGAAAAAATGCGTAAAACTAAAAATTAAGATGCAAATAAGCTGAAATGAAATATCGAATTTGGTTGTGAGATTATCGAGCGGATATTATAATGATTATGTATAAAGAATTTTCGATAGAGACAGGGAATCGACTATGACAGAAAGAGAAAAAATGATTGCGGGAATGCTATACGATCCCTCGGATAAGGAATTGAATGCATCACTGATTAAGGCGCGCAAGCTTGCCAGAGCATATAATCAAATTGATGAGGACGAGCCGCAGAAACGTGAAGAGATATTAAAGGAACTGCTTTGCAATTCTTTGAATCTGCCGTATTTACAGGCTCCAATCTATTTTGATTACGGATGTAATACCACATTTGGTAAGTTTTGCAGCACAAATTTTAATTTCACCTGTTTGGATGTCTGCCCTGTTCATATTGGCGATAATGTGTTCATTGGACCAAATGTGACGCTGGCAACACCGATGCATCCGTTACTTCCGGAGGAGCGCAATGTCCGTCAGGATGAAAACGGACGGTATTACAACTTAGAATATGCGAAACCAATCACGATAGAGGATAACTGCTGGCTGGCATCGAATGTGGTGGTTTGCGGAGGCGTGACCATCAAAGAAGGCTGTGTCATCGGTGCCGGAAGTGTGGTGACCAGAGATATTCCACCGTATAGTTTGGCTGCGGGAAATCCGTGTCGTGTGATTCGTAAATTGACTGATGAAGATAGAATGGATTCGAGTTTTTAGTTTTTGTTGAGGAGAAAAGCTATGACTAGAAAACAATTATTTCCAAAAGTTGACAAAGATGTCAGACGGCTAATGGACGAGACAAGTACCAGGCAGATTAAATATATTTCCATTATCGTTGTGGTATTTGAAACGCTGACGCTAGCATTGTTTATGTTGACGAGAAAGAACTTTGGGCAAGAAGAATGGCTCAGCTTTTACAGCGTGCTTTCCTGCATTCTGTCATCTTTGATTGTTCATTTATGCACCAGACATATCTTGAAAAATCAGGCAACAAATCATATCCAGGTTGCGTTTTTAAATGTCGCATATTATTTGGTAATGTCTGTCTGGTCCATGTGGAGTTCCTATTTCAGGTATCAAAACGGAGAGCAGATCATCACATTTTATGCGGTTGAGATTATGCTGGTTTGCTTCATCGCGGTAAAACCATGGGTCGGCATCGTATTAAATCTTCTTGTTTATTCCTTTGTTTATACAGTTTTATATCAAATTGATCATGCTGCCGGCATCAGCACAATCAACTATTCTATCCTTGCGCTTGTATCCATAATTGGAATGGTGGTCCGCTATCATACGTTAAAAGGAATATCCGAGGCGACAATCCAATTGGAGAAGACCAAAAATTCTGAAATTGAGGACAAGATTAAGATTCTCCGGGCAATCGCAAATATTTATGATAGGGTGAATCTGATCGATTTCGAAAATTGTACAGAAATGCCGGTGGGTGCCAAAGAAGAGATTCAATATGAGTTGGATTTGAGCGTCAGAACGTATACGGTTATGACATCCAATATCAGACAGTATATTATGCCGGATCAGCTGGATGATTTTATCAGATATACGGACATTTCAACAGTTAGAGAAAGATTGCTTCACAAGCGACTGATCAGTGAGGACTTTATTGATGTCAAAGATGGATGGTTCAGAGCACAATACATTCCGGTTGAAGTTGATGAGAATGGTGTCCCGACCAAGGTTGTATTCACCACACGAAATGTGGATGATGAGAAAAAACGTGAAGAATGGCTTGTCAGAATTGCAATGACGGACGAACTGACCAGACTTTACAATCGCCGTTGCTATGATGAAGATTTAAAGCAATATAAAGAGCAGGGAATGGAAGAGGATTTTGCAATTCTATCTGCGGATGTAAATGGTTTAAAGAATGTAAATGACACCTTGGGTCATGTTGCAGGTGATGAGTTGATTCGAGCTGCGGCTGAATGCCTGTTGCTTGCAGTTGGAAGCAATGGGAAAGTTTACCGCACCGGTGGGGATGAATTTTTGGCAATTCTTCACACGGATGATGCAGAGCGGATTTGTCAAAATATAGAATCCGCTGCGAAAATGTGGCAGGGCAAATATGCAAAGGAACTTTCTGTTTCCACAGGATATGCAGCAGTGAAAGATCATAAAGGATTAGATATTCATGAAATAGAAAAATTGGCGGATCAAAAAATGTATCAGGCCAAGGCAGAATATTATCAAAATAAAACGAAATAAAATCAAACAAAATCTAGCAAGGAGGTACTATGGGATCAAAGGTATATTTTATCAAGGAAGTTACAGCCGAATCAGTTGTGAAAATGTATGATATGCTAGGCATTACGCTGAAAGGTAATGTTGCGGTAAAGGTTCATTCCGGAGAAGCCGGGAACCAGAATTATTTAAAGCCGGAATTTTGGAAGCCAATGGTAGAGCATGTTTCAGGCACAATCGTAGAATGTAACACTGCCTATGAAGGAGAAAGAAATTATACAGATAAACATATAAAACTATTGAAAAAACACGGTTGGAATCAGTTCTTTGATGTGGATTTGATGGATGCAGAAGGGCCGGATATAGAGATTCCGGTAAAGAATGGAACACATTTGAAAAAGGATATCATGGGAAAACATTTCCTGAATTATGATTCGATGCTGGTTCTTTCGCATTTTAAGGGCCATCCAATGGGAGGCTTTGGCGGGGCGCTGAAACAATTGTCTATCGGCTGTGCTTCATGTGCCGGAAAGGTTCAAATTCATTCCGCCGGAAAATATAATAAGGCAAGCGAGCAGGATGTTGTTTGGACGGATTTGCCTGAGCAGGATGCCTTCCTGGAGAGCATGGCTGAGGCGGCTTCGGCAGTAGTTGATCATTTTGGAGAGAATATTGCATTTATCAATGTTATGGCGAACATGTCTGTAGACTGTGATTGCTGTGCGGTAGCAGAGGATCCTTGTCTTAAGGATATTGGAATTCTTGCAAGTTTGGACCCGGTAGCGATTGACAGAGCTTGCCTTGATTTGGTATATGCATCCAAAGATGTGGGAAGAGATCATTTTCTTGAAAGAGTGACATCAAGAAATGGTGAGCATACAGTAGAAGTGGCAGCCAAGCTCGGTGTGGGCAGTCTTGAATACGAATTGATTGAGCTATAACATAGGGAGAAAACAATAAGCAAAAATTATATTATGCAAACATAAGGAGGAAAGAAACATGAACGAAATCGAAAGAGTATGCCAATTTTTGGACGAGGCGCAGACATATTTTCTTGCAACGGTGGAAGATGATCAACCGCGAGTTCGACCATTTGGAACAGCCCTTGTATATGATGGAAGATTTTATATTCAAACTTCCAAAGCGAAGAATGTTTCTAAACAGATTCAATCAAATCCAAAGGTGGAGCTTTGTGCATTTAAGGATGGAACATGGCTTCGTTTGTCCGGGGAACTTGTAAATGATGACAATCGTGATGTGAAAGTAGCCATGCTTGAGAAATCGCCAAATCTGGCACAGATGTATGATGCGGATGATGAAAAGATGCAGATGTTATATTTCAGAAATGCGACTGCAACTTTTTGCTCATTTACAGCTGCACCGGAAGTAATTCAGCTATAGAGAGTCAAGGAAAATGAATATTCATGGATTGATGAAAATGACATTACTGGATTATCCGGAGAAGGTGGCTTGTACTGTATTCTTAGGCGGCTGCGATATGCGATGCCCGTTTTGCCATAATTGGGAATTGATTGATGGAAATGCGCCTGCGATTATGGATGAGCAGGAATTGTATCATTTTCTTGAAAAGCGAAAAGGCCTTTTGGATGGTGTGGTTTTCACAGGAGGAGAGCCGACTTTGCGAAAGGATTTACCGGAAGTGATTCGCCATGTGAAGGAAATGGGATACGATATTAAGCTTGATACAAACGGAAACCATCCAAAGCAATTAAAGGAAATCGTGGAATCGGGTCTGATCGATTATGTGGCAATGGATATCAAAAACAGCCCGGATAAATATGGCATTACCATTGGTTTGCCGGAGTTTGATATCTCGCGCATAGAGGAAAGCGTGGATTATTTGTTGAAGGGCAAGATTGATTTTGAATTTCGCACCACGGTAATCAAGCAATATCATGATGAGCAATCATTTCGGGAAATCGGTCAGTGGATTCAAGGCGCTCCGCGCTATTATCTTCAGGGATTTGTGGATCGGGACACTGTTCCGGTGAAGGGACTTGAGGCGCATGGCAAAGAGCAAATGCAGCGATTTATAGATATTGTAACACCATATGTTGG
This sequence comes from Lachnospiraceae bacterium, assembly GCA_015057085.1. GTDB lineage: Bacteria > Bacillota > Clostridia > Lachnospirales > Lachnospiraceae > Roseburia. The sequence continues at coordinate 7,077 of SVFB01000017.1, forward strand.
GGTGGCAGAACTAAGAGGTCTGTAAATTATCTATATCTTGTGCCGGAGAAATATCAGAATCAGAAATGGTGAAAATCCTTATATTTCAAGGGTTTGCAAGACCTGATACAATTGAAAAGTGCAAAAAATTAAAGTACAACATCTAGTGTTTGAAAAATATTCATCCACTAGATGTTGACTTTTTTATAAAGGAATGCTAATTTTTTAGTATAGCGTTTGAGGTTCGCAAAACGTATCAAATGAAAAAGGAGATGGAGCGGGTTATGTATCAGGTATTAAAGAGAGATGGGGCAGTTGTAGATTTTAATGTTGCGAAAATTTCTGCAGCAATCGAGAAAGCGTTTGTCGGATGCGATAAGCAGTATCATCCGAGTGTCATTGACATGTTGGCGCTGAGAGTGACCAGCGATTTTGAGCAAAAGATTAAGGATGATATTATATCGGTCGAAGATATTCAGGACAGCGTAGAGCGAATTCTTTCGGAGGCCGGATATTCAGATGTGGCAAAGGCATATATTCTTTACAGAAAACAGCGCGAAAAGGTGCGTAATGTAAAGAATGCGATGCTAAACTATAAGGATATTGTGGATAACTATCTGCAGATTAACGACTGGCGTGTCAAAGAAAATTCAACCGTAACCTATAGCGTGGGCGGTTTGATTTTATCAAACTCCGGTGCGATTACAGCAAATTATTGGTTGAGCGAAATCTATGATCAGGAAATTGCAGATGCACACAGAAGTGCGGCAATTCATATTCATGATTTGAGTATGCTGACCGGATATTGCGCAGGATGGTCATTGAAACAGCTGATTCAGGAAGGGCTTGGCGGAGTTACGGGAAAGATTACATCCGCTCCGGCCGGACATCTTTCAACCCTTTGTAATCAGATGGTGAATTTCCTTGGAATTATGCAGAATGAATGGGCGGGAGCACAGGCATTTTCTTCCTTTGATACCTATCTTGCACCATTTGTTAAAATCGATCATTTGTCGCAAAAAGAAATCAAGCAATGTATTCAGTCCTTTATCTTTGGCGTGAATACACCTTCAAGATGGGGAACCCAGTCTCCGTTTACCAATATCACTTTGGATTGGACGGTACCGAAGGATATGAAGGATGAGCAGTGCTGGATTGGCGGTAAGCAGGTTGATTTTACTTACGGCGACTGCCAAAAAGAAATGGATATGGTAAACAAGGCCTTCATCGAAATTATGATTGAAGGAGATGCCAACGGACGTGGATTCCAGTATCCGATTCCGACCTATTCCATCACAAAAGATTTCAATTGGGATGAAACAGAAAACAATAAACTTTTATTCGAGATGACCGCAAAGTACGGAACTCCGTATTTCTCAAATTATATCAATTCAGATATGGAGCCGAGCGATGTGAGAAGTATGTGCTGTCGTCTGAGACTTGACTTGCGTGAATTGCGCAAGAAGTCAGGTGGATTTTTCGGTAGCGGTGAATCCACAGGTTCTGTCGGCGTTGTAACCATCAACCTTCCGCGAATTGCTTATCTTGCAACGGATGAGGCAGATTTCTACAAGCGTCTCGACAAGTTGATGGATATTGCAGCCAGATCATTGAAGACCAAGAGAACCGTTATTACCAAACTTTTAGACAACGGATTATATCCATATACCAAGAGATATCTTGGCACATTTGATAATCATTTCTCTACCATCGGACTGATTGGCATGAACGAAGTGGGATTGAATGCGAATTGGCTGCGTAAAGATTTGACACATGTGGAAACGCAGAAATTTGCGGCGGATGTATTGAATCACATGCGCGAGAAACTTAGCGATTATCAGGAATTATACGGAGATCTCTATAACCTGGAAGCAACACCTGCTGAGTCCACAACCTATCGCTTTGCGAAGCATGACAAGGAGCAGTTCCCGGAGATTATCACCGCAAACGAAAATGGAACGCCATATTATACCAACTCTTCACATTTGCCTGTTGGTTATACGGAGGATATTTTCTCAGCGCTGGATGTTCAGGATAATCTTCAGACCTTATATACTTCAGGAACCGTATTCCATGCATTCTTGGGCGAGAAGCTTCCGGATTGGAAAGCAGCAGCGACTTTGGTGCGCAAGATTGCAGAAAATTACAGACTTCCATACTACACAATATCGCCTACCTATTCTGTCTGCAAGAATCATGGCTATCTGACAGGCGAAGTGTATGTATGTCCGGATTGCGGAGAAAAGACAGAAGTTTACAGCCGTATAACCGGATATTATCGTCCGATTCAAAACTGGAACGATGGAAAGACGCAAGAGTACATGGATCGTCGCGAATACAATATTGTAAACAGCAAATTGGCGCATAACGGACCGATTGAGAAATTTGCATATGAAACACCTATCAATGAAGCGCCTACAAACGAAGCGTCTGCAAACGAAGTACCTGCAGCGAATGCTTCCGGACTTCCTGTAATGTATGTAAAGGATCATTGCCCGAAATGCAAAGGTGCAGAGCAGAAATTCAAGCTTGCAAAGGTAGAATATACTGCAGTGAACTGCTCTGAAAATATGGATGTCGCAAGACAGTTAAACATCTTGCAGACGCCAACCATTATAGATGCGGACGGAACCAGATATGTGGGGGACAATGCGGCAACCGAATGGTTAAAGGCGCATACCGCATAAGGGCGTTATCTTTATAATTTTTATGCGGGGGAAAAAGAAAATGTATGATATCATCGTCGTCGGCGGAGGGCCTGCGGGCCTTACCGCTGCGATTTATGGACGCCGAAACGGAAAGAGCGTGATTGTAATTGAAAAGTCGGTGTTTGGAGGACAGATTGTAAATTCTCCGAAAGTGGAAAATATTCCCGGATTTACCAGCATCAGTGGTGACGAATTCGGAGATCAATTATTAGAACAAGCCATGGAACAGGGCGCAGAAGCGACCATCGAAGAAGTGGTAAAAATTGAAAAGACATCCGACGGATTTTGTGTTGCAACATCCGACGAAAATAGATATGAAGGCAGAACCGTCATTTTAGCAACCGGAACAACACACAGAACCTTAGGGTTAGAACATGAAGCTGAACTAATCGGAAATGGTATCAGCTTCTGTGCTGTATGCGATGGAGACTTCTATCGGGACAAGACGGTTGTCATGATTGGCGGCGGAAATTCTGCATTCGTGGAATCAGCGCTGCTGACAGGAATTGTAAAGAAGCTTGTGATTCTCCAGGATTTGCCGATGTTTACCGCAGATCAAAAGCTTCAGGAACAAGTACTCTCCGCCGGAAATGTGGAAACAAAGACCGGTGCAAAAGTCGTAGCCTACGAGACAGAGGGCGACTTCGAAAAGAAGCTGGTCGGCGTCCGATATGTGGTAGACGGCGTGGAAGAAACAGTGCATTGTGATGGTGTATTTTTGGCTGTTGGACTGGTTCCGGAAAACGGAATTTTCAAGGAATATGCTGATTTAGATGAAAGAGGCTATTTTGTTCCCGACAATATTTGCAAGACTAAGACAAAAGGGCTCTTTGTGGCCGGAGATTGTTGCAGCAAAACCTTACGTCAAGTGACTACGGCTTGCGCGGATGGAGCATATGCTGCAATTGCCGCAAGCGAGACTTGAAGTCAAGACTCGCTCGCGAGTCTTGCGCGCCGGATTCGGGTCTGCTTCAGCAGACAAATTCCTGTCCGAATCCGTGCGCATCCTCGCGGAGCGTTTAACTCAGTCGGAGCTTGTACCCCGACTGAGTATAGTTTGTCATA
>SVFB01000018.1 GCA_015057085.1 Lachnospiraceae bacterium
AATAGCGCCCTCGTGACCCGGAGAAAAATTCGGTGTTAGAAGCGAAACACTTGCTTGGGCAATTTTTGCGCAGCAAGCCCCGATTTAGTGTGGGAAGAGGGATGTGGTGGAGATTCGGAGAGAAAATGGGCAGGAATTGTGTCAAGACAGTAAAAGTGGTAAAATGGTATAAGGTCTCGTGTAGTGACATATGATTGTGAGGGGAAAGCATGGGATATATGTATCAATATGACATCGCGGCAATTATATTGACCATTGTTCTGTTGGTGATATTTTGCCTCCGCAAAATTATTCTGACGAAATCAACATACATATATTTAGTTATGATATGTTGGAATTTGTTGACAGCAATGTGCAGTCTCGTCAGAGTGTTTGTGCTGGAAAAATTGCCCGGAATCCCACAGGATATACAATTTGTATCCAGATCGATTCCGTTGTTTACTTACCATGCTATGACCATCTTGTTTTTGCTGTATATGGATGCAAGAACGCGAATTCCCAAATATAGATTAATTGTTAAAGTATATTCCGCAATTGCGGTGCTTCTTATGGCAGGATTTGCTCTTACGACTCCGATGACACATTTTGTGTTGGAGCCGGGAAGTGGAAGTATATATCATCATGGTCCTGGATTTTTACTGTTTTATATCGTCCCGGGTATCGTATACATCTGGATCGGCGTGATGATTATACAATCGCGCAAAAAGCTTAATTCCTATCAGGGCCTTTTGTGTTGGATGCTGGTTGCGGTGATGTTTTTGGCGTCCTTCGTAGCACTTAGATTGGAATCTGTGCTGATTGGTACAATGATTTACTGCATTGCCCTTTTGCTGATTTATATCGCCTTTGAAAATCCGGCCTATTATACATATCAGGATACGCCTTGCCTCAACAAAAAGGCCTTTATCAGCATCCTGAACAAATATAAAAGCGAAAATAGAAAAATCGGTATTGTGGGAATCCAAATACAGGATTATGAATATATGCGCCATAACAGAGGTGAGGAGTTTATGAATCAGGTAACTGCCAATTATGCGGCATATCTGTATTCTCACTTTAGGCATGACGTTTTTGCAATTTCAGATAATCGGTATGTGGTAATCTATTATAACAATCGGGAGTATGAAGAGGCCTCCGAAATTTTGAATGCATACTTTGAAAAAGTGATTACAGTGGGAGATTCCAGTGTATTTTTGATTCCGCGACAGATGAATATTCCGGAAATTGATTTAAGCTATGCAGTAGAAGATTTGGAACGCCTGATTCATTATTGCATGGAACATCCGGATGACGAAAGTGATGTAGATAAGGTAGTTGAGGGGATTATCGCTTCCAGAAACCATTATGATAATATAGTCCATCTCATCCGTCGTGCAATTTTTAATGACGATTTTGAAGTGTATTATCAGCCGATTTATAATGTAAAAGAAGATACCTTTACCTCCGCGGAAGCATTGATTCGATTGAATTATCCGGAGGAGGGATTTATTAATCCGGAAGAATTGATTACCATTGCTGAAGAAAACGGATACATCAATCAGATTGGAGATATGATTTTTGGCAAGGTATGTAAATTCGTAAAGGAAGAAGATTTGCAAAGTCTTGGTGTGCGATATGTGGATGTGAATTTATCGCCAATGCAATGTATTCAGCCTGATTTGTCGGTTCGTTTTCGAAATGTGATGCAGCAATATGCTGTTGATCCGACATGGATCAATCTGGAGATCACGGAAACTGCACAAGTAACCCAAAATCGTAAATGGCTGGAGAATGTCCAACGCCTTCATGCAATCGGTGTTACTTTTGCGATTGATGATTATGGTTCGGGATTTGCTTCGGCAGATTATTTAATCAAGCTGCCAATGTCGATTGTAAAGATTGATAAGATGATTCTTTGGCAGGCAATGAAAGATCCGCAGGCCATGATTGTATTGACCAATACCATTCGCATGATTCACGAGCTCGGAAAGAAGATCGTGGTAGAGGGTGTCGAGGATGAGAATATGATTCGCATCCTGAGTGAAAATAAAGTGGAATTTTTTCAGGGATTTTATTATTCAAAACCGATTCCGGAAAAGGAATATATCAAATTCCTAAAAGAACATAATCATAAAAAATAAAATCTAATATGATGAAAGAAAAAGAGGAACAAAAAAGAAAATGGAACCGATTATTAACAGTTTGCTAGAAACTGATGCTTACAAATTTTCGATGGGACAGTCAATTTATCACCAGTTCAGTGATTATAAGACGACCTGGAGTTTCAAATGTCGAAACAAAGATGTGAAATTTACAGCCGAGATGGTAGAGGAAATCAAAAGGCAGATTCAGCATTATTGCAGCCTTCGTTTTCGCGAAGACGAGCTGGAATATTTGAATAATATCACTTGGATTAAAGGCTCATATATTGATTTTCTGCGTCTATGGCAACCCCGTTATGAAGATTATGAAATCACAACCGAAGGTCCTTGTGGGCTTTCCATTGAGACACGTGGAACATGGTTAAATACTTCTATGTATGAGATTGCGACATTGGCAATTGTCAATGAAGTCTACTTCCGCATGGCTTATGATTATGACGAGCTGTTGGATAGCTTTAAGGAACGCCTGGCAGAAAAGGTGCGTAAGCTGGAAAGCGGAGAGTACACAGCCGGAGCCTTTAGCGAATTTGGATTGCGCAGAAGACTTTCGGCAGAAGCCCAGGATTTGGCAGTGGAAGCATTGAAAAATGCAGATTACTCTAAGACTGATTCGAAATTTGTGGGAACAAGCAATGTTTATTTGGCAAAGAAGCATGGCGTGACACCTGTTGGAACCATGGCACATGAGTGGATTATGTGCGTAGGCCAGGGTAACCATAAGCATAATCCGGCATATTCCAACTGGTATGCACTTGATGCATGGGTGAAGGAATATGGAATCTTAAACGGAACTGCATTGACAGATTGCATTACTACGGAATGCTTCCTTCAGGATTTCCAGCTAACATTTGCAACTCTTTTCTCAGGAGTACGCCATGACAGCGGAGACCCATTCGAGTGGGGCGAGAAAATGATTAAGCATTATGAGAAGCTTGGAATTGATCCTAAGACTAAGACATTGCTCTTCAGCGACAGTTTGGACTTAGACCGTGCTACAAAAATCTATAAGCACTTCAAAGGCCGTGTGAAAGTAGCTTTCGGCATCGGAACTTATTTTGCAAATGATACAAAGGAAGAGGCTTTGAATATTGTCATGAAAACCACCAGCTGCAATGGCATGGATGTAGCAAAGCTTTCTGATGTGGAAGGAAAAGGCATGTGCAAAAATCCGGATTACATTCAGTATCTACAGCGTTGCATAGATTGGCGTATGGCAAATGATAACGGAAACAACTCCCTTCGCGTATAAAATAGGAGTATGTGCGAATGTATATCGATGAAATCAGGGATGGAACTGCAGTCAATCTGGAAATGATTAAAGACGATCGCGTATTCGAAGTGTCTACGATAGCAGTGGGCACTTCGGAAGACAAGGTACTATTGCGCCCTTTTATGTACAAAGGACAGGTATTGGATCTGGGCAATCGTGGGTTCTCCTCTGTGGTATTCAATATTTATACGAATGATGAAGATGGCAATCGGGTTGGATGGAATGCCGTTCATATTCGATTGGTTGAATATCGCGGGAAAAAGTATTATGCAGTTACTGCGAGTGAATTCAATAAAATATCCACACAGAGCGATCGCAGAAATCATGCCCGTATTGTTGTGGAAACCGATGGTCATATTTTGTGTCAGAATTCAGGTGTGGATGCAAGCGTGCGAATTCATGATGTCAGTGATGTGGGCATCGCTGTATTGTCGAAAAAAAGACTGGATATTCGGGGCATGTATTGCAGAGTGGAATTTATGGATTGTGTAAATGATACGGATTATCATCTGGAAATTGATTGTCGTTGCGTGAGAGAAGAAGCACAGCCGGCAGGTGGATATTTGTATGGTTTTTCCATCGGAAGTGCATCCCATGATATGCTAAGTTATGTATATATTCAAAAAATATTGGAAAGGTCCGGAACATTAAAATGAATATAATTGAGATCAAAGATTTTCAGGATCCGAAATTAGATATTTATGCCAGACATAAAGAGTCCCAACTTCTGCATTATTACGAGCCGGAGCTGGGGCTTTTTATCGCAGAAAGTCCCAATGTGATTCTGCGTGCGCTTGAAGGCGGATATGAAGCCGAATCTGTTTTGTGTGAAAAAAGATATCTCGAAGGAGAAACCAGACAGTTGGTGGATCGCCTGGGAGAGGTTCCGGTATATGTGGCACCAATCGAGCTGCTAAAGCAAATAACGGGATATGGCATGACGCGGGGACTGCTTTGTGCTATGCGGCGTCGTAAACATCCGGATGTGGCGGAACTGATCAAAGATATGCGACGCATTGTAATCCTCGAGGATGTGGTGAATCCAACCAATGTGGGCGCGATTTTTCGTTCCGCAGCTGCATTAAATATAGATGCGGTGCTTTTGACCGGACCGTGTGCAGATCCCCTGTATCGCAGGGCGAGTCGCGTGAGTATGGGAACCGTATTTCAGATTCCATGGACTTATCTGCAGACTGACTGGCCAAAGGCCGGCATGCAGCAGTTGAGAGAATTGGGATTTAAGACAGTCGCAATGGCGCTTCGGAATGATTCGGTCAGCATTACGGATGATAAATTAAAATCAGAAGAAAAGCTCGCAATTATCATGGGCACGGAAGGTGTCGGCCTGCGTTCGGAAACCATTGAGGCTTGCGATTATACCGTAAAAATTCCGATGTCGCATCAGGTGGATTCCCTGAATGTGGCAGCTGCATCAGCAATTGCATTCTGGGAGCTTGGCACAAAATAAAATCAAATAGAATCATGATCCCGCTATTTCTTTGATATTAAATTCATTTCCACGCAGTAGATAAGTCTTTTTGCTTCCGCAATGTGGACAGGTTTTACCAAATTCAACGGTGGGATATTCCTGCTGACAATCTTCACAGAAGGTGACAGCAGGAATGGTTTCCACAATTAATTTGGCTGTTTTCATATGCTCGGATTTTTTGAGCACGGCCCAGTTCCATACATCATGCAGATACTCCTCAATGACCGTGGATACTTCTCCGAGTTCTAAGGTCACAGAGGAAATCTCTGTGAGATCATTCTCGACACAGATTTCCTCCACTTGTTTGATTACATGAAATACAACACCTAATTCGTGCACAATGAATTCTCCTCTAATAACGACAACTTATTTGGTCTTGCGGATGAATGGACGCGCAAGCTTTTGCTTTAAGCCGTTGCCAAGTACATATTTTAATTTGTCTTCGCTCTTACGCATCACACTTGCACCAGGCAGGTCGCGCTCCAAATGAATTGCATCAAATTCACACTTGGTGGTACAGATTCCGCATCCGACACACTGGTTCTCGTCTACAATGGTTGCACCGCATCCGAGACAACGCTTGGTCTCAATCTGAATCTGTTCCTCGGTCAGCGTACATGCTGCTGAACGGAAGCTGTCTTTTCCCACACCCGGCTTGGTTGCAGGTCTTTGACGCTTGGAATTATCATAATTTTCAACCAGAATATCTTCCTTATCCAACTCGACATAGTAATGTGGATCACGACCGATGGTCAATGAAGAATGTGGCTGTACGAAGCGATGGATGGAAATGGCTCCTTCCTTGCCGGCCGCAATTGCATCGATTGCGAATTTCGGTCCGGAATAAACATCACCACCGACAAAGATATCAGGCACACGGGTCTGATAGGTTACCTTGTCAGCAACAGGATAATTTCCATGCCAGAATTCTACATCTTCTCCGTCGAGAAGTCCGCCCCATTCGATTGCCTGTCCGACAGAAAGAAGGATATTTGAGCAAGGAATGGTCATGGTATCATTCTCGTCATACTGTGGATTGAATCGTCCGTCAGCATCCTTGACACTGGTACACTTCTTGAATACGATTCCTGTCACATTGCCATTTTCGGTGAGGATTTCCTTCGGTCCCCAGCCGCCCTGGATGAGAATGCCTTCGCTTTCGGCAATTTCAATTTCATCCGGAGATGCCGGCATGATATCGCGGGTCTCAAGAGATACCTGATGTACTTTTGGAGATCCGCAACGGATTGCAGAGCGTGATACATCAATTGCAACGTTACCGCCACCGATGACCACGGTATCACCATTTAATTTATAATCTTCATTTTCTGTTGTGATATGGAGGAATTCCACACCGGTCATAACACCGTTTGCATCTTCTCCCGGAACTCCGACTTTACGGCCGCCCTGGCATCCGATTCCGATATAGAATGCCTTGTAGCCCTGTTCACGGAGCTGTGCGATGGTGATATCTTTTCCGACTTCGACACCGCACTTGAATTCAACACCCATTTCTTTTAATACATCGATTTCAGCCTGCACGATATCCTTTTCCAAAACAAAGGAAGGAATACCATAGACAACCATACCACCCGGCTGTGCATTCTTCTCGAATACAGTAGGCTTGTAACCTTTTTCGGCCAGATAGAATGCGCAGGAAAGTCCGGCAGGACCGGCGCCGATGACTGCGATTTTCTCTGTGAATTCACCCTTTAAGGATGGCACTACCTTCTTTGGAATGTAGCGTGTATCTGCATTCAAATCCTGCATTGCGATGAACTTCTTGATTTCATCGATGGATACTGCTTCGTCGATGGTTCCGCGTGTACATGCATCTTCGCAACGGCGGTTACATACATATCCGCAAATTGCAGGAAGCGGATTGTTTTTCTTGATCAAAGCAAGCGCATCCTGATATCTGCCCTGTGATGCCATCTTGATATAGCCCTGTACAGCAATATGTGCAGGACATGCAGTCTTACATGGTGCAGTTCCGGTCTCGTGAGTGTTGATACGGTTCTTGTCACGGTAATCCTCAGTCCACATTTCCGGACCCCACTTCTTTTCGGCAGGAAGAGGCATTTTTGGATATTTTACCTGGCTGCCGTCTTTCTTGCATAATTTCTGTCCCAATGTAACAGCGCCGGCCGGGCAATATTCTACACAACGTCCGCAGGCAACACAGTTTTCGGTATTGACATGTGCCACATATGCGGAGCGGGACATATTCGGTGTGTTAAACAGCTGTGAGGTACGAAGCGCATAACATACGTTGACATTACAGTTACAAATCGCAAAAATCTTGTTTTCGCCATCGATGTTGGTAATCTGATGAACGAAACCATTGTCTTCAGCCTGCTTCATAATGGCGAGGGCTTCTTCTCTTGTAATATAGCGACCGCCTTTATTGGTCTCAACAACGTAATCAGCCATATCGCCGACTGCAATACACCAGCCTTCCGGGTCATCTGCACAACCTTCATCGAAGGTCTTGCGTGACTGACGGCAGGAACATGGGCTTGCCGCATATTTACCTTCGTATTTATCAAGCCAGTGAGAAATATGCTCTACAGAAACAGATTTGTTTTCCATTTCGATTGCCTTTTCCACAGGGATGACATGCATTCCGATTCCGGCACCGCCAAGCGGAACCATCGGTGTGATTTTCTCGAGCGGAAGACGGCTCATGCGCTCGAAGAAACGTCCTTCTTCAGGATGAGCAGCCAATACGTCTGCATTCATATTTGCAAATTCTGCAGCACCCGGTACATACATTGGGAGAATCCACTGCTTTTCGTGGCTCTCGTTTTCCCAGTTATATTCGATGATGCCCACTTCAGACATTTTGTCCAACTGCTCGAGCAAGTATGCCTCGTCGAGTCCTGTTATCTTTTTCATGTCTGCAAGAGTGCGGGGTTTACGCTTTTTCATCTTGATGGCAATTTCTGCCTGCTCGTCCGTAATCAATGGAGCGATACCCCAATATTCCGGAGATTCTTTTGTGATTTTCTCTTTACCAAGTAGTACTTCAGCACGATCGGTGACAACCTTTCCGAGACGAATAATCGCGTCTCTTGCCGGTTCGTCATTCTTGACGGTGTCTGGTACATATCCTCCTAGTGGATCAGCCATATCATATTCCTCCCTTTCATGGAACAAAATTGAATAAAATTCTTTCGACTAAATTAAAGATAGTTATAATTATCCCTTATAATCGAAGTGTAACATGGGAAAAATAGGGTGTCAAAACCTTGAAAATAGTTTCCATGTTCTTTTGTATGTACACAAAGAAAGTAAGTAATTATATAGCTTTGTGGGAATAAAGGGTGAGTACTTTTTGGTTAGTGGAAACTAAAAATAAAAAATAGTTTCCGTTGTTTTTCGGGATTTTTTGAGAAAAAGGTACTTTTTCAGGAGAATCCGTTTACTTTAAAATGTCAATCAACTATAATTTTATCAAAATAATATCTGCTAATTCACATGTACCTCTATAGGAGACAAATATGGAAACATTATTTACTCTTGATGAGAAGAATTATAGAGATGATATGCCAATCTATGAGCGTTTTGCAGTGCGTGCAATCATTTGCAGAAACGGGAAATATGCGATGCAAAAAAGCAAAGCAGGAGATTATAAAATTCCCGGAGGCGGGATTGAACCCGGAGAGACGCATATGCAAGCCTTAGAGAGAGAGGTCAGGGAAGAAACAGGACTTTTGATTATTCCGGACAGCATCCAAGAAATCGGAGAGACCTTAGAACGAAGGATTGATAAATACAATACTTCTCAAATTTTTGTTGCGCATTCTTATTTTTATTATTGCAATGTTGAGGAAAAATCGGTGGAACCGACGATGACGGAGAGTGAGATTCGATTGGGATATCAACCGGTTTGGGAAAATCTTGAAACCATTATTCGGGTGAATGAACTCTTTCTTAAAGATTATTGGCAAAAGAGAGATCATTTGTTTTTGAAATGGCTTTATGGGCAGAAAAAAGTTGACAATCCTCAAAAATAGTGCTAATTTAGGTCACGTAGATAGATGAATAGGAAATTAGAACTAGTCTTAGAGAGAAAGGAGACTAAATATGAAATTAAACAACATTAAAGATCCAAAGGAATTATTACAGATTATCGACACTTGCAAGGGCAAGGTTGAATTAATCACAGATGAAGGTGACAGATTAAATTTGAAATCTAAGCTCAGCCAGTATGTATCTCTTGTAAGTGTATTTTCTTCAGAGGCACAGATTCCGGAATTAGAGCTTGTAGCATATGAGCCGGATGACATCAAGAAATTGATGGATTATATGATGAGAGGCTAATCAAAAATCGCCATGCATTTCGCATGGCGATTTTTTTTATAAGCACTTCGTGTATATTAGTTATTTCCGGTTTCTTCATTATAACGCTTTACAGCATTGTGAATACGATCGGATGGATCGAGCAGATCGCTGATGGAAACATCATGGTTTAAGGTATCGATGATGTAAGCGATATATTTACTCATATCACAACTGATGTAATAATCTTTTGAAAGCATTTCCTCTGTCTGATAGCAAAGGTTTGTGGTTACAACACGGTAAATCAAACCTTCCTCGTGAGCCTTATCAAAGGAATCCCAACCGTTGGTGAAAAGACCGAAGGTTGCAACGACAAAGATACGACCTGCGCCGCGCTTCTTTAATTCCTTTGCAGTATCAATCATACTTTCGCCGGAAGAAATCATATCGTCAATAATCATGACGTCTTTTCCGTTGATGTCGCTTCCTAAGAATTCATGTGCAACAATTGGATTGCGTCCGTTTACGATCTTAGAATAATCACGTCTCTTGTAGAACATACCCATATCAACACCAAGTACGCTGGCAAGATAGATTGCTCTGCTGGTTGCTCCTTCATCAGGAGAGATGATCATCAAATGCTCGGAATCAATCTTTAAATCCTTTACATTTTTTAGGATGCCCTTCATGAACTGATAAGAAGGCATTACATTTTCAAATCCGTTTAATGGAATCGCATTTACGACACGTGGATCGTGTGCATCGAAGGTGATGATATTGTCTACTCCAAGGGATTCCAATTCTTTCAATGCCAATGGGCAATCAAGGGACTCTCTTGCAGTACGACGATGCTGACGACTCTCATATAAGAATGGCAGGATTACAGTGATACGACGAGCCTTTCCGCCAATGGCAGCAATGACACGTTTTAAATCTGCCCAATGGTCATCCGGAGACATATGATTTTCGTGACCGCATACAGAATAGGTTAAGCTGTAATTGGTAACATCTACCATAATATAAAGGTCATATCCGCGAACGGACTGGTTAATCACACATTTTGCTTCACCGGTTCCAAAGCGTGGGGTGTAAGGGCGGATAATATAACTGTCCTTAGAATAGTCAACAAAAGCAATTTCGTCTTTGTGCTGGTGGTTTCTTTTCTCTCTCCAAGTTGTAAGATATTTGTCAACCTTCTCGGCCAATCCGATACAACTGTCTGTCGCAATTAATCCGAGGCGGCCTTGCGGCATGGTTTCGAGCATTCTTTCATCATTTGGCATGATAGCATGTCCTCCATTTAAAACTTTATTTTAGGCAAAGGGTGTAGGGGTTAAACCTTTTGCAATTTGCGCTGGATGCGGATGTCGCGCGCAGAAACCTTGATGATATCATATCCACTGCTCAATCGCGAAACAATTCGCTCGCTATAAGCATCGGCAAGTTTTGCCAGACTTAAATTCGTAGATATGACGGTGGATTTCTGCCGCAATAGTCTTTCATTTATACACAAAAACAGCTGCGATACCGTAAATGAGTTGATGACCTCTGTTCCGAGATCGTCGATGATTAACAGATCACAGTCGAAAATATTCTTATTTGCTTCAATGGCTTCTTCATCTCTGTCAAAGTGGCTTTTGCTTAGATTATCAAAAAGCTGTGTCGCAGAAAAATAAATCACAGAGTTGCCGCGATCAAGAAGTTCTTTTGCGACGCAATTGGACAAAAATGTTTTCCCTGTACCGGTATTTCCAATGAAGAGAAGGTTGCGGAAGTCTGTATGAAAGCTTTCCACAAACCTATGACATTCTGCCACGGCAGAACGCATATTGTCAAGTTCCGAAATTCCTTTTGCAAAAGAATCCGGTTCCGGAGAGTAATAATCAAAGGAAAGATGATCAAAATTTTCTCTTTCCAGAATGTTCTTAATATTGGATTGGGTGTAGACCGCATCGATGATGGCCTGCTTTAAACAATGGCACTTTTTGCCGTTGATGTATCCTGTATCCTTGCAATCGGGACAAGTATAAATTGGCTCAAAGAAATCTTTTCCGTAGCCGAGGGCAGTTAGAATTTCCTCGCGCTGTTTTCTCTTTTCGGCGATGGTTTCTTTTAATTCGCGAACCGCATTTTGATCTCCGTTCAGCAGACGTTTGGCTGCGGCAACGGAATAGCTGGAAATGGAATCATCGATTTCTTTTAATCGCGCATCCTTTTCATATGCTGTCTCGATTTGCTTTTCTAATTTGTGGCGATTCGATAATTGGCGGTTATCATATTCCCGCATGATTTCATCATATTGTGAATTTGTTAATGCCATTTGCATGCCCCTTTTATTGTACGGTGGTTTTCACAAGCATTTGCTCTAGTTGATCGTAGTCATTGTTGCGCGCATCGAAGTTGCTGAACTTTGTGCGCTTGGTGCTTTCGGTGGTGCGTACAGATATTTTGCGGTTGGCGGCAAAGGATTGATCTAAGGCAATCACATCATCCATATTGCGTACGCCATTATTTTTCCAGGTTTCTAAAATCTTATCCGCATAGGTGAAACTGGCCTGGTGTGTCGCCTCGATGGTGCGTCGGCAAGCTTCTTCAATCAACGGAAGTTCAAACTTCCATTCCTCTGTCCAACGGTTGATGAAAACCCGTTCAGACTGTGCCAGGTCACGACCACTGATTCCGAGTGCTTTGATGATTGTATAATTGACTTTATTATGCTTTTCGGCCTCGCATTTTGCAGCTTCAATTGTGAAGATGCTGTTGTTGTACCAATCCAAAGCAATGCGGTCCATATATCGGAAGGAGTTATGGCCTTTTCCAAGACAATATTCTACAAGATGCGTGATTAAATCTGTAGAAAACTCCAATTCCTCATACCAAAACAGTACGGTGTTGATTTGTGCTACGGTCATTGGCTTCTTCAAATAGGTTTCGATTACAAAAAACATTTCGGAAACCTCATCATCCTTGCGGAAAGATTCGATTTCATCGATAGTATATGATCTGCGTTTCGATTCAATCTGTTCTGCAGCAGGTGCAGGAGCCTGTATTGCTGTAGAAGCAGGAGCCTGTATTGCAGCAGGTGCAGAAGTAGGTACAGATGCCGGTACAGATGTCGGGGCGGAATCATATAAAGGTAATAATCCGATACCGACAATATTTTTTTGCGCATCAAAATCAAGACGTAGTACATTTTGGCGCTCCCAATAGAGCAATGCACGCTGTACATCCGTCTCTGTATGGTTTAAATGGTCTGCGATTGCAGAGACACTACATTGTTTGGAGGAGTCCCCCATGCAACGCACAAGATAAAGATATACCTTTACGAATTCCCCGTTGGCTTCCGGCATATATTTATCTAAAAACACATTCGAGATTCCTGTGATTGATAATACTCCCTCGCTATACAATTTCACACTCGACATATATTACACTTCCTCTTTTTCTTAACTGAATCGAATTATAGCACTTTGGATGAAAAAAAAGAAGAGGAAAATAATCGAAAAACCCAGTAAAATCAAGGGATAAGTCGACTTTTGAAAAGTGTGGATACTGTGGATAAATCGAAATGTAAAAGGGAAAAATGACTCGAAATTTGAGCCTGAATCTTGATATATCAAGGCACATCCTAAAAATCAAATCCAGATATATATGAAAAAAATAATCCACAAAAAAGTGGGAATAACTTCCAACACTTTTTTGTGGATAATGTGGATAAACTATTTTGAAACAAGTGCTTCGCCAATTTCTACAACGTTTCCGGCTCCCATAGTTATCAACAGGTCACCGTTCATACAATTTTTTTGCAAAAATTTTTCGATTTCCTCAAATGATGGGAAATAATAGGCGTCACAATTTTTTTCTTTTAATAAATTTAAAATGTCTGTGGAATAGACACCATAGGTATTTTTTTCACGCGCGGCATAAATATCTGCAAGTACCACCATATCCGCAGTGGAAAGTACCTCCGCAAAATCATTTAGAAAAGCTTTGGTTCTGGAATAGGTATGCGGCTGGAAGCATACGATCAATTTGTTATGCGGATAGTTCTGTGCAGCAGTTAAGGTTGCACGAATCTCTGTCGGATGATGTGCATAATCATCAATGACGGTTACGCCGTTAAAGGTTCCTTTATACTGGAATCGTCTGTCCGCACCTCCGAATTGTGCCAATCCGGCCACGATAGCATCGGAATCCACGCCCATGATATGTGCAAGTCCGGCGGCAGCAGTTGCATTTGAGACATTATGTCGACCCGGTACATGAAGATGAATCTTGCAAATGGATTCCTTGCCCTGCATCAGTGTGAAACTTCCACAGGCCTTTTCGTCATATGTAATATCTGTTGCATAAAAGTCTGCATCCTCGGTGAACCCGTAGGTATAGATGGACTGAGGATAATCCTTGACAATTGCCTCGTAGTTTTGGATATCGTGGTTAATCATGGTGACACCGTTTGCAGGTGTGTTTCCTGCAAATTTGCGGAAGGAATTGCGGATGTCATCTAAATCTTTAAAGAAGTCCATATGGTCTTCTTCAATATTTAATATGATACTGTAACGTGGTCTGAAATTTAAAAAGCTGTTGGTATATTCACATGCTTCGCACAGGAAGTTCTCGGACTCGCCTACGCGAATGTTGCCGCCGATGGATTCTAAAATTCCGCCTACTGTAATGGTAGGATCCAGTTTGCCGGCTAAAAAGATGTGGCTTAACATGGAAGTTGTGGTGGTTTTGCCATGTGTTCCGGCAATTGCAACCGAGTTTTCGTAGTTATCCATAATCTGTCCCAAAAGCTCTGCGCGGGTCAGCATAGGAAGATTTGCTTTTTTTGCAGCAATAAATTCCGGATTGGTTTCTGAAATGGCTGCAGTATATACAACAACATCTGTCTGATCTGCATTTATGTTTTCGGCTCTCTGTCCGATTGTAATCTTGGCCCCTTTTGTCTCAAGGTGTTTGGTTAACTCAGATTCTTTTGCATCCGAACCTGTCACGGTGAAACCTTCATTCATCAGAATCTCGGCAAGTCCGCTCATGCTGATGCCGCCAA
>SVFB01000005.1 GCA_015057085.1 Lachnospiraceae bacterium
AAAATGAATATCGAGCTTCCAGACTGCTCCATCCCGCGATATTCATTTTCACTTTCTATAAGAAAGTAATGGGCAGAGGTGGTTCGAATCCACCTCTGCCCATTACTTTCTTATAGAAAGTGAAAATGAATATCGCGGGATGGAGCAGTCTGGAAGCTCGTCGGGCTCATAACCCGAAGGTCATAGGTTCAAATCCTATTCCCGCAACTTTGTGCCTAGTTAGCTCAGTTGGTAGAGCGGAGGACTGAAAATCCTTATGTCTCTGGTTCGATTCCGGAACTAGGCACTCTTTATTTACAGCATCATTTGATGCTGTTTTTTTTTCTTAAAACTATATGAAAAATTACGTCAAAGGTGGAAATATCATACATTCTTCTATATAATAATGAAAGATTAAAATTTGAAAAAGGAAATAATTATGGATCGAATATTTAACGCGGATAATGGCTTTTTTAGAGCTCTTTCAAAAATCATTGATTGTATTGCAGTTAATTTTTGTTGGTTGATGTGCAATATACCGACTGCATTCATTATTTATCTTTGCATTGCGGCAAAAAATTTTATATTGCTTCCGCTAGTGATTGTTTTCATGGTTCTCTCAGGACCTGCAACCAGCGGTATGTACTATGTCATTGTTAAAAATATCAGAAATAATCATGGCTATTGCTGGCAGGAATTCTGGAACGGATTTAAGAACAGTTTCAAAGTTGCTTTTTTTGCAGGAATGGCTTTCTCAGCATTTTTATTATTGATGGTATTTGATTTCTATGCGGTTTATGCATACGTATACAATAATCATATTGGACCATTCTGTTGGGTATTTGTGATTATGGCACTTGTATGTATTATGTGGGGAATTTACCTATTTGCATATATCGCTAGATTCAATGATTCAGCAAAGGTTGCAATTAAAAATACTATAATCATTGCTCTTGGGAATCTTCCGAAGTCATTGGTTCAGCTTTTGATTTTCTTAATCTTTGCGCTTGCTTTCTATTTACTTTGGCCGCTTTCTTTTGTTGGAGCATTTTTCTTACCTGTATTGCTTACATTATTAGAAAGTTATCTAATCGAAAAAACATTCCGCAAATATATGTCGGAAGAAGATATTCAGGCTGAGGACGAAAGAAATCGCGAATTTAAAAACTAAATACGGATATGCTAGATTTTTGATTGTTAGAAAAGTAACGGTCTTTATTGTGGAAATTCAGAAAAATAGAGCATATAATCTTATTGAGGCTTCATTTCGTTATACGTAAATGGAGCCCAATTTATCATGAAACGCTTTTCATGAGATGAACGAGGGAAAAAATGAAGTATAAGATTCGTCAGGTTATTTGTTTATTGCTAGGTTTATTTATCCTAGCATTTGGTATTGCACTTTCCACAAAAAGTGGACTCGGAGTTGGACCAACGTCGAGTTTGCCTTATGTGCTAAGCCGTCTGGTTCCGCTATCTATGGGAACTTTGACAATGATTATGAATGTCATTTTTGCGGTTTTGCAGATCATTATTTTGAGGAAGAATTATAAATTGGTATATCTACTTCAGCTGGTAGTTGTATTCTTCTTCTCTTTCTTTACGGATTTCACTTTAAAGATTGTGGAAAACTGGAAGGCTGATACCTATCCGATGCAACTGGTTTACTGCATTGGAAGCTGTATCATAATGGCAATTGGAGTGTTCTTTGAAGTTAGAGCAGGACTGATTACGATGGCAACGGAAGGGTTGATCAATGCCATTTCGAAGGTTTTCAAGATTGATTTTGGAACCATGAAAATGATATTTGATTGGGGCATGGTAGTTATCAGTGCCGCAATCTCGCTCCTGGCATGGCATCAACTGATTGGAATTCGCGAAGGCACTGTGATTGCAGCCTTTCTTGTGGGATATATTGTTAGAATTTTCAATAAACATTTTACGTTTATTTACGAATTTCTCGGTACACAGCAACCTGCTGCACAGAATCTCGCAATCGAAATTGATGAGAAAACTGCTCCGCTTGTCATTACGATTGAAAGAGAATGGGGCAGCGGAGGCCACGAAATCGGAGAGAAGATTGCCAAAAGACTTGGAATCCCGTTTTATGATTATGCAGTGATTTCTAAGACGGCTGAAGCTACGGGTCTTGCACCGGAGATGATTCAAAAGAAAGAACAAAAGATAGGCCTAGTCTATAGTATATATAATCAAAGCTATGCCGGTACACAGAATGTGTCTGCGCAGGATCAAATCTTTGAGGCACAGCGCAAAGTAATCAGCGATTTCGCAGCATCAGGAAGCTGTGTAATTGTGGGAAGACTTGGAAGTTATGTATTGAAAGATCGACCGAATTCCTTCCATCTGTTTGTGACAGCAAAGCCTGAATTCAGAAATCAGAGAATTGCAAAGCCGTTGAAGATCGGTGTAGAGCAGGCTGATGATTTGCGTAAGAAAGAAGACATAGGCAGACGACATCACTGCAGACATTTCACAGGAGAGCCATGGGGTATGGCAATGCACTACGCCATGACATTAGATTCATCCGAATATGGTGTGGATCATGCTGTGGAATTGGTTCTAGATGCATTGAACAAACGAGAGGAATTTGGACAGAATTGTCAGATAAACAACTAAATATAGTACCTAACTCCTAAATAATATAACATTTAGTAGTTGAAATCAGACCGCACCCGGGTATATAATGTAAATGTATAAATGGACTTATTATACCCCGGTGCGGTCTGCATTATTTCATGGAAGAAAGGAGGGGATCTAATGGCTAAGATTGATAGCGCATACGATTACTATGTCAGTACGTATGGCACACAAAAAGCATCGCGCTATGACTCTCATAAAAAGAGCGATCTGCGCAAAGTTTACAATCAAATCGTAAAGACAAATAAAGAATCTCCTCTGTACAAGATTTCTAACATGGATGAGGCAAAGCGCTATGCGATCGATATCAAAGAGAACGCAAAGGCTATTCAGAATGTGGTTTCAGCGCTTACGGATGCAAAGGGCGGAGTTGCGGATGCCTTCCAAAAGAAGGTAGCGGTTTCTTCAGATGAATCTACAGTGGAAGTGGAATATGTCGGAGATGGTACTGAGAACAATAATACAAATCAGTTCGAAATCCGCGTGGAGAAATTAGCAACCCCACAGGTCAACAGAGGAAATGCATTAAGGCCGGACGGATTATCCTTTACGCCGGGTTCATATGCTTTTGATTTAAATACCAATACTGCTTCCTACGAATTCCAATACAACGTATCAGCAGGAGAGACCAACGAAGAAGTATTAAATAAGTTGGCAAGGTTGGTGAACGGTTCTAATCTAAAGATTAATGCGGAAATCGAAGATACAAATGATGGGCGAAAAGCATTAAAGCTGACTTCGACGCAAACAGGATTACACGAAAAAGAGGCATATTTGTTTGATATTTCTCCGGAAGCAAGTCCGGGATCAATGGCAGCAATGAATCTGCTAGGCATTAACCAGGTGGAATCACAGGCAGCGAACTCTACTTTCTATTTAAATGGAAGAGAAGAGCATTCCTTAAACAATACGTTTACGATTAATAATGCATTTGAATTAACGCTTAAGGCGCCGAACGAAGGTGAAAATACTACATCAATCAGTTTTAAAGCAAATGCGGATGCTGTGGCGGATAATATTCAAGAGCTGTTGGATACCTACAATCATGTATTGGATACAGCAGAGAAGTATTCGGAAGGAAAGACCGCTTATCAAGGACGAAAGCTATATACGGAAGTCAATGCAATCGCAAGTAATAAGGCTGACGAGCTAGCTTCAATCGGACTGATACAGGATGAGCATGGACGACTCAGCGTTGACCGGGAAGCTTTGGCAGAGGCCATATTACCGGGACGTTCCGAAGATACATTCAATATCCTGGCGAATTTCAGAGACTCGATGGAGAAAGAAGCAGAGGATATGGGTGTAAACCCGATGAATTATGTAAACAAGGTGGTTGTGGAATACAAAAATCCTGGCAAGAATTTTGCCACACCTTACATTTCATCTATTTATTCCGGCATGATGTTGGATAACAGAGTATAGCCTTGATGATTCGAAAGATGAGGATAGAAAAGCGGATCATCAAGGTTTTTCTACTCAATTCGTACTATATATAGTAGAGAAAAATCTTTTGCATACTAAAAATAAAAAAGTGTTTGACGATATGTACAAATCGTGATATATTTGTAAGGCTTGAAACAATAGGTCTTTTTTTTATGCCCATTTTTATTTGGGCGCCAACATTAATTAAACGGAGGTGGAAGTTGTGCGTACAAGAATTACTTTAGCTTGCACAGAATGTCAGAGAAGAAACTACAACCTGACTAAGGACAAGAAAACTCACCCGGACAGAATGGAAACCAAGAAGTATTGTAGATTCTGCAGAACTCATACAATGCATAAGGAAACAAAATAGTTCGGTACAAGTGAAGGAGTGTTAACTATGAGCGAAAAAACAGAAAAGGCTCCAAAGACAAGCTGGTTTTCTGGCCTGAAAGCCGAATTTGGTAAGATTATTTGGCCGGAACGCAAGTCACTTGTAAAACAGACAATTGCAGTAATTGCAGTGTCAGTTGTAGTAGGACTGATTATCGCCGGATTAGACTGGATAATTCAGTATGGCGTTAATTTCCTTGTTGGTTTAAGTTTCTAAACGGAGGCATTATTTTATGGCAGAGGCAAACTGGTATGTAGTTCATACCTATTCAGGGTATGAGAACAAGGTCAAGGCAAACATTGACAAGACAATTGAAAACAGACATTTAGAGGATCAAATCTTGGAAGTACGCGTTCCTATGGAAGATGTAACCGAAGTAAAGAACGGCGTGAAGAAACAGGTATCCAAGAAGATGTTCCCGGGATATGTTCTGATTCATATGATCATGAACGATGATACCTGGTACGTTGTCCGCAATACACGTGGTGTAACCGGATTCGTAGGACCTGGAAGCAAACCTGTACCTCTTACCGAAGAGGAAATGAGACCATTAGGTGTGAAGTCCGAAAATGTTGTGGTTGATTTCGCAGAAGGCGATGCAATCGTTGTAATCGGTGGTGTATGGAAAGATACATCAGGAGTCATTACAGCTATGAATCACAGCAAACAGACAGTTACAATTAATGTAGAGCTGTTCGGTCGCGAAACGCCGGTAGAAGTAAGTTTCGCAGATGTTAAACGAATGAATTAAGGAGGCAATTCCAATGGCAAAGAAAGTCGAAGGATATATCAAATTACAGATTCCTGCTGGAAAGGCTACACCAGCTCCTCCAGTTGGACCTGCTCTTGGACAGCACGGTGTAAACATTGTAGAGTTTACCAAGCAGTTCAACGCTAAGACAGCTGATATGGGTGACACAATCATCCCTGTAATTATCACTGTATATGCAGACAGAAGCTTTAGCTTCGTAACAAAGACACCACCAGCACCAGTTCTTATTAAGAAGGCATGCAAGATTCAGTCCGGATCAGGCGTTCCAAACAAGACAAAGGTTGCTAAGATTACCAGAGCTCAGCTCGAGGAAATTGCAAACACCAAGATGGCTGACTTAAATGCAGCATCACTTGAGGCAGCAGTTAGCATGATCGCAGGAACCTGCAGATCTATGGGTGTCGAAGTCGAAGACTAATATTTATTAATAAGTATTAACGAAGTGGGAGGGTCCTCTCCCGATAAAACCACAGGAGGTCATATTCAATGAAAAGAGGAAAGAAATATCAGGACGCTGTTAAAGCATATGATAAGCAGACTCAATATGATGTTGAGGAAGCAATCGAACTCGTAAAGAAGAATGCTACAGCGAAATTTGATGAAACAATTGAACTTCATCTTAGAACCGGCTGTGACGGACGTCACGCTGAGCAGCAGATTCGTGGAGCAGTTGTATTGCCACACGGAACTGGTAAGACAGTTAGAGTTTTGGTTTTCGCAAAGGGACCAAAGGCAGACGAGGCACAGGCAGCAGGCGCTGACTTCGTAGGTGCAGAAGATCTCATTCCGAAGATCCAGAACGAAGGATGGTTGGATTTCGATGTTGTAGTTGCTACACCTGACATGATGGGTGTTGTTGGTCGTTTAGGACGTGTACTCGGACCTAAGGGATTAATGCCAAACCCAAAGGCTGGTACAGTAACTATGGACGTTGCAAAGGCAATCGAAGATATTAAAGCCGGTAAGATTGAGTATCGTTTGGATAAGACAAACCTTATCCATGTGCCAGTTGGAAAAGCATCTTTCACAGCAGAGCAACTTAACGACAACTTCCAGGCTCTTATGGGAGCAATCAATAAGGCTAAGCCTTCAAGCTTAAAGGGTCAGTACATTAAGAGCGCAACTCTTACATCTACAATGGGACCTGGTGTAAAGCTTAACGTTATTAAGATTGCACAGTAAGAAATATTTGAAACTCTAGACCGAATCATTCAAGCAAAAAGACTTGTTGACATTTCGTGAACAGGTTGATATAATAGCAAAGCATATTGCCGAAGACAGTAGGTGCTTGAAAAAGCGTAACTCCAATGGATACCTACCGAGGAATATTAAGAATCATAGATATTTTATGAACGCTTATACCTCTCTGTCTTGTGGCAGAGAGGTTTTTTATTAGTCATAAATCACTTTGCGCGATATGCTCAAAATCTATAAGGAGGTAAAAATCGTGGCAAAAGTTGAACTGAAACAGCCAATCGTAGATGAGATTTCATCTGTAATTAAGGACGCAGCGTCTGTAGTAGTTGTAGACTATCGTGGACTTACTGTTGCAGAGGATACTCAGTTACGTAAGCAGTTAAGAGAAGCAGGCGTATCTTACAAGGTTTACAAGAACACTTTAGTAAGCCGTGCCGTAGAAGGAACAGAATTCGAAAGCTTAAGAGACGTATTGGAAGGACCTAGCGCATTTGCAGTATCTACAGAAGATGCTACTGCAGCAGCCAGAGTATTATCAAAGTTTGCTAAGACCGCTCCGGCATTGGAAATCAAGGCCGGTGTTGTAGAAGGAACATTCTATGATGCAGACGGAATGAAGGCTATCGCAAACGTACCTTCAAGAGAAGAGCTCATTTCCAAGTTACTTGGAAGCTTACAGAGCCCTATTACAAACTTCGCTCGTGTTCTTAATCAGATCGCAGAGCAGGGTGGCGCAGCAGATGCAGCACCTGTAGAAGAAGCTCCTGCAGCAGAAGCTCCAGCAGAGGAAGCTCCGGCAGCAGAAGAAGCACCAGCTACCGAAGAGTAGAATTAGATTGTGTAAAATATCAAAAAATAATGGAGGAAAATTAAAATGGCAAAGATGACCACAGAAGAATTTATCGCAGCTATCAAAGAGCTTAGCGTATTAGAGTTAAATGACCTTGTAAAGGCATGTGAAGAAGAATTTGGCGTATCT
>SVFB01000019.1 GCA_015057085.1 Lachnospiraceae bacterium
AAATAGCGCCCTCGTGACCCGGAGAAAAATTCGGTGTTAGAAGCGAAACACTTGCTTGGGCAATTTTTGCGCAGCGAGCCCCGATTTTGTGCGGGAAGAGGGATGTGGCTGTGGTTGCCAAAATCCGTACTGAGTAAATGGCGGAGCCTGCACAAGCGAAGAAGTTCGAAGACCTGTTGATATGGTAATTATCGCTAAAAAAGGAGGCAAAAATTTTTGCACTTTACCATAATTCCCAAATGAATTCTTAGGGACTATAATAGATTTGTCGGAAAAATGGGAACGTTACCGGAAACGGTTCCAAAGTACTAGAAAAGTAGGCACAACAACAAGGGAGGGGTAATTTTGAGAAAGAAATTGTGGAGGAAGCTTTGCAGTTTTGTATTGGTTCTTGCACTGGCCATCACCATGATGCCGGGCATTACCAATCCGATGTCTGTAAATGCTTCCGAAAATCCGGTCTATGTTACATTGCATTTCTATAACACATATGACTGGGAAACACCGGCGCTTCAGTTCTGGGGTGGTTCATCCACGGAAGTGACGGATTATGCAACCACCGGTGAAATCAGCGGATGGGGTGTGCAAGGCTATACACTCACATCAGAAGGCAATCACTGGTACAAAATTACATTAAAAGGTGACTTCAGTGGCTTCCAGTTTTTGGACTTCGGCAATCCAAACAGTGGAAACACCGGGGGCAAAGGGTATGATGCAAATATTGCATATTGTACCGAATCTACGGCGACCAATCTATACAGCAAGTGGGGCGAAGAGACCGGATATGAGGTCAATTGGTATCTGGATGCTTCCTATGAGACAAGCATCGAGTCTCTGGCGCCATCTGATGCAATCACATCTTCTGTGATTACAATGCATTTCCAAAACTCCGACAATTGGGATGCAGTATCAGCATATTTCACAGAAGGCGGCAGTTGGTCCGCAATCAAAGGTTACACTGCAGCTGCTTCATGGCCGGGTGTTTCCATTGCAAGTGATTCTGCAAATGAAGGTTGGTATACCTTTACCGTTTCAAAGGATGCAAGCCAGTTTAATTGCATTTTCAATAATGCAGGAGGCGGTGCACAGACCAGCGATATCAGTTTCATTCCGGATAGTGAGACAGAAGAGCGCTGGATTTACGGAACATCAGGAACCATCAGTGTGACTGCACCGGAGGGCTGGGTGTCAAGCGATGCAAATGACTTAAATGATGGCACCGGAGAAGCAACCGAAGAAGATGATGATACCACCGAGTATCAATATACCGTTTATTATTATGATGCAACCGCAGCACATATGAGTACCGAGGCCACAGATTTGTGGGCATGGGAAGTGGGCGGTGGAAATATCGGACCATTCTCTTTTTCGGAATGCGAAACCTTAAGCGATGGAAACAGTTGGTTAAAGGCCAGCTTTACCTCATCAGCAACGGAAATCGGTCTGATTCCGCGCTCCGCAGGAAGTTGGGATTGGCAGACCGGAAATCATTATATTTCCAATACAGATAAAGCAAGCGAGGTGACGGTCTTTATTGTATACGGAGATGATAGCAATACCTATACCGAAATCCCAAGTATCAAAGAAGTTCGTAACCGCTATGTGGTGGTAGAATACAATCGTCCGGAAGGTGATTATGACGGATGGAATATCTACAGCTGGAATTCAGGCTTTGGATCATCCACAGAAATCTATGCACAGGAATACAATGGAAAGTATTACATGATTGTACCGGTGAAGGATTCAGATGCAGAATTCACACTTGGATTTTGTATGAGAAAGACCACTGCAGATAACCCATGGGCCGAAAAGGACGGCGGTGATCATATGGTTGTGGTGCCGGCGGATCAAAATGTCGTTCATGTGGTCTTTGATCAAGGAAGCGGCATCGTATCCACGTATCCTTACAACAAAGGATACGAGATGAGAGGCGATGACAGTGCCATCGATTTCTTCTATAGAAGCGATGACTTGGTATTGAACAATGAAGAGGACAGCCTAGATGATGTAAAGGTCGTAGTAAATGGCACGACCTATGATTTAAGCTATGATGAGATAAATGAGCGTTACAGCTACACATTAGAAGGCGCGACAACAGGCGAGTATGCATACTACTATCTTGTGAATGGCGAGAAGGTTTTAGATGCATTCAACGATCAAACCACTATTTATGATGGTCAGGAATGCTCCGTGTTTACATTCAAACACTTCGAAAATCTAAAAGTCAGTGCAACACTTACAAATCGCACCATGGATTACAATGATAACAATGTGTTATCGGTATCATTGACCGGAAAAGATGCAGCAAATATTACAGATGAAGAAATTGCATCCGCAACCTGTGATTTAAGCGCATTGGGACTTGGAGAAATGTCCATCGACACAGAGTTGCTGAAAGTATCAATTGCGGTCACCTCTGATACAAAGACGGGAAGCAAGAAGATTCCAGTTACAGTCAAGGATATTTACGGCAATACTTATACCACGAAGGCAAAAGTCTCTGTTGTGAGAAGAAGAGGCAATGACTTCGACTGGGATGAAGCTGTCATCTATTTCACGGTGACGGATCGTTTCTATGACGGAAACAGCGAGAATAATGAAGGTGTAGACAAAGAAGGAAGTCTAAGCTATCACGGCGGAGATTTCGCAGGACTTGAAGAAAAGCTGGATTATCTGGAAGAGCTTGGCGTCAATACCATCTGGATTACACCGATTGTGGAAAATTCCGATACGACCACCGAAAAAGATGGCGAAACAATTGAATCAACAGGATATCACGGATATTGGGCATCTGATTTTACGGCATTAAACAGCCATCTCGGAACCGAAGAGGAATTTGAATCCCTTGTGGATGCAGTACATGCGAGAGATATGAAAATCATGGTGGATGTGGTATTAAACCATGCAGGCTATGAAACTGAAGATTACTTCAATACCTTAATCATGGACGAAAACGGAAACTATATCGACATGATTCGAAGCAGCGAAAATACCATCACAGGTGATGACGTATATGCTTCCCTGGCCGGACTGCCGGATTTCGTGACCGAAGACGAAGCTGTACGGGATCAGTTGATTGAATGGCAGACCGACTGGGTAGAGAAGTTCGGCATCGACTATTTCCGTGTGGATACAGTTAAGCATGTAAATTCCACCACTTGGGCAGCACTGAAAAATGCGCTTACAGAAATTGATCCTGACTTTAAGATGATCGGAGAATACTCCGGTGCCGGCTATGCAAATACTGGTGGCGAACTTGCAACCGGAACGATGGATTCACTTTTGGATTTCGATTTCAATGATCAGACTCAAAACTTTTTGACCGGCACATTAACAGATGTGGAAAGCTTCATGGAAAGCAGAAATGAAAGCTTAAATAATACTGCAACCATGGGCGCTTTCTTAAGCAGTCATGATGAGGATGGATTGGTATATAAACTTATCAATGAAAACGGAATGACCGAAGAGGAAGCATTAAATGCCTTCAAGGTGGGTGCAGCGTTAGAGTTGACTGCGAAAGGTCAGGTAGTCATCTATTACGGAGAAGAAATCGGACAGTATGGTGCAAATAATTATCCGTATCAGACCAACCGATATGATTTCGACTGGGACGAAGCACAGGCTCAGGAAGGAGAAGCAGGAAGCATGCTGGAGCATTATCAAAAGCTTCTTGCAATTCGAAATGAGTATACGGATGTGTTTGCCCATGGTGACAGAACTTCTGTCGCTGTCTCCGACGAAGCAGGATATGATATCTTTGCACGAAGCTATGGAAGTCAGACACTTTATGTGGGACTGAATATCTCCGATGCGCAGGAAGTAACCTTTACAGTTGATCAGCGCTGTGGAACCTGGATGCAGGATCTCTACAGTGGAGAATATGTAAAGGTTGGAAAGAACGGAACTGTCACAGTGACACTTCCATCTGCAGCAGATGGCGGAACTGTCATTTTAGCACCTGTAAAAACGGTTCCTGTCATTCATGTGGGATGCTATTTCTCAATCAACTATATCGTGATTCAAAGAACAATAAAATATATTTTATCATCCATTTGCATGTGGAAAAGATTTTTCTTCTTCTAATTTCAGGGCGTAAAAAGGGGCTGTCATTCCAGACAGTCCCTTTTTTACGCCCATCCCATCCACCACCGGCCGCCACCACCAACCCATGCCCCGGGCCTCCTCTGCTCGGCCACATCCCCTCCGCACAAAGGCCCGTCCGCAAGCAATTGCCCACTGGCGATACGATATGCAAGCAACAGGTCTTCGTAATCTTTCATCTGTGCAGGCTCCACATACTTTAAAGACGGATTTTGCTTTGCAACCACGCCAACATTCCCTCTTCCCGCACAAGGTC
>SVFB01000020.1 GCA_015057085.1 Lachnospiraceae bacterium
CTCTACGATGGAGCGTTGGAATCGGTAGAACACTATGCTGCATAACTTTGGTTATAGTGGTGGAGGGGCTCCCCCTCTACCCTTAACATAGATTCATTATAAAATGACAATTTTTTTGTCTTGAAAACTAAGCCACTATATTCCGCGCTTTGATAAAGAGCAAGAATCTTTGGATTCTGTGTAAATGCAGTTACAATGCTGATACTGTTTGCATAATCAAATATGATATTTCCAAGTCTGGACGTCCAGCTTCCAAACCATAATAAGAATTCATTTTTCATAGAAAAACCTCCGTCTTTATGTTCTGATATTTATCATCATAACGAAATAAAGTCGGAGGTTTTCCAATTTTGCATATATGCAATTTTTATGTTTCATCTGACTGCGTTTGCACCACGCGATGATAATCTTCCCGCGCATTTTGTGTCAGGTTTTCGCAACCAAGCCACTCATATATTTGGATGGCCTGCTTCATAATCGCCATCCCGTTCTTTATATCCGCGCACAGATAAAGATAAGCGCCGTGCAGGAAGTGATAAAGATTTCTTTCATACAATAAGGTTTCATCTTCCAGCAACTTTGGAATTTGCTCATCATAATAAGCTGCTGTTTGCAACTCCTTTCTCATCACACAGGTCTCAAAAATATTTAGAAGTGTGATTTTCGAAATGCTGCGCGTCGCGCCTCGCGTAGCATACCGGTTGATGATTTCCTGCCCCATCAAATGCAACTTTTGGATATCCATAAACAAATAAAGATTTCCGATCAAAATCAGTTCATAAATCTTCCACTCATCCACGCAGAAGAGATAGTCATAGATTTCATCTAAATACTCTTTTGGAAACTGCTCTGCCCGGTCGCACTTACATACAAAACCATAAGCTAAAATCTCGTTGAGATGATATTGCTCGACGGATGGATTTTCCTGAAACAGTGCTCTTTGCTCTGCCGCAAGTTTTCGAAAGCCATCTGCATCACGGCGATATTCTAACTCTGTGAGACGGCTCATAAATCGGATGGTTTCCGTTCGCTGATGGCCACGCACTTCATCCATAAACTCTCCCACTTCCACGTGCATACGGTCGAGCGCCGTAAATAATTTTGCTGCCGTAAGCTCCGTTTCGCCCCTTTCAAACCTTGAGATTTGAGAGGCGGAAAGATTTTCGTCTGCAATCTGTTTGAGCGATAAGTTGTGATTCATTCGAAACAGTTTAAAAGTTTCCCCTAAATTTTTATAGTCCATAAACTATAGAATCAACTCCATTCCCACCTTCTGCGGTACCAATCCCATTGCTTCATAGAATTTGTAAGCCCCCGGATTGCAGGACCATACGTTTAAGGTCACATTATAAAACTGATTTTCTCTTGCATAATCCACAATCGCATGATAAATTGCGCTTCCCACACCATGCCCTCTGGAATCTTCTGCCACGCAGATATCATCAATATATAATGTTTTGATGTCAGTTAAAATCGAATCCCCTACAATTTGCTTTTTGATACAAAAGCCATGTCCCATCACGTAATCATCATCATTGACACATACAAAAACCGGCGTGTCCGGATTGTCTATGATTTCCTGAAGTTCTGCCTGATTGTATTTGGTTGCCGGTCCCTTAAAAATGTCCGGACGACCATTGTGATGAACCATATTTACCTGAACCAACAATTCTAAAATTCGAGGAATATCCTTTGATTGAGCTAATCTGATTTTCATAATACTTCTGTGTTCCTTTCTCAGATTCTTGGCGTATTAATTGATACACACCTTGTTAATCATATCATACACCCGCTCCGTGTGAAACCCAAAAGACTATTCCCGAAGGACATTTGATTCCTTTAGAGAATAGACTTTTTATGTGTTAATTACGAAACTATATTGCGACTTCAATCTCATAAGCTGCTTCAAATGTTGCTCCTGTAGCAAGCTCATTTCCGTATTCGCGCTCTTCTAATCTTTTGCTAAAGCCGACTCTGTCACATCTTCCATACCATGGCTCGATGCAGACAAATGGCGCGTGCTTTCCCGTTGGCGACCATACTCCAAACAATGGAGTCGGACAGGTCACTTTTATGATAGGATTGCGATTTTCATCTAAAATAGTAACGCTGTCTGCCTGGTGTTTTTCTACAACCAATGCATCTTTTGCAAATAATTCATCCGACATTTTCAGGATTCCGTTTTCTAACTGATAATGATCCTGCGCATCGGAAAGACATCCGCTTCCATCGTTTGCAATGATATTTGCAGTGAGTTCAGAAATCGGTTTTCCGCCTTTTTCGAATTTCAAATAATCTTTATCCAGATCGCAGTTGAAGGCCGGATGTGCTCCGATGGAGAAGTACATGGTTTCATCGTTTGTGTTTTCGACTTTCCAACATACGTTTACTGCG
This sequence comes from Lachnospiraceae bacterium, assembly GCA_015057085.1. GTDB lineage: Bacteria > Bacillota > Clostridia > Lachnospirales > Lachnospiraceae > Roseburia. The sequence goes on from SVFB01000020.1 coordinate 2,395, forward strand.
TTCTCCAGCAGTTCATAGCGGATGGTAAGTCGAAATGCGAATGGATATTTTTCGTGTGTGGTTTCATCATCTGCCAATTCAAAGGTTAATGAAGCGGCATCAGATGCCATAAGTGTAAAATCCATATCTCTTGCAAATCCATGCTGTCCCATCTCGTAGGTTTTCCCCTTGTAGATGGATTGCTTTTCGAAATAGCAGCCAACCACCGGAAATAAAACCGGAGAAGTTCTGCCCCAGAATGCGGGATCTGCTTGCCACATCAGTTCCCGATTGTCGCTCTTTCGAATCAAAGATTTGATTTCTGCACCGTGGTCAGCGACGGTTAATTTTAAGTTTTCGTTTTCGATTATGTGATTCATTTTTACCAATTCACTTCCGGCATTACCTTCAATGCCCCTTTCACCTGAGTAATTTCAGCTGCTGTGTCATTGGCATGACGCAGCAGATACTGCAACTGCTCATCGGTATATGCCATCGTTTCATTCGGATTGTTCAAAATATAATGCAGGCAGCAAGCCATAAATGTATCTCCGGCGCCTGTGGTATCAACCACCTGCTCCATTGGGCGACCTTCTGCTCTTACCACATTTCCGCCTGAGCAGGCAAGACTTCCGTCTTTTCCAAGCGTCATAAAGATCACCTTAGCGGATGTCATGGTGCGAAGTTTCGCAAAGCCCAGCTCCACATCACTTTCGCCTGTCATAAATTCCACTTCATTGTCTGATATCTTAAGGATATCGCACTGGCTCATTCCCCAGAGAATCTGCTCTCTTGCATCATCAAGGGAATCCCACAGCGGCTCGCGCAAATTCGGATCAAACGAAATCAGCATTCCATTCTCCTTTGCAATGGCGATTGCTTTTTGAGTCGCCTTGCGCACACCTTCCGAAGTCATGGAAAGGGTTCCGAAATGCAGCACCTTTGCCGATGTCACATAGGCCGCATCAATTTCGTCCTCTCGTAATAACATATCAGCTCCCGGCTTGCGATAGAACGAAAAGTCTCTATCTCCGTTTTTCTTGCGATGCACAAATGCCAATGTGGTCTTTGCCTGATCATCGTAGATCAGTCCCGTCGAATCAATGGATAAAGATTCGATGGTTTCACCCAGCATATGTCCCAAAAAATCATCTCCGACTTTTCCGATGAATCCGGTTTTGTGTCCCGCCTTTTGCAAAAGTGCCAACACATTACAAGGCGCACCTCCCGGACAGGCTTCAAAAGTCATATTTCCCTGAGCGCTCTCCTCCCCCGGCGCCATATCAATCAACAGTTCTCCAATTGCAATGACATCTAGGCTCTTCTCCATACCTTTTTCCTCTTTTCTTCTATAATTTTCATTTATCTACGCCATATAACATAGACGTAAATATGCATATCATAATAAGCGAAAACTTTCAAAAACACAAATATATTTTTATTACCGCTTCCGATATCATAAAAAAGAGCGTCTCTCCAAACGAATCCAATCCGTAGAAGCAAACGCTCTAAATTATTTTAAATTACTTTATAAAGTTTAGAAACAAAAGAATAGATAGTCTTTGATTTCACACCTTTTGAATCTTCTCCCCAGACACTGACACAAGCCCCTAGAATATGCTTTGAGTTCTTGCTCTTATGACCGGTATCCGAATCCCAGGTCAGAAGACTCCAGTTTTTCTTTGCATCCTTAACCGCATAATCAATATCTTCCTTTGAGGTATTGGTTTTACTCGGCGTCAGATACAGATAATAAGAATTATAATTCAATACCGAAAATCCCGTCTTCTGCAATTCCGGGAAAGTCGCACGCTCTTTGCGACGTGCTTTCTTCTCCGCAGAATCCTCGGTATCTCCATCAAAGCTCCAGTAGGTAACGGTAATCTTGCGATTAATTTTTTTCATGTTCGACTTTGTAAACAAATCATTCCATGCCCAAACCTGAAAACCTTTTTTCTGCAGATATTTGCTGATTGTATTCATGTATGAAGCATTCGTTTTTGCACTCTGAGACCAGAATTCATCGCAACCCATGTGGAAGTATTTGCATCCCTTAAATAAAGTCGCATATTCCTTGTAAATGTTTTTTGCAAATGATATTGCAGACTTATTTGTAATTGCAAGTTCGCCTTCATAATCCTGATTGAAGATTTTGGCATTTGTTTTTTTGTATTTTTTAATATAAAGCTTCTCAAATCCTCCAACATGTCCCGGCATATCAATCTCCGGCACAATCTGAACCTTCTTTTTCTTCGCATAGGTAAGAATCGATTTTATCTGCTTCTTGCTCAAGAACGAGCGACCCGTTTTCGGATTGTAATAAGCGCCATTTTTACGGCAATACTTCTTTTTCGCAATCTGTCCCAGATATTCACATTCAATTCCAACATTGGCATCTCCCGTCAAGTGAAGCTGAACATATCCATTTTTCTTCTTCGCAGCCAGATCGATGTACTGTTTAATTTGCTTTACCGAATAGTAGCGATTGCTGACATCCAGCGTGATGCCAGAAAGCAGGTTCTGTTTCTTTGCAGTAGTTGATGTTTTGGCCATAAGCGACTCTGCCGGAGAAAGAAACAACACAATTGCCAACAAAAAAGCAACCCATTGATATCCCTTTTTCATCATAACAATTCCTCTTTCCAACTTTAATTATCTACCTATCCTATACTCATTATTTAGGAATGTCAAGTCACACCGCTACCACTGTGTGACCTACATTCTATCAGAACTGTCTCCTTTGCAGGTCAAAAAGGTAACGATAAAGTAGCCGCCGTAAATGAATGCAAGAATCACAGATGTCAGACCAATTGATTTTGCAATTCCGTCAGTTCCAAATATTTCCAGCACTTGAACCGAGAATTTCATACCAAATACAGAATGGATGATTGCAAGCACAAGCGGTAACAGAAAGAAGATTCCAACCTGGCGGAATATGGAATGTGTGATATCTTTCTCTTCTACGCCGATTTTTCTGAGCATCTCATATCGAGGCAAGCTATCCACATGTTCAGACAATTCCTTTAACGCTAGAATCGCTCCGCATGCCACCAAAAAGACCATTCCAATATACAAACCAAGAAATGCTACGATTGCACCCAGGCCGATTGCAGAATCATATATATCAATCTTTGTATTAATCGAAGCACCGGACGCATCTGTTTGAACAGCAATCCAATCTGTGCTTATTTTTTCGAAAATATTTCTCTGTGCTTCTTCGATTTGCGCCAATTCCTCTTTTGTATCTCCATTATAATTTCCCACGAAGAAAGTATATTGAACCTCGTTTTCCGGCAGGACGCTATCCGGCACTATGAACACTCCGGTATTTAACGGTTGCGCGCCAATGGTAATATAGCCATCCACACATTCATCGTATTTTGATTTAAGTTCTTTTCCGAATACAGTGATTGTTGAACCATCTTCAAGCGCTGAATCTCTAACTTTCTTTATCGCATCGAAATCACTGATTACAATATATTCATCTTCTGATAAAGATAGTGGTTCCTGACCATAAAGTTTTCGCAAATTGTTGTACTCACTGATTCCTACAACATCTTCCCGTCCGTCGAAAATCATAAAAGGATAAGCATTTTGGGCCTCTTCGTATTTTGCCCCCAGCGACTCTTTCATGGTAAAAGCTTCATCTCCGTAAACAGAAAGCTCTGTATAATCCCGATAATCTTCAGTGATATCATAGCCGTAATCTTCATAAATATCAGATGTAGATTCCTCTGACACAAACAAAATCTGCGCATCTACCCGACACAGTTCTTCCAAATTTGAATTCATTGCATTTCGAATAGAAAATGCGGAAGTCAAAGCGCAAATCGTAACAAAAAGCATGAGACAAATCACTGTCATGGAAAAGACCATGGTATTGACACTGCTGCTGATCTGTCGAAAGGTAAAAGCATTAAGCCCTCTGTGGTAGGTATTTTTCATTGACATGATGATGCGAAGCAACAAACCTGAAACTGACCAAAAGATAAAAAATGTGGTCACAACTCCGATTATGATATACACAAGAAGTGTATTCTGATTTAGCTTATTGTAATTCCATCCAACCTGATAATATGCCACGCCGAGTGCTACAGCTGAAATCACAAAAATCAAAACGCAAAGCACCGGATTTTTCAATCGGATTTTCTCGGACTTTTTGCCGCTTTGCATCAGATTGATCAGCTGCATTCTGGTAACTGCTGCACTGTTTAAAACCATTACCACAAGATACATCACAGCAAAATACAACACTGTCATCGCAGCGGATTTTCCGGATACCATAAAGCGATAAGATGACATATCTGCTTCGAACAAATTGACAACCAAAGCGCTCATCAGCTGAGACAATCCAATTCCCAGCACCAATCCTGTAACCATGGACGCAATACCAACCAACACTGTCTCAAGCAAAAGAATCCCTGAGATTTCTCCTTTGCTCATACCAAGCAACATATAAAGAGCAAACTCCTGGTTTCTTCTCTTCATCAAAAATCTGCTGGCATATACGATTAAAAGCGCAAGCACAAAGGCCACAAAGACACTCACACCGGAAATTGCCGTATTCAGCAGCTTTATCACTTCATTTTGACTTTCTGATAGTTCAAGTGTGACAGTCTGGTCACCTACCGCATTAAACACATAAAAAATCGACACCCCGACAATCAATGTAAAAAAGTATATTGCATAATCGCGCATACTGCGGCGCATATTTCTAAAGGAGAGTTTAAACAGCATCACTGACATCACCCCCCAGTAAAGTAACCACATCGATAATCTTATCGAAAAATGCTTTTCTGTTATCTGCGCCTCTTGTGATCTCATGATATATTTTTCCATCTTTGATGAAGATTACGCGGCTGGCATAACTGGCCGAAAAAGTATCATGTGTGACCATCATAATGGTAGCCCCGCATTCCCGATTCAAGTATCCAAAACGCTCCAGTAGCATCTTCGAAGATTTCGAATCCAGTGCTCCTGTCGGCTCATCCGCCAGCACAAGACTTGGATTTGTGATGATTGCTCTTGCCGAAGCCACGCGCTGCTTTTGGCCTCCGGACATCTGATATGGATATTTATTTAATACATCTGTGATATCAAGCTGACGCGCCACGTTTTCCACTGCTGCACGAATGGCATTCGCAGGTTTCTTTTGAATAGAAAGCGCCAATGCGATATTCTCATATGCCGTCAGTGTATCCAGGAGATTAAAATCCTGAAAAATAAATCCCAATTTTTCGCGACGAAAATGATTTAATGCTTTTCCCTTCAGAGAAGTCACATCCGCGCCTTCCAAATAGATATGTCCCGAAGTCACTCGGTCAATGGTTGAAATGCAATTGAGCAATGTGGTCTTGCCACTTCCGGAAGCGCCCATAATTGCAACAAATTCTCCCTTTTCCACCAAAAATGAAATGTCATCGATTGCCTTTGTCAGACTCGACTTATTCCCATAATACTTTTCAATTTGTGCCACCTTAAGTAATTCCATAAATACTCCTTTCATTTCCCAGGCATATTGCTTTTCTACTGCCCTTACTTTATCGAATTTCCTTATGGTTGTCGCAACTTTTATCTTACGCAATCTTACATTTTTGTAATCATACTCTTTTTTCTAAGTCATTTTGTAATAATCATTTTTCGCAAAAATGATGCAGCTTTCCGTATACACTCCGACCTTAGATGAAATCGTTACTTTATGTCCCAATCGCTCGCATAGATTCTTTACAATATAAAGGCCCATTCCCGTGGATTTTCCGTTGCCGCGGCCATTACTTCCGGTGAAAGTCTTCTCAAATACATAAGGCAAATCATTCTCAGGGATTCCAATTCCGTTATCCTTAAAACGAAAAATAATCTGATCATTGTTTTCCTCAGCCCATGCAAAGATCTCCAGCTTTCGATCCGGCGAACTGTACTTCATACTGTTTGCCAACAGCTGCCCAATCATATATTCAAGCCATTTTCCGTCGGTCATCACAGACAACTCCAACCCGTTTGTTTCAATCGTTGCTCCCATGATTTGAAGTGCTTCCCGGTTGCGAACCGCCACACTCTTAAACACCTTCTTTAGCGACACTTCTTTGATGATATAATCTTTTTGCGCATTCTCGCTTCGCGCATAATACAATACATTTTCGATATAATCATCGATGCGCTTGATTTCGCCGGTCATCTTGTGATCCTGGTTTGGATTGTTATGACACATCAGTCTCAAACTCGCCACCGGTATCTTTGCCTCATGCACCCAAAGTTCAATATATTCACGGAATTGACGACTCTGCAACCGATAGGATGCAACATTCTCTGCCATAGATTTATCGCATTCTCTCAGACAATCCACAAAAATCCGGCCCTCATAAAACTTCGGCTCCTCCAACAATTCCGGAAGCAAATATTTCTGATCCAATTCTCGCAAAGCAGTCTCCATACGCTTATAAAAAGCTCGTTTCCTCATATAATCCCATAAATCAATCAGCAATGCAGCTGCAATAAATATTCCAATGCAAGCTACAATCGCCTGACGTTGCACACGAAATGCACATAAAAAAATAACGCACAAAACCAGAGCGAGCACTCTGATCATGTACGCTTCCATATGATCTTTGATATATTTCATCGGCTTCATTTCAACAAATACCCCTGCTTTTTTCTCGTCTCAATTGCATCCGGAATTCCCAAATCCGAAAGTTTGCTGCGCAATCTGCTGATATTTACGGAAAGAGCATTATCATTTAAAAATTCATCATTGTCCCAGAGTGTCGTCATCAAATCATCTCTTGAGACGATTTCTCCCTGATGTTCCAACAAAACTTGGAAGATAATCATCTCGTTTTTCGTAAGCACCACCTCCAGATCCTCTTTTACAAGAGAGCCTTTCACTGCACTCACCTGAATGTCACGATATATCTGTGTTTGCTCCTTCCTTGCACTGCGCTTTAGCACCGCCGAAATGCGAAGCAACAGAATCGTAGGATTGTAAGGTTTGGTAATATAATCATCCGCGCCATAGCTCATGGACAAAACCTCATCCATATCACCGGTTCTACTGGTAAGCATGATAATCGGGATATCCTTTTCCTTGCGATATTTCTGCAGTAATACCTCTCCATTTTCGCCCGGTAGTGAAATATCAAGCAAAATCAAATCCGCGTCTGCCGAAATCATCTGCGAAAGCACATCTCCAAAGTCCATAACGCGCTCCACCAAATATCCTGCATTTTGCAAAAGGATCGACAATTCCTCGCCCAATGTCATATCATCCTCAACAATTAAAATCCGGTTCATTTTACACCTCTTATAACAGAACGAATTTGCGGTTTGATTCCGTCCGCCGCGATTGCCTTGAGGCGTCTCTTGTCCTCGTACATCTTTGCATCTGCATCTTTCATCAGCGTTCTGATGTTCCTCGCCTCCTGGGATGCCTTATCATAATATGCGGTGCCAAAGGCACAACTATAACCTTTTTCTTCGACTAGTTTTCTGCAAAGCGCAATCATTGCTTCCGTTTCTTCTCCGGCGCCTTCCCAGATGAGAATGATAAACTCGTCACCGCCCATACGGTATCCCGTACATTTTTGTTTAAAAGCACTGCGAAGACAATCTGCAACTTCAACAAGTGCCTTGTCTCCGGCAGCATGACCCTCATTATCATTGATTCTTTTCAGTTCGTTCATATCCACAGAAATCACGCCGGAAATACTGTTCTTAAATCGATGACAATCTTCGTAAAATGAAACACGATTCAAAAGCCCTGTCAAATGATCTTTTGCTACGATTTGCACATGAACAAACATATAATATAACAAATTAAAGATTGCATATGCAGTGCTCACATAAATCTTTTCCGCAGTATATGTTTCCATCAAAACTGCGCTGATTGCTACGAATTCCATAAAAGCCAAAATAAAGCCATCACTATAATTATTATCATAAAGCAGGCGCAAGGCACAATAACCCACAAGTCCCAAATAGAAGAAGCCCACCACATGCGGCATGTAGCCCAGCACTCCTCTTCTGAACCCGCCAATGTCGTTCAAACCAAATACAATATTGAAAAATGGATTGATAGCAAGAAGACATGCATTAAAAATTAACGGAATCGCCCATAGAATATTATTTTTCTTATGATGTCGCACCGATAAAATCATCAGATACAGCGGCAACGGGCGCAGCATATAACCAAGCGTAGAAGCAGCAAAACGCACACCCAGCAGATTCATATCATAGGCAACTTCCACATCCACATAATCCGCAATCGCAAGCATCAGCACAGTCACCGCGCTCAATAACATATTGTATTTAATCCACCGTTCGGCGCCTCTGTTAAACAACAGAATAATAATCAAGCCCACCGAGCACAAAACGGTTGCGTAATTCACTTTCAAAAACTCATAAACGATCATCATATGATTCCCTTTTAACTCCCTTTGCAAACGCATTTTCAGTAAAAGTTTAACATATCTATCCGTTTAATCAAAGTATTTTACGGTTCCAACAGTCCAAAACCCGGCGAATGCTTGCTTTGTTTTTTTCAGAGGTTTCATCCAGCTTTTTCTCAATCATCGCCGTAACGCTATTGATTGCACTTGTTCCGGAAGAGTCATAACCTTTGACTTTTTCCTTAGCGAAATAATTGTATCTTAGCCCCGAAAACACATCATCTCCAACCTTTGCTTCATCAAAACTGCTTGCCAGTTCAAAGGCTTCCTGCACATATTCCTCCATCTTCTTCTGTTTGCCCATAAAAGCCATAAGATATGCCATCAAGATACAAAGAAACGCTCGCAGCTTATATGTGATATTCACTTCTCCCTGAATCCCATAATCGCTCACTATTTTCAGTTCGGTTTTTACAAGATCTGCAGCATTCTGCAAATCTACACCTTTCCCTGTTTTCATAAGGGCATTTACCATATTATTGACAGTTGCCAGCTGGTCTGTATAGTTTTTCAGAAGTGCCAACGAAAAATGTTCAAGAGCCTCTTCATCCTTCCCCATATCCAATAAAACCACACCGATTTCGTTGCTTCTTGCTCCGTCATAGTTTGTCCGCTTCAACAACTCGATTGCTTTTGTGGGATCAATCTTCCGATACAAGTATGCCATCTTGGAACGGATTGTAAACTCCATCAGTTCCTTCTCTTCACTTTGAGAAACAAATTCAAGCGCTTTCTCAAAAATCCGGATAGCCTCCTCTGAATCTTTCTTCGCCCTTGTTTCATAGAACTTATAATTGTACATGTCTCCACATGTGTAAAGCACATTAAAAGTTTGAGGATATCTCACCATTGCATCCTTCGCAATCATGATTGCTTCATCAAATCGATGTTTTCTGGCAAGTTCATCGATTTCCTTGCACATATCTTCTATCTTCTTTGATGATAGTTGAAAGCCCAAAAGCTCATCCATGGAAATATTAAAGAAATCCGCAAGTGCCATCATCATGATGACATCGGGTACATTATTGCCGTTTTCCCATTTTGAAACAGCTCCAACCGTTACGCCAAGCGCATCCGCAAGGCCTTCCTGCGTCAGTCCCATGTCCTTACGATATTTCTTTATATTTTCGGCGAGTTTAAGCTGCATCAACCAATTCCTTCTTTCCTTCTATTTCAAAATCAAGCTTACTCATGGAAACAAATATCAATAATACCACCATGATAATTCCGCAAACTGCAATCAAAAACGCGGTGTTCATCCGAACCGATACAATACTAACCAGCAACGCCGCAATCGGTGACGCTGCCATTCCACCGGCATTTAATACCGCTCCCGCTCTGGCAAGATAGTTCTGATCACAGCTCTTTACAAACTTAATGTTGATGCATCCGCTGATTACGGATGCTGCCGTTACCATCATAAAAAAGCACAGCCCTGCGAAGACATATCCCGGCAATGCCGCTCCGCCGAATATGCTTCCCCTTGACATCAAAAACATAAAAAGACCCATGACTATTCCAAAAGTCACGATTACATTTTTGGTGGACATCTTCTCTGTGATCATCGGAGTAATGAAGGATCCGATGATGCCTCCAATCGCAGCTGACATTCCTATCATGCTTAAAAACCCACTTCCCAAACCATAAATATTCTCCGCAATCGGCGCTTGCAGAGAATTCAGCGGCACAAGGAAGAAATTCATCAAAACAGCCACAAAACAAATATTTAAAATTGCATGATTACGAAGCACATAAGATAAGCCATCTTTAAGCATGGCGCCATAGGATTCTTTTGCGCCAGTATCGACCTTTGGCTTTTCCTGAACAGGTTCTTTTATCGTCTCTGCGGATTTTTCAGCAATGGTCTTCGTAAAGGAAACCAAAATTCCGGCAACCACAAAGGTGGAAGCGTCAATAATCATAGCCCCCTGAACACCAAGCTTTGCTATGATTACACCGGCACAGCCTGTCCCGATCAAAGAAAATACATCTGAAAGGCTAGAGCGAAGACTCATGCCATGTGCCAATTCTTCCTCTCTCAATACGCTCGGCGTAAATGCGCCGGATGCCGGCAGGCAAAAGGATTCTACTGTCGTAATCAAAAGTGTGAACCCTGCCATAATATATGGATTTACGATTTCGTTCACATACATAAGTGCAAAGATAGCAATGATAACAGCCCTTAAGATATCCGTCACAACGATAACCTTCTTTTTATCCATCTTCTCAACAATTGGTCCGATGAATGGCTGAACCACAATATTAGGAAGCACATTGAGTCCATAAATCAATGCCGCCCATGACGCGCTTCTCGTAATCTGATACACAAGCCAGGTGAAGGCGATTGCATCAATGGAATCCCCCAGTCTGTTGATAATCGAACTAAGCAGAAGCTTTCTATATTCCCGATTTTTCAGAACATCCTTGTACTTAAGCCTTTTTCCCATAATCAATTTTTCCTCCGTATTCTTGAATATAGATAAAGTATATCGGATGTTCGAATCAATTATAACATAAACGTTGTACAGTTGATAAAGAAATAATTTTCCATATTGGAAAGTTTGATATATCGTTTGCAAAACAAGATGCTACAAAACAGTTATCCGAGACGCTTGTATAAAGATTTGTAACTCATTAATTTGTCATAAAGTTGCGTTATTCATATTTTGTCGAACATTTGTTCGTGTTATCATAATTATGTTGTCGCTCCCACCGACACAGGAGGGAGGTGAGATAATGTCGATAATTATAGCCTTCTTGATTTCTGTTGCGGCAGGTGTAGTTAGCTACTACATATGCAAATGGTTAGACAGAGATAATCGCGACAATTAGCCTAACGGATGCACAACCGTAAAATGTGAAGAACCCCCAGCAGCGGCAACTGCTGGGGGTTCTATTTTGTGTGATAATGTCAATCACAGCCTTCTTAGCTGAGTAAAGTATAGCATATAGCTTTTATAATATCAACTACTGATATGCATAGACAACGCAATAAGATAGAGATTCGTTGAATACTTTTAACTGATTCTTTGTCTTTTGATCAGGAATACCGGTAGTGTAAAAAGAAAACTTTTCGTTAAAGAACTCTCGAATCAGATAAGTTTTCCCTACACGTCTGCGACCGTACACGACCAAGAACTCTGGTCTTTTAGACTCCAGACATTTCGCTAATATGTCCTTTTCTCTTTCTCTTCCAATTATGTTCATAATGTATCAAAACCTCTATAATCTGCTGAAATTGGTAAAAAATGATTGGTTTCAGCAGATTATAAGCATTTTCAGTGCTATAATCTGCTAAAACTATAATTTCATAGTTTTTTTTGAGGTCTTATGTCAAGTTTGCATAATGGATTTGGAGATGGTTAGTGACATATCCCCCTATATATACAACAAAAAAACGGCTGCCTGTAGTCATCTACAAACAACCGTAAATCTATTTCTTGTAATAGTTCACCGCTCGTTAAACAGCTGTTAACGTTACCGAAAATGTCAAAAATGCAAAAGTGGTAACGTTAACTTGAGTTTTTCTAGATATAAAGTTATTCTTGCCCAGCTCTTATAAATGGTTCTGAAATCTTAGCATCCAATAATCCTTTATACGCGTTTACTTTTCTAAATGTATTACCCATCATCTCTGAGCTTCTATATTCTCTTATTGCATCCATATCAAAATCTGCATAATATAACCCTTCTGTCACATCGTCAGCGAGTATAATTGTATTATCAACGCAAATACCATTTTTATCCCAACAGATAGGACTGTACGCACAGGAACAACCTGCATTTTGTCCATTCGCATTTGCCATTGCTATTCCAACCATATTCTCATATGCTCTGGTAGACAAACCTGAATTTGTGCGATTAACTTCCGGTTGAACTAAGTCGCTGCGCGACGGCCTGCCAAGGCTGTGGCGCAGCGTTTTTCTTTTACTTAAAAAGCAGTAGATAGTGAAACTCTGATGATGTATGTTTAAGTTACCACACCA
>SVFB01000116.1 GCA_015057085.1 Lachnospiraceae bacterium
ATTGAGATGTTAAATCCTTATTCTCCGGTGTACATGAACTGCATTGATGAAGCGAAGAAAGATTTAAGAGAAAATGCTCGTCCAGAGCTTACAAAGTATTTAGATAGTATTGATGAGTACGACACCATTGTGCTTGCTTATCCAAATTACTGGGGAACATTTCCAATGGCAGTTGCAACATTCATGGAACGATATGATTTCTCCGGCAAAACAATTCTTCCTCTTTGCACAAATGAAGGAAGCGGAATGGGCTCCAGCGAGCGCGATGTGAAGAAATATGCCGGAGGCGCTGATGTGAGAAAGGGACTTGCAATTACCGGAAGTCAGGCCGCAAATTCGAAAACAGCTGTAGAGAAGTGGTTTTCTGCTAACGGGTTGATATAAAGGAATAGAACTCTTTGTGCAAAGGCGAATGCCTGCATGCCGGATGATCCGTCTTATGTGGGTTACCTGGAAGAGCTTTTTGGTAGAAAGCTTGATGATGTAAGAATCCTTACACCTTTTACTTGTGACTTCGGAAATACAGTTAAGTTCGGCAAAGGGGTATTTATCAACCATTCAGCGATTTTATCAGCATCCGGTGGAATAGAATTTGAGGATGGTGTAATGGCTGCGCCTGGTCTTAGAATTGCAACAATTAATCACGATGTGAACGAGCGCCATACCAAATACACTTACGGAAAAGTCACTGTAAAGAAAAATGCATGGCTTGGCCTTAATGTAACGATCTGTCCTGGCGTAACAATTGGAGAGTACGCAGTCGTTGGTGCTGGTGCTGTTGTTACAAAAGACGTACCAGCATATGCAGTTGTAGGTGGAGTACCTGCAAAGGTGATTAAGATGCTGGATCCAGCAGAGCAGAAGGAATAAAGCTATGGATGAAGAAGAAAAAATTACTGAACTTTATGAAGACTATTGGAACTATATGATAGAGAAAAACATAGAAGGTCTTAGAGGTCTTATGTCTTCAGACTATTGCCTTTATCATATGACTGGTGTGAAGCAGTCTGCTGATGATTTTTTAAACGGGCTTAAAAATGGTACCTTCAATTATTATTCTGCTGATCATGATGACATTATTGTTAAGGTTCATGGTGATGAGGCAACAATGACAGGTAAAAGCAGAGTAGTAGCTGCAGTTTACGGCGGAGGTAAGGGAAGCTGGAGATTACAGGGCGATTATACTCTGAAAAGAGAAAATGGAAACTGGAAGTTTACAAGTTCCAGAGCATCAACATATTAAGGTGGATTTCAAAAAATAATCAATTGTGTATTCCTTGATGGTGATTGTTTCGATATAATAAAAAAATAATCGAAAAGACTACCGAATGCTGTAGGAAAGAAAAAATGAAAAAAGCAATAAAAATGAAAAAAGCAATAAAAATCATAGGAATACTTTTAGCCATATTGGTAGCGATACCTCTCGCAATGCTCTTGAGTGTCAGCGTTCGCACCCGTCTCACACAGGATGATTATTCGGCAGTGTATACGGATCCAAAATATCAGAATCCGGCAAACCGGTTCCTTTTGAGTGGGCGGCATTGTATGGGGATGAATGGACTTTGCATTATTCGCTGATTGTGGGCGCAGACATTCCGAATGATGAAATCACAATTGCCAATCCATACGGATATTATGAGGTGCTGACGTTGGAGGAACTGTTTGAACGAACCAGCTTCCGGGCGTATGAGCATATGCCTTTATTTATGCGAATGGGATTCGCAATCGGACTTTTTGAGAAGAACACACTTTATTCGGTGGAATAGACAATAAAATTTTCAAATCAGGACTTGGAGAAATCAATGACAATAAAGCAGCTGGAATATAACGACTATAAGAACCAAAAATACAAAACGAGGATACTATCTGATGCGTATTTAGCCATAGAGCCTGCAGGTGACGGATTTGAGATAAAATGGGTAAAAGTAAAAGAACCGCTTGTGAAGGAGCTGGAAGACGATATGTTATCGGAATGGCTGGATCATCCTGTAGCATATGGCGCTTTTGATTCAAATGGGAAACTGATTGGTTTTGTCGAGGGCTTTTTAGAAGAATGGAATAACAGATATCGAATTACGAATATCTGTGTTTTTGATTCGGATGCACGCGGAAAAGGCATTGGCGGTAAGCTTTTAGATATCATTATCGAAGAGGCAAAGAAAAGAGGTGCCAGAATGGCAGTGCTAGAGACGCAAAGTTATAATTCTAAAGCAATTTCTTTTTATAAGAAATATGGGTTTCAGATAATCGGATTTGATCGATATGCTTATTCTAATCATGGACCGGAAGATTGTAATATGAGAATTGAAATGGGAAGAATATTTTAAAATCGGCTTTTTGTGCTTCCGGAGTTCCAGCATAGAGGATACGGAAAAACATTACTTGATTTTGCAGAGAAGAAGATATTTCAATCATATGAATACGTTCAGATTGATGCATCGTTTCCGGCCAAGCAGATTTATCTGAAACGAGGATACAAGGAAATAGAATATAACATCATTGAAGCGAATAATGGAGATTATCTCTGCTATGATGTTATGAGATTGGAGAAAAAGGATGGTTTGTTAGAGTAAGGCCAATTTGGCCAAAGCGATTGGAAAGTGGAAAGCAGATAGAGATTGGGTTATGGGATATAAAAACACTGGAAATAGGCTAATTAGTATTAAGTATATGGTTAAATGAATAGCAAACACAAAAACAAACCCATCTGGGAATGTCAATGACAGAGAAAAACACTTTGGTGATTGATGTTCTTGGGCGGGGTCGTTTTTTTGCAAAAAAGCGTCTGCAAGCAAAAACAAGCGTTTAAATTTACAATTATGGACCTTTTATGTTATGACTCATATGAGCCTCCTTTCTGACAGACAGATAACCTTGTATAGAATATAAACTTAAGAAGCGCTGTGCAAGAGTAACTTCTACTTTTACTGTATATGGACCCCAAAAAGTAGAATTTTGAAATTTACATTACGAAACAAATAAAAAAGAGGCTCACGGAGCCGTGCTTTGTAGAAAAAAGAGTCCCTTAAAATGTATAGCTTGTGATATAATTATTCTGCGAAAAAGAGATGGGGGCTAGTAAAATGAAAGCTACAGAGTTCTTGAATGGTATATGGAATAAAATCTTTTCTGATAATGAAAAGTCTTTTAAAGCTAATGGTCGCTATAAGGATTTGGCTCCTGAAAAGAGTATATCTAATGGGCAGGAATACTTTAAGGAAATCGAGTGGGCTTTAAATAATCCTAATATTAATAACATGGCATTGGCTGGTCCTTACGGGGCTGGTAAAAGCAGTATTATAGAGTCTTTTTTTTCTCAAGAAAAGAAGTACAAGCCAATTATTATTTCAATGGCATCTTTTAAGGAGACTGGGGACAAAAAGAAAATACCTAAGGGTGACGGTGATGATAATCAGTGGAGCAAGATCGAAACAGAAGAGATTGCCAGGGGCTTTTTGCAACAACTTTTTTACAAAGTGGATCATAGTAAAATACCACAAAGTAGATTTAGAAAGCTTCATCGGGTAAGTGGTATACGTATTTTTTCTTTTATACTTTTTGCAGTTGCCATTGTAGGCGCCTTCTTTTTTATTTTTGATAACCAATTGATTGTGTCTATTTTTGAGAAAAGCGTAGGGTGGGGAGCTCCTTATGGGATTAAACGTGTTATATGTGGCATCATTTCAGCTATGCTTTTCATAATTCTAATTGTGCTTGCTAGTTGCTTAGTTAAGTGGATTTGGACACATGTGGGAAATGCAGAAATTAATATTGCAGATAAAGCTAAGATATCAACTGAAAAAGGAAAAGAGGAAAACATATTTAACAAGTATCTTGATGAAATTGTTTATTTCTTCGAAGCTACTGACTATGATGTTGTCATTTTGGAAGATATAGATCGTTTTGAAAATACGGAGATTTTTGTTAAATTACGTGAACTGAATAGGCTGTTGAATAGTTATGAATCAATAGACCAGCACATTGTTTTTGTCTATGCACTTAAAGATGATTTTTTCGAAACAAGTACAGATAGAACAAAGTTTTTTGATTTTATTGTATCTGTAATACCATATATTAATTCAACCAACTCAGACAATTTGTTGCGAAGAAGAATTGAAGAGATTAAGAATTCGGGAATGGATGTGTCCATAGATGATGACTATATAACAAGAGTAGCACCGTTCATTTCAGATATGAGGGTGTTGACCAGTATATTTAACGATTTTGTTTTATACAAGAACACACTGAATAAAGATAAAGAGTTAAAGCTATCAGATGAGCAGATGCTTTCTCTTATGATCTATAAAAACTTACACCCTCAAGAATTTGCGGCTATCGAGTCGGAGCAAGGAGTGATAAAGGATTCTTTTAAGGCAAAGAAACAATTGATTTCTAATAAAACCGATGAATTGCAAAAAGAGCTCGTTGAGTTAAAACAGAGACTTGAAGCTGTGCCAGAGGAATCATTGTCATCAGTAGAAGAGTATAAGTTAGTTTTGCTTTTTGGTTTAGCAAAAAAGAATGGTACTGTATCACAAATACAAACAAAAGATAGATCCATCTCGACCACAGAGGTGATGACTGAAGAGTTTGATTTGAACTTGCTTTGCAATACATCGTTGGCGGTAACAATTATTCAGTTTAATGGAAATCATAGAACGGAAAACTATGGTGATATTAATGAACTGGGCTACGATGCCAAGGACATAATTGAGCGTTGGGAAATCCTAAAATTAAAAGATCAGCAGGTTAAGGAAGAATCAGAAAAACGCGTGGAAGAACTTCGAAGTGAGATTTATCAATTAAAAGCCTTGAAGATTAAAGATATGATTTCAAGATATGGAGTTGATTTTCTTTCACAGGATGATAAGTTTGCTGAAAACAATCGCCTACTAGTGTTTTTCCTTAGGAATGGATACATTGACGAGAATTATGTAAATTACATTAATTATTTTCATCCAGATAGCATTACTATTGATGAACAAAAATTTATATTAAGTGTTAGAAATTATGAAGGTGCATCAAACAACGAACAAGAAAAAAATATTATTCATAAGCAAAGAGTAATAGATAGGCTTATATCTCATGAGTTTAGGCAGGTTGAGATATTAAATTATTCTTTGGTACAGTTTCTTTTATCTTCAAATCGTAATTATGATAAGCAAAGAGAATTATTATCATTGTTGTCTTCAAGAACTGGCGAAGTAAAGGAATTTATCCTACGATACCTTCAAAAGTATGATGAAGACGCAAATACGCTGATAGGAAAGCTATCAAGAGAAAACGCATATTTTTGGAAGGACTTAATGGATGATGAAGCAATTCCGCAAGATACAAGAATTCATTATTTTGATTTAATTCTTAATTATGCAGATTATAATGATGTACTTCGAATGAACTTGGATGCTGACGACTGTATTGCTCGTTTTATAGAAGCTACACCAGCAATCTTCAACAAACTGAAGATTACTCCCGTAAACAAGATTTGTGATTTGCTAAGCCTTATCGACTTTAAGATTAAAGATCTTGATTGTATGGGTGTTGATCAGAAAATATGTAATTTGATCTATTCCGAGTCGAAATATGAGATTAATAACGAGATGTTGAGGCAGTTTGTTCAGTTAACGGATAGAACACTTTTGGATTTGTTCACGCATGCTAAGCATACTGTCATGTTGAGAATAGGAAATACAAATGTATTGCAGAATCTATCTGAGCATTTTGATGATTACATAACAAATGTAGTTTTCTTAGATGAAAATAGAAATGAAGAGATAGATTCGATTGTTGATTTATGCAAGAAATGTACTTACTGGGAGGACACCGAGAGAGTTATAGATTCTCAGGATGCCGTTTTTGATGATATAAGTCCATTTGTTGATATGAGCGATGATAATGATCAATTAGTGCATTTCGTGAATCATATTTTTGAAAGCGGAAGGTGTATTTTATCATGGTCCAACATAAAAAAGTATTGCCAGAGTTTTGGAATATCGGAGTATATCTTTGATTTGATTCAAAGAGAAATCAAAGATCTAGTTGTGCTTCCGGATACATTAGATGATGCTTTCATAATGCAACTAGTGTCAAAAAAATGGGATTCAGAAGCTTTGAGTACTTTTCTAAAAAAATATAAATTGGTAGATCAAAAGATAGATATTGCCACTGTTCCGAAAGAGAATATTAAAGTAATGCTTGATGATAATTGGCTGTCATATGACCTTCCAGTATACACTAGCATATGTACAGTTTATCCAGAGTACAGAATGAAGTATATTATGTGTGACGTGGAGGCATTCTTTGCATCAATTAGTGAAATTAATCTTGACAGTATTCCTGTGGACGAAATAATGTCAGAGGCACAGATTGATGAAAAAAAGAAAATAAGTCTTATCAATTTGATTCCAGAAAGTAAAATGAGCTACGAGATGGCTTTAGTTATCAGGAATACAGAAATGGAGATATCCAAGCCATATGTTGTTGCTGCATGGAATCTATTGGAACAGAAAGAAAAATACCAGTTATTGCTTAATCATATTGATGTGTTTGAAAATAGTGAGTTGCCAGCTCTATTTAATGAACTGGAATATATGTATAGAGATTTAGCAAAGCGTAATAGGCATAAAGTATTTCTATACGCATCAGACTATAATATAAGCTTGGTTAATAAACTTGAAAAGAAGCGATATATCAGTAGCAGTGGAAGGGAAAGTAGGGAAAAAACTGTTTTTGATCCCGTGCCACGAAAGGTACACGAGGAGTATGTTTATGTATGGGTTAGAGCTAGTAAATAGTTACGACACATTAGTAGGTGGAGGGTGATAATGTCACGAGGAACAAATCAGAAATTCAAATTTACATACTTGATGAGAGTCATGTTGGAGAAAACCGATGATGATCATGCTCTGACTATGTCCCAGATTATGGATGAGCTAGAGAAGTATGATGTGACTGCTGAACGAAAGAGTATCTATGCGGACTTTGCGGATATGACAGAAAAGTTCGGAATTGAGATTCTCAAAGAGCGGATTGGTCGTGAAACGTATTATCATGTCGGTAGCCGTGAGTTTGAATTGGCTGAGGTGAAACTTCTTGTGGATGCAATCCAATCTTCAAAGTTCATCACGCAGACAAAATCCCGTGAGTTGATTGGTAAGATTAAGGGCTTTGTTAGTGAACATCAGGGAAAAACTTTGCAGCGTCAGGTATTTATCGATGATCGTGTAAAGACAATGAATGAGAGTGTCTTCTACAACGTAGATGAAGTTTATACGGCCATCAATGAGAATAAGAAGATTAAGTTTAAGTATTACAAGTGGGATATCAACAAGAAGCTTGTTGCTCGTCGTAATGGAGAGTGGTTTGTGCTCAGCCCTTGGGGACTTACCTGGGTAGACGAGAACTATTACATGATTGCCTATGATGATTGGGACGGGAAAGTGAAGAGTTATCGCGTAGATAAGATGATGCGAATCTCTATCACGGATGAGAAGAGAACCGGTCAAAAAGAATTCAAAGAGTATGACATGGCCAACATTTCTAAGGCAACCTTCGGTATGTATGGCGGGCCAAAGAAAAAGGTTAAGATCCAATTTGAGAATAGCATGTGTGGAGTGTTCCTGGATAGA
>SVFB01000124.1 GCA_015057085.1 Lachnospiraceae bacterium
GGGTAAGAAATAGCGCCCTCGTGACCCGGAGAAAAATTCGGTGTTAGAAGCGAAACACTTGCTTGGGCAATTTTTGCGCAGCGAGCCCCGATTTTGTGCGGGAAGAGGGATGTGGCTGTGGTTGCCAAAATCCGTGTTGAGAAAGTGTGGGAGCCTGCACAAGTGAAGGACTCCAAAGACCTGTTGTTGATGAAAGTATTTGGAATGTGGACTTTTGCCTGCGAGGCGGTGACTTGAGGGTGATTGTGCCTCCGAGTGCACAGATATAGTAGTGCGCCTCGGAGTTTCACCCATAAAAAAATAGAGAAAGAGAGACTAGTTAACGCATAATGCGCAACTAACGTTCAAGTCTCGCTCGCGAGACTTGGCGCGAGATTTGCGTCAGCGTAGCTGACATATTTCATATGCAAATCTCTGCGCATCCTCGCGGAGCGTTTATCTCAGTCGGAGATTGTAATCCCGACTGAGATAGAATTTTACTTTAAAGGGGATCTGTTTTGGGAAAAGAAAAGTCTAAAGAACATGTATTTTTCTATAAAATACTGTTTACAATTCTGTTTTTAATTATCTATATGATTGGTAGAGATCTTCCGTTATATGGAGTGGATATTACAGCTTATTCTGAGACAAAGCTGGATGCACAATCTGTATTTCTTCAATCTTTATCAGGCGATTTCAATAATTATTCCGTATTTATTTTAGGTATGTGGCCATACATGATTGCATCTATCATTGCATCTGTCTATATGCTGATTCGCAATTCGGATAAGACAGTGAAGGTTTCTCCTAAGAAAACAGGCCATCTTACAATGCTTATTTTGATGATCATCGGATGCATTCAAGCCTGGAATAAAACAAATTCTCTTGTATATAAGACATTAGATGAACCTTTGATTTTTACAAAATGCATTACATTTATGGAAATCATTGCCGGTATGTTGATTGTTGTCATGCTTTGTAATCGCAATCAAAAATATGGTATCGGTGGAAGAATGGCGGTCTTTCTTGTCAATATTGTAGGTGGTATGTGTTCTATGATTGTTAAGAGTCAACCAAAGGATTTAATACTGCCGGTTGCTATTGGTCTTTTAGAGATTCCGATTATGCTGATTTTGGAAACAACAGAGAAGCGAATTCCGGTGCAAAGAGTTTCGATTCATAATATTTATGCGGATAAGAATTATTTGGCATATAAGTTGAATCCGGTCGGAATCATGCCTGTTATGTTTGCATCTGCAGTCTTTATGCTTCCGGTATTTTTATGCTCACTGTTAGCAAATACTTTTCCGACAAATACAACCATCGCATATGTTAAAAGTCAAATGACAATGACGCGTCCAATCGGTATCATCGTTTATTTGGCAATTATATGGCTACTTGAGATTTCATTTGCATTTTTGACGATTAATCCGAAGAAGACGGCTGAAGGCTTGTTGAAATCTGGAGATTCTATTTTGAATGTTTATGCCGGTGAGCAGACAAAGAAATATTTAGTAGGTACGATTTTGCGCTTTTCGATTTATAGCTGTACAATTCTTACAATTTGTATGGGATTGCCTTTGCTTTTATCTTTGAAAGGATATATTGCAAATGAAGTAGTTATGCTTCCGTCCTCTATTATGATGACCACAGGTTTGTGGATTTCATATTATCGAGAGGCACGTGTTTACAGAAATATTGATAAATATAAACCGCTGGTATAGGGTGAGGTAAGATGTTATATTTTTTTCCTTCTTGGTATAAAGAGAATTCATATTGCGAGAATGAGCAGTTTTGGTATAAGCGCAGAATGCGTTCAGAATTTGATGAAACAATTAAGCAAATTCAGTTGTTCCATAGGAATGTGAAAGTGCCATACAAAGTAGTAGTCCTTAGTTATGCTCCAAATCTTCGCCATTTCCTGCATAGACAAAGCTTATTCCGCGCACCATATTGGTCGATTTTTGATTCTATTCAGCAAATTAAACGGAATCGAATTGCTGTATTATCATTTCATAATTTTAATTGGCCGAAGGGAGTGGAATTTATCTATTCCCCGTTTGTAGTCTTGGTTTATAAAGATGGCAAGCGTTATGCCAGCGTGGAATTCGGAGAAAATGGTAATCCTATTTCTGCAGATATGTATGAGGGAGAATTAATTTGTCGTCGAAATTATTATGATGACAGAGGTTTTGTATCTTCAACAGTTTTGTATGAAAAAGGAAAGATTCATCATCAGGACTATTTGGATGAATCTGGCAGCTGGAAAATTAGAGAGTTCGCATCCGACGGACATGTTGAAATCAATCCGAATAAGCCAATGTATGACTTGCCTTTAAATGATAGTATCAAAGAATTCCGATTCACGAAGATGCATTATAATTCCATTGAAGAGGTAATCGAGGAAGTATTGCGTAGATTTGTTTATACGACTACCTCGAAGGATAAATTTATTACAGCTGTACATCCGTTGCATGCAGATTTATTGAATCGTGTCTTTGCTGATAAATATTTGATTGAAACATTTTTTGAAAATCGTTTTCACTATAATCAATTGGGTGATATTCAGGACTTCTTGAATCATGCGAATTATATTATCACTGATTCCAAGCGTTCGGTTGAAATGATTAAACCATATATTACCAATCAGGATTTGAAACTGATTGATATTTCTCCATATGATACGCGAATGGATTTTGGAATCAGCCAGCAATTGACGGTTCAAAATATCTTGGTTCCAATTGATGATTTGACAGAATATCAGTTTGAGAAATTGATGATTAATTTGTGTAAATACCTGCTGACGAACGATAAGGCCAGGGTTCATTTATTTACACGAAACGGCGAATGGAATTATGACCAGGTGCTTTTAAGCAGAGTTGAAGAAATATTACGGAAGAATGATTTTGATCCTCGTTGGGCTGCGCTAGAAGAAAATGGAGCTGTTTCCGAAAACGATTTGGAAGAGGAAGAAGAAGAGAATCATTCTGTGAAAAAGTTCTATGTTGACGCATGCATCGATGAAAGAACCATCAGCAAATGCCTAAACGAACAGCGTGTTATTTTAGATATTCGCGGTGTATCTGATGTCTTTTTATTTGTCACTGCAATCAGTAAAGGCGTGCCGCGTATTTCTACGATGGAAGATCAGTATTTTGAACATTTAAAGAACGGTATGCTGATTACAAATTATGATGATATTGTAGATGCGCTTTCTTATTACGTGGATAGTTTTGAAAACTGGAATGATGCGCTTGTACACTGTTATGAAATGGGAAAAGAATATACAACAGGCGTATTGATTGATTCCTGGAAGGAGGTATTAAATGCAGGGCGTTAGAATTCATATCCTGTTAGTGAGCGAAGACGATTGGAGTCTTGCATTTAAAATACCGGATAATGTTGATTTAGACTGGTACAAAGACATAGATGAAGAAGTGGAATCTGTTTTATATGATTTGGTAATTCTCAATCGGGATATTACAGTGACAGAATATCGCATTTTAATGAGTTCCACAAAGGCATATTGTTTATATGTAACAGAAAACGCAAGAATTTCAAAAGCGACACAAAATTTAATGGATAGCAAGTTTGGGAAGCGCTTATATACAGGCGATGTTCAGGCTTTTTTGGATGAAACCTGTAAGGATTATTTTGGATATTCTTATGGTGAACGCTTTAGACCTGAATTTTTATCTATTAATCAATTGTTTCAAGGCTCTATTGAATTTAGAGGAAATTACAATGTTCGCTTAACTGGTGATTTTGGTGACGAATATTCACAAATAGCTTACTGGAAGCAGAATATCGCTTTTTATGATGAGCTTTCGCTTAGTTTTTATTTCGAATATATGAAATCCGAAAATGTCAGTGTGAAGCTTCGTATCATCAAATTTAAAAAATTTTCAACCAATGAAATTTCGGATATCTGGGAAATTGATGAAGAACAATTAAAGCAACCATTTACAATCGATAATGATGCATATGGTTCAACTTTTGTATCGATTCTTGCAAAAGGAAGTGGCTTTTTGAATATTATTTCCCTGCATACAAGACATTCCAGACATGATTACGGATTTTTCCTTCCGGGAGGTGCGCGTACCTGCACTTCGACGGGAGAGGAACTGTTTTACTACTTTGATCCGGCTGATTTAAAGCCACCATTAAGTGTTTATTTTTCCGGATATCGTACGCAAGAAGGATTTGAGGGCTATTATATGATGCGCTCTATGAAATGTCCGTTTTTGCTGATTTCGGATCCTCGACTGGAGGGAGGCGCTTTTTATCTTGGAAATTCTGAGTTTGAGAACAAAGTGATTTCGACGATCAAAAAGTATATGAAGAAACTGAATTTTAGTTCTGATGAATTGATTTTTTCAGGTGCATCAATGGGTACCTTCGGCTCTTTATATTATGCCTGTGCTTTAAAACCACATGCGCTTATTTTAGGTAAGCCTCTTGCAAATATCGGAAATGTTGCCAAAAATGAACGCCTTGTTAGAGCTGGTGGATTTGGTACTTCCTTGGATCTGATGATGAAAAATTATAATGGCTTGGATGAAACGGATATTGAATCCATGAACCAACGTTTATGGAGCAAATTCACCAATACAGATTGGAAGAATACGAAATTTATTATTTCATATCTGTACGAAGATGATTATGATTCCACTGGTTATCAGGATATTTTGGCGCATTTACATTCCGAAGGTGTTCAGGTATATGGCAAAGGAATCCATGGACATCATAATGACAATACGCGTACGGTTATGTCCTGGTTTAAAAGTCAATACAAAAAAGTTTTGAAGGAAGATTATAAGAGAAGATAATTATCATACGTATTAATTTTCCTTCGAGAGTAGAGATGATTGATATATTTATTATAATTAATAAAGGAATAAAAATGGTAAATGACAAATGGTTGATTCGATGGCATGAGTATCTGACGGATTCTTATGCACATGGGTCTTTGATTCGATTTAATGCAGATCAAACAATTTATTATAAAAATCTTTTGATGCCGCCGGGGACTGTGATTCACGAATGGCGTTCGAAAACAAATCATCAAGCGGATAGAGTGGAGCCGTCATTGCCGTTGATTGACGGAGAGAGTGCATATGGAATCACTACAAATATTCGATATCTGGATGACGATGAGACAGCCGGATTGATGCTTCGCATCATCTTTTATGGCAGATATGATGAAGTTGCCGGTAGCATTATCGTGAGAGAACCAAATGCGATTTTCAAGCCGCCAATTACGACATATAGTTATTCAATTCAATTGATTAATGGCGGAGCAACAGAATTTATATTTGAATCACTTGTATTAAGAGAAGTTTCACGGGAAGAATACGATGAAGACCAGGAAAGAATTAAACAAATTAAAGAAGATTCTAAAAAAGGTAAAAAGAAAAGAAGAAGAGATAAAAAATCTGAGTGATCATGAGCTTCAAGCATTGACTTCAGTTTTTAAAAGACGTTATCAAGAAGGCGAAAGCTTAGATGATTTACTTCCTGAGGCATTTGCAGCTATGATTTTGGCGGATGAAAGAGTGCTTGGCAAACATCCTTATGATGTGCAGATTCTTGCCGGAATTGCGATGCATCAAGGCTTTTTGTGCGAAATGAGCACAGGAGAAGGAAAGACACTTTCTGCAACAATGCCTTTATATTTGAATGCTTTGGCGGGGAAAAGTTGTTTTCTTGTTACGACCAATGATTATTTGGCAATTCGTGATGGGAAAGAAATGGGCGAAGTTTATAACTTTATGGGCTTAACCTGCTCTTATCCGCCGGAAGTTCCTGACAATGATGAAGGTGAAGCAAGAAAGAAGCGATACGAAGCCAATATCATTTATACAACAAATAGTACAGTTGGCTTTGATTATCTGTTTAATAATCTTGTGAAAAAGGCTGATAAAAGATTTTTGTGTCCTTTTGATTATGCGATCGTGGATGAAGCAGATGCTGTATTGCTTGACTCTGCAACTATGCCTCTTGTAATTTCGGGAGTGCCACGTGTGCAGTCTAACCTTTACCATCTGTGTGACTTTTTTGTGACCTCGTTGGTGGATAATATAGATTATGTGGAAGAAGAGCAATCTGTCTGGTTAACACCAAAAGGTGTTAAATATGCAGAGCGATTTTTCGGCATTCCGAATTTCTACGGAAAAGAATATTTTGAAATCAATCGTCATGTAACGCTTGCTTTAAGAGCGCATGTTTTGTTTGAGAGAAATAAAGATTATGTTGTGAATGATGATAATGAGGTTGTCTTGGTTGATTCTTCAACCGGTCGCCGTTTAACAGGCGTTAAAATGCGCGGTGGGCAGCATCAGGCAATCGAGGCAAAAGAGGAAGTAGAAATCACTCAGGAGTCTAGAACGGTTGCATCCATCACTTACCAGAATTTATTCCGAATGTTCGATAAATTGGCAGGTATGAGCGGTACAATTCTGGATGCAAAAGGAGAACTTTTAGATACCTATAATAAAAGGGTTGTTAAAATTCCAACCAACAAGCCGGTTATTCGAGACGATCGAAAAGATTTATTTTATCCGAATGCAAAGTCACAGTTTTATTCTGCCGCTGCAATGGTTTTGGAATTACATAAGAAAGAGCAACCGGTGCTTGTTGTATTAAGTTCTGTTTCAGATACGGATTTATTTTCTCGATTGATGTTAAAAGAGAATGTTCCGCACAATGTGTTGAATGCAAATAACGCCTTTTGGGAGGCACAAATTATTGCGGGAGCAGGCCAGAAAGGCGCCGTAACAATTGCTACCTCTATGGCAGGTCGAGGTACGGATATCAAGCTTGGAGAAGGTGTTCAAGAATTAGGCGGACTTGCGGTAATCGGAGTCGGTCGAATGGAGAATGTCAGATCTGAGCGCCAGGCAAGAGGACGCTCCGGCAGACAAGGTGATCCCGGATTTAGCCAGTTTT
Organism: Lachnospiraceae bacterium; assembly: GCA_015057085.1. Lineage (GTDB taxonomy): Bacteria > Bacillota > Clostridia > Lachnospirales > Lachnospiraceae > Roseburia. Next base: position 6,928 of record SVFB01000124.1, read on the forward strand.
TTGTCAGCTTAGAAGATGATATTGTTGATGCAGATGACAACGAAAAGCTTCAGAAATATATCGAAGAGACAAAGAAGATTTCAAAGCATAAATTAAAGAAAATCATAAACAACAAGCAAAAAGTGAAAACGGATTACGGAGAAATTTCACGAAAACAATCTGTTCAATATGATGCGGTTTTGAAACGTCAAAGACAATATATTTACGAGGCAAGAAATTCTTTATTGGATGGTGATCGAATCGAAGAATCACGATTAATGGAATTTGCGAGAGAAAATATTTCTGATTTTGTTGAGACACATGATGTGACAGATATGTCCGTTTTGACTCGTTATATTTTGGATAATATTTCTTATTCGTTAGACGAACGTTTGCAGCGTATCAATCTAGAGGATGATGTGGCAGTCGAGAATTATCTTCTTGGCAGAGTTCGAGCAGGGCTTGCAATACAACACCGAAAGATTAATGATAATGAACGCTATGAACAGTTTGTGAGAGAAGCAACCTTGAATGCGATTGATGAAGCCTGGGTAGAATTGATTGACTATTTAGAGCAGTTAAAATCAGCAGTTTCAGGTAGAGCTTCTGCACAGAGAAATGTTGTATTTGAATATCAAAATGAAGCATTTGATTCCTATAACGAAACAGAAAAAATCGTAAAACGAAATATCATTCGCAATATTATGTTGAGTACTGTTTCAGTGACAAAAAATGATAAATTAAGTATAATTTATCCATAGGAGATTGGTATAATGGTTTATAACTTTAATTTGGGACTGGGTTGGGCCAGCAGCGGCGTGGAATATGCGCAAGCATATCGTGCAAATATCCTGCGACGTGCAGGGATTCCTGCAAAATTCGTATTTATGGATATGTTTACACAGGAAAATATTGAACATTTTTCAAAAAACATTGGATTTTTGGATGAGGAAATTATTTGGCTCTACACTTATTTTACAGATTTAAAGATTGCACCTGCATCTTTTACATTAAAGGATTTAGAAGCAACCTTTAGCGAGACGAAATTTAGATTTGGACGTACAGGTAAAACCTGTAAATATTTCTTTGAAAATAATACCTATTACACAGTTTATATGTATGGCGAAACGTCGGAATTCGTGCGCGCGGTTGATATTGTATCAAATAATCGTTTGATTCAAAAAGATTATTATACATATACCAGAGTATTCTCTGAAATATTTGCCCCGCTTGATAAAAAGGCGCATGTCTATAGCAGAAGATATTATAACGAAAATGGTTCGGTAGCATATGAAGAGGTGCTTGATGGTGAAAATGAATTCTATCGTTTCCCGGATCGTATTTGTTATTCAAAGCAGGAACTGATTGGTTATATGGTCAGCCGTATGAATTTAACAAAAGATGATTATGTCATTATCGACAGAACCACAGGCATCGGTGAAGCGATTCTTCGCAATTGTAATGATGCTAAGGTAATTATGCCGATTCATGCGGATCATTTTAACGAAGGTAATTCGACAGAAGAACATGTTCTTTGGAACAATTATTATGAATATGCATTTGCTCAGCATAAGCATGTTTATGCTTATGTAACAGCTACTGATGCGCAGAATCAATTATTAAGAAAACAGTTCTTAAAATATGTCGGAGTCGAACCGAATGTTGTAACAATTCCTGTTGGAAGCTTGGATGAGTTGGTGGTTCCAAAGGAATCTCGAAAGAAACATTCTTTGATTACAGCATCTCGCCTTGCCAAAGAAAAGCATTGTGATTGGCTTGTGGAAGCAGTGGTAAAGGCACATGAAAAAGTCAATGATGTCACTTTGGACATATATGGAAAAGGCGGAGAAGAGGTTGCTTTAAAAGAATTAATCGTAAAGCTGAATGCACAGGATTATGTCCATATGATGGGGCAACATAAGCTTGATGAAGTATATCAAACATATGATGCATATTTCTCAGCTTCTCAAAGTGAAGGATTTGGCTTATCACTGATGGAAGCCATCGGTTCAGGCCTGCCGATCATCGGTTTTGATGTTCGATATGGTAACCAAACCTTTATCGAGGATGGAAAAAACGGATATGTTATTCCGATTCATGATAAAATGGATAAAGCCGAAAAGGTTAAGCTTTTATCTGAGAAATTAATCAAAATGTTTACAGAAGACGATATGGAAGCGTTTCATAATAAATCTTATGAAATTGCGAAAACTTATCTTACGGAAGAGGTTGAAAAACGATGGGTACAATTACTGGGTTAGAAAAAGCGACAATCTTGTTCGAAAATTTCTCCGAAGAAAGCAGAAACTTATTTGAGACATTTCGAAATATCGATGCCGATTTTCAGGCTGTTTCCATGGAAGATGACGGATTCTTGCCTGATGGTGTAATCTCACCTTATACCTTCTTTTTGGGGGATTTTTCCACTTCGAAGGATGTTCCGGGAAAGCCTTTGTTTTTTAATCAGATTCAGATTCCGGAATACTGGAGAATCAGTGGAACGAACAGCTTTGCAAAAGTCACTGATCAGGCAACTGAAAAGGCTAGAATATTTTATGCAGAGCCTAAGAATAAACGTCTGGTTAAAGTTGTAGACTGGCTTGACGAAAACGGAGTTGTTCGCCAAAGCGAGCATTATAATAAATTCGGGGCAATTTTCTGCAGAACCAATTTTAATAAAAAAGGGCAAAAAGTTTCCAGGGACTTTTATGCACCGGACGGGTCAGGTATGATTTACGAGAATTTTGTGACCGGTGATATTCTCGTAAGATGGAACGGAAAAGATAAAATCGTTCATAATAAAACAGAACTAACGCAATACTTTTTGAAATGTTCCGGCTTAGAGAATACGAATATTTATTTCAATTCTCTTTCTTATCCGTATTTTGTTACATTAGGTTTGCCACCTACAACTAACGGAGATGCATTATTCTGGAATGAGCCGATTGCAAATAGCATTCCGGGAAATATGAATAATATTTTAAATCGTACTGCCAGAAGATGTAAGCGCATTTATGTTCAGCGTCATGATGCATACAAAAGAATGGTTGAGTTGGGCGTTGATACAACAATTGTCAAAGAATTAGGTTATGTATATAGTTTCAAGCGCGAGAACTTGCATCGAATGAATGCATTGATTTGTACCAATTCGGATCGTGTAGAATACTTAGAAGAATTTGCAAAAGAAAATCCAAGCATTCATTTTCATGTATGTGCATTAACAGAAATGTCAAACAAACTGACCGACTTGGACCGATATGAGAATATTTCATTATATCCGGGTATAAAAGGTTCAGTATCTGACGAATTATTTAATGAATGCGATATCTATATGGATATTAATCATGAGAGCGAAATTCTTGATGCTGTTCATAGAGCATTTATGAATAATATGCTGATATTAGGTTTTAAAGAGACGATTCACAATCCGAAATATCATGCAGATACTAATATTTTCGCTTTGGAGGAACATCATAATTTTGCAAAAGTTTTGCAATTGATTTCCGAGAATCCGGTGATTATTGATGAAGCGCTTATCGCTCAGAAAAAAGCAGCCTGTGCTGCCGCACCGGAAGATTATCAAATCTTAGTAGATAAGCAGTAGGTCGTACCTGCTTTTTATCATAGCAACAATTCATTACATAAAGAAAGGGAAAAAATTATGGCAGAAAACTATCAAAACTCAAAGAAGAAAAGAGGGCTTCCGTTAGCACTCACAATCATTGCTTATGCTTTGATTATTTTAGGATTATTAATCATTGCACCGGTTGTATGTCCTCCTGTTTTTGGTTATCATACTTATACAGTAGCATCTGATGAATCCGGTGAAGTTGGAGCCTCTGGTGTACTTGTTTACGCAAAGGCTACAGACTCCTATAAGAGCGGAAATCTGATTGCAGTAGACAACGAGGATGATGACAGAGATGTTGATGTTTGTGTTGTAGAATCATCATCTGATTCAACTGTAACTGTATCAGGCGGTAAGACTGTAGATGCTGATCTGGTTCTTGGAAAAGTTCGTGCCAGAACACCATTCTTTGGATATCTTTGCCAGCTTTGCTTTAGCGTAGTAGGCATTGTAATTACAGTTGCACTTTTCGTAGTCGGATTGATTTTGATGATGATTGCGAACAGCAAAGCAAAAAAAGAAAATCAAAAAGAATTCGATTATAATAATTAAGAAAAGAGGTATAAGCTATGAAAAACGCGATTTTACTTGAAGGTGGATTTCTAGATATGTCATTACTGCAAACACTTTTAGTATGCGCAGTTATCGCTGTTGTTGGAGTTTTAATTTGTCTTGGAATTTCTGCAATCAGAAAAGCAAAAAAGAATAATAAAGATGATGAGGATGAAGAAATCTAATCTTTATAAATTTTAATTTGATGCTTTGATAAATGAGAAAGCTGCGCCAATTGCGTAGTTTTCTCATTTTTTTATATAATTTTGTAGTATAAAAAAACTTGTTTTGATATAATTTTAAAGTGGTTTAGGCCAATAGAAATACAAAATCGCATATTTTACGAGAAAGTAATATAATAGATTTGTATGATTTATTTGAAAAGGAGATTTCCAAAATTATGAATGAGTATGTAATCAGTACATGTACATCCGCAGATATGACAAAGGAGAAATTCGAAGCCAGAAACGTGGAGTATTGTAATTTTCACTATGAAATGGATGGAGTCACTTATCCTGATGACTTATTCCAGACAATGAGTTTAGAAGAGTTTTATGGCAGAATTGCAAAAGGTGCCGATGTAAAGACATCTCAGATTAATGTTGATGAATTTTGTAATTATTTTGAGAGCTTTTTAAAAGAAGGAAAGGACATCATTCATTTAAGCCTCTCTTCCGGAATCTCAGGAGTGAGCAATTCCGCAATCGTTGCAGCAAATATGATGAAGGAAAAATATCCTGATCGCAAGATTTATGCATTTGATTCGCTTTGTGCTTCTTCAGGAATGGGCCTTTTGGTAGATAAACTCTGCGATTTGAGAGATGAAGGAAAATCCATTGATGAATTGGCTGAATTTACTGAGGCACATAAGAAAGAATTACAGCATTGGTTTTTCTGCACTGATTTAACAGCATTTATCAAAGGCGGAAGAGTGACTAAAACAGCCGGATTCATCGGTACTGTAATGAATATTTGTCCTCTTTTACATGTGGATCATGAAGGCAAGCTGATTCCAATGGAAAAGGTACGCACAAAGAAGAAATGTTTTAAACGTGTAGTTGAAAAGATGGAACAGTATTGCCAAAACGGCCTTGATTATGCGGATAAAGTGTTTATTTCTAATTCATACTGTCCGGAAGATGCTCAGGCTGTCGCTGACTTGATTCGTGAGAAATTCCCTAAGGTAAAGGATATCGAGATTTATTCTATCGGATCGACCATCGGTTGCCATACCGGAATTGGTACAACCGCTTTATTTTTCTGGGGAAGCGAGCGTTGCGCTTCTGATTCATAAAACATTATTGAGGTTATATATTTATGTTAGAAATATTAAAATCGATTATATTTGGTATTGTGGAAGGTATTACAGAATGGCTTCCAATCAGCAGTACCGGACATTTGATTTTGTTGCAAAAAATTCTTCCGCTGAAAGTCTCGGATGAATTTTATACATTATTTGAGGTTGTAATTCAATTTGGCGCAATTTTGGCCGTTGTATTATTGTTTTGGAACAAGATTTGGCCTTTTGGAAAATCGGATAATAAAGCGCCATTAACATCATCAGGCGCAGGTTCATGGATTAAGAAAGATGTTTTCGTACTATGGTTTCATATTATAGTATCCTGTGTTCCTGCTGCAATCATCGGGTTATTATTTGATGATTGGATTGATGAACATTTATATTCACCGACTACGGTTGCCGTTATGTTGATCGTTGTCGGAGTATTATTTATTATCGTAGAGCATTTTCATTCGGGCAAAAAAGATAAGATTATTCGTGTATCTGAGATTACATATACGACCGCTTTTTTAATCGGCCTATTTCAGGTAATCGCTGCAGTGCTTCCGGGAACGAGTCGTTCAGGGGCTACAATCATCGGAGCTTTGATGATTGGAGTTTCCCGTTCTGTCGCTGCCGAATATACTTTTTATTTGGCGATTCCGGTTATGTTTGGCGCAAGTTTACTAAAAGGTGTAAAATATATTGCATCAGGTGCTGAAATGACAGGTACGGAGACCGGGGTATTAATTGCCGGTTTGTTGGTATCATTTTTGGTATCTGTATTTGTGATTCGTTTTCTGATGGGATACATTAAGAAGCATGATTTTACAGTATTTGGCTGGTATCGCATTGTGCTTGGCTTCATTGTGTTAATTTGCTTCTTTGCCGGTGTATTTCGTCCATAACGAAATTGAAATAGGAGAATAGTAATCATGCATGATGAATTAACACAAAAAGATATTGATCGAATGATGGAAGAGGTTGAACACCGTAAGCTTGTGATTCGACCAAAGGCATTAGAAGACGTAAAGGAAGCACGTGCGCAAGGCGATCTTTCTGAGAATTTCGAATATAAAGCTGCGAAAAAGTTTAAGAATGAGAACGAAAGTAGAATTCGTTATCTGGAAAATATGATTAAGACTGCTCGTGTGATTTCGGAAGAATCCTCCGATGACGAAGTGGGCATGAACAATACCGTTGATTTGTATTTCGAGGATGATGATATGGTTGAAACCTTCAAAATTGTGACAACCGTACGTACAGATGCTTTAAATAACAAAATCAGCCGTGAATCCCCTTTGGGCGCAGCAATTTTTGGACATAAAGTCGGTGACCGTTGTAAGGTTGTGATTGACGATAGCCATTCTTATTTTGTTCAAATTAAGCGAATTGAGAATACAGTTGATGACGGCTCAGATCAAATGAGAAAATTTTAAAGATAAGTCGCAGGAGGCGATGATTTGGCAAAGAAACAAGTTAATGGACAAGTTAGTTTATTTGATTACATTAATTTAATACAGAATCAGGAAAATTATGGTAATGTAGAAATGGTTTCTTTGATGCCTGAACAGGAGGTAACCGTTCATCGAATCGATGGGAAAGAGGACCATTTAAAGGTAGAAGAACTAAAGGTAGAAGATCTAAATGTAGAAGATCTAAATGATGATGTTTCACTTGATATCAAGGAAGATGTCAAAGAAGATATTAAAGAGACTCATAATAATAATGCAATTCGGGAAGAAAAACCTCCTGTGATGTCGAAATATTTTGTTTCGAAATCAGGGGAAAAGGCTTTTGTAGAATATCGTGATTATAATCGAGTATTGATTCAAGATGTTGGAGAAGAATTAAAAGAAATTCATTTTCAAACTTCCAAAGAGGCAGTGGATTGTTATATCAATCATATGTATCAAATGATGGACAACAAGGATTTAAAGGAGTTATAAGTGGTGGATAAGGGTTTTGATGTAATTACAGTCAGCACATTCGGCGGTTTTCAAGCTGTATTTAATGATTCTGTTCTAAATGAAAAAAACTTAAGATCAATTATGCTATCTCGCCTAATGGTTTATATGATTATTCATCGAGATCAGGCGCTTTCGACCGATACCATCATTAGTGCAATCTGGTTAGAGGATGAATCAATCGACAATCCGGTAGGTGCATTAAAGAATTTGATGTATCGATTAAGAAAAACTTTGGATAAAAACTTAGGTGAGAATCAATATATCATCACCAATCGCGGTTCTTATCAATGGAATAATGATTGTGGCGTGGTGATGGATAGCGAGAAATTTGAGCAGCTGATTAATGAGGCCAAAAGCGAAAGTTTAGATGATAAAGCATTAATCAAATATGAACAGGCGATTGGCTTATACCAGGGGGAATTCCTTCCGAGTTTAAAGGATTGCTACTGGGTTCAATCACTCAACACCTATTATCAATCATTATATATTTCAGCTGTAAAAGCGTTGGCTGATTTATATAAAAAGACTTGTCAGTATGAATTATTAGACCGTCTTGTGACAAATGCGCTTTCTTTTGATAATGCAGATGAGCAATTATATTGCTATCAGGTGGAAGCGAGAATGCGCTTAAACAAGATTGCGCTTGCCTTGGAATCTTATGACAACGCGAAAGTAATTATCGAAAGAGAGTTAGGCGTACGAAAGACAACTGTTCTGAACAAAATTTATGAAGAACTTTTGGCAATGAGCAAATCAGCTTCTGCAAATGATATTGAAGAGGTGCATGAAGAAATTGCGGAAGAGAATCCGGAAGGCGTTTTCTTCTGTTCTTATCCGATTTTCCGAGAAATCTATCATTTGGAAGCCAGAAAAACTGCAAGGTCAGAGGAAGATGAGATTTTAATGCTCATCACGATTGAAGGTAAGAAAACAGATACAAAAGAAATTGCCGAATTCAGAATCAAAAAGGCCATGGCGACAATGGAAAGTTGCATCAGAGATTCCCTTCGCGTAGGAGATGTGGCCAGCAAATACAGTGATTCACAGTTTATTTTGTTATTACCATCCTGTAATGCAGATTATGCTTCTCTGGTGGGAAATCGTTTAATTTCAAAATTATATGCAATCAATGATAAGCATCGTAATGTTTCGATTAAGCTTGATATTCGTGAAGTTTCACTTGAGAATGATTTGATTGATAACTAAAAACTAAAATATGTAATTGGAGTATTGCAAAGAACAATGGATAATAAAAAAGGATCAAAATCGATTGTATTTATCATCATGATTATCATGGGGATTGCAATTATAGCAGTGGCTTCCTTTATGATTATTCGACTTTATCGAGATTATCAAAAGTCTGAACAATATTATGATTCGGTGAAAGAAGAAGCTGTTGTTGTATCAAACGATTCACAGGGGAACGAAATCGAAGTTCCGTGGTATCAGTTAATTTCGGTAGATTTTGATGCTTTGCAGGCCGAGAATGATGATGTAATAGGCTGGATTTTCTTCGAAAACGAAGATATCAGCTATCCGATTCTCTATAGCGGCGACGATTCTTATTATTTGCGTAGATCAATGGATGGTTCAACTGCAACTGCGGGAAGTATTTTCCTTGAAGGAGAAAATTCTCCGGATTTTTCGGATTATCATTCAGTGATTTATGGCCATAATATGCGTAATTTGACCATGTTTGGCAAGTTGAAATATTATGCCAAAGATGATGCGTATTATAATTCGCATCAATATTTTCAAATCTGCACCAATGATTTTATTTATCGCTATCAGATTTTTGCATACGAAAATGTGTCAGCTGATGATAGAGTTTATACAATTCCATTCGGACCGACAGAAGAGTATACAGAATATTTAGCATATTTAAAATCTATTTCCATGAAGGATACCGGTGTAGAAGTGACAAATGAAAATCATATCATTACACTTTCGACATGCAATGATGCGACAGCAATTAATGATCAGCGATTTGTCGTGCAAGGTGTATTGGTTGATATGTATGAGGTGAAAGAGTAATTATGATTCACAACATTCATTCCGCACATAAATTAAAAACATCCGATAAGCTATTGCAACAGCTGCAGGAACTGACAAAAGAAACAGTAGCCGGCAAAGTAAATTGGGAAATTTTATGTTCTACAACAGAGTATAATGATGAGAACGAGAAGCAGACAAAAGAAATAGACGGGAAAACCGTTACCATAGACGAATGTTTTGTCTCATACTTCACCAGATATTTCGGTAATGATTTTCTCATGATTACATACGAACAAATAGAAAATGTAGGAGAAGAGAAACAATCTCTAAATCTTGTCTTTATGCCACCGTTAGGCATTCGATATTTTGATATTAATGCTTTGGCGCCTTATGCGGTTGAGGCAGATCAGGTTTTAACCTATCACATACATCAACTTTGGCTCAATATTCTTGAACGCAAAAAAAATGGCGGAGAAGAGATTGCTCTGGAGGTAGAAGCCAGAAAATAAAAATTAAGCGCACCGAAAGGTGCGCTTTCATTTTATAGACTATTTTGTGATTTGATTATTTCTTGGATTGCTTCATAGGCTTCCATGTATGATAAATGATTTTTACGTGCGTAGGCGGCTACATCTTCGTATTCTAATTTTTGCTTCTGTATATCTTTTCTGGCATTGATTTTGTTTCGTATTACGGTTTGCTCATCCATTTGAATATTCACAAAACTGGCATCTAACTTTTTCCTGTTGAAATTTTGAAAACGAACACCTCTTGTTGTAGTATATTTGAGTACATTTTGAATCATATTTTCCTTGTCTTTTGGATTACAGAAGACATGAAGCAAAATTCCTGGACGATTCTTTTTCATCTGTATTGGAATATAGAAAACATCTAATGCACCTTCAGATAAAAGCATCTCCATTGCAAATCCCAATGCTTCTCCGGTCATATCATCGATATTACAAGAAATATCTACGATAACATCATCTAAATTTAAATCATGATGCAAATCGCAGATTTCTCCGCTGAATACCCGTACCATATTTGCAACCGGAAAATCTTTTGTGCCCAAGCCGATTCCGATTTGATCGACTTTCATAGCCGGCATATCTATAAATTCTTTTACATAATATTTTAAAATTGCAGCTCCGGTTGGCGTACATAATTCAGATTGAATTTGACCGGTGTAGTATGGAATTCCTTTTAGGATTTCTGTTGTTGCAGGTGCAGGAACAGGTAAAATTCCATGAGCACAATGCACAGTTCCGTTTCCTACATGAATAGGAGAGGCGTAGATACATTCCGGGTTTAACATATCGATTGCCAGTGCGCTTCCTGCGACATCGATAATAGCATCCAATGAACCGACTTCATGAAAATGAATCTGCTCCAATGTTTTATGGTGAACGGTGGCTTCTGCTTCACCAATGATTCGATAGATTGCTGCAATATCGGATTTTACTTTTTTCGGCAAATTCATAGTATCAATTTGATTTAAGATACTTTGATAGGAATAATGTACATGATGATGATCTTCATGATGATGGTGCTCATGATGGCCCTCATGATGCGGATGGATTTCGGTTTCTTCGCAGCCTTTGATTGTTACCGATGCGTGAAATCCGCTAATTCCACATTTTTCGGAAACTGTAGGTTTGATAGAGATTGTTTCCGGAAATAAGTGATTCATGGTTTCGACAAATTCTAATCGCTTAGTTTCCTCTAAAAGCCCGTAAAATGCGGACATAAGCATATCTCCGGCAGCTCCCATTTTGGTTTCTATGTATAATTTCATAAATGTACCTCCCAATCAAATTTTTCACTTTTATTATATAGGCTTTTTTTTAAAATGTCAGTAATTATAAACAAAAAATGGAAACTATTTTTAGTCAAATAGTTTCTTGCATTTAGTTTCCACATTTGATAAGATTGTGAAGGTGAAAAACAAAAATTAGTTTCCAAAGAAAGGTGGAGGTGTTCACATGAATACTTGTCGTGAAAACAAAGTAAAAGTCGTTGAAGCAACAATTGCTGTTTTTAAACGTAAAGGCATGAAATTTACTATGGATGATCTTGCCAAAGAATTAGGAATGAGCAAAAAAACGATTTATACAATTTTTAGAGACAAAGAGCATATCTTTATGTATATGGTAGATTATGCATTCGATAAAATCAAGGAATGCGAAGAGAAGATTTTACATGATGATTCTCTTTCAACACTTGAAAAGTTACATAAAATGTTAGGAGTTCTTCCTGATGGATATAAGGAACTCGATTTCCGTCAGTTGTATTATATCAAATATAAATATCCAAATATTTACAAAAAAATCGAAGAGCGATTGGATGCCGGCTGGGAAGGCACCATTGCTTTGATGAATAGAGGTGTCAGCGAAGGCGTGTTTAAGCCGTTTAATGTTGTTGTATTTAAAGCCACTTTTGAAGCTGCCGTTTTACAGTTCTTTGAGAGGGACGTTTTAATTCCGCATAACATTTCGTATGCAGATGCATTAGAATCATTAGTTTCGATTTTGATTGATGGAATAGCAGCATAAGAATTAGGAGTAATATTAAAATGTCTGATCGTTCAAAAATTATATTTGGCAACATAATTAAAAAATCCGCTGTGAAAAAGGCGGAAAAATCAAAAAAGAAATACGCAAAAAAATTCGGAGATGATTCTAATGTCGATTATCCGGTGCATTTACAGAAGAATCCATATATTGGAGATTCTCTCAATGTTGTAAATGTTTTGGTCGGTGATTTGAAACAAAATGTTCATTATAACGAAACCGATTTGGATACAGATTTGGTATTTGATAACGAAAAAGGAATTATTGTAGGAAATATTCGAATGGGATTTGGCCATTATCGCATTTCAATGGCAATGGCATCTGCTGCAAAATCCATGGGTTACACCCCTTATTGGATGGATTTAAACAGTTATTCGGAAACAACCTGCACAAAAGTTATATCAGCTCAAAATGATTTATATTCATTAGGTTCTCGACTTTCTAAGAATCCATTGTTTAACAAATTTGTATGGGAGCCAATGAATTATGAAGGATTTCGTGCTTTGACTTATAATTCCTCCGATCAAAAGAATGCCGAATTAATGGCTCCTGTTTATCGGAATGTGCCGAAGGATATTCCTGTAATTGGTACGCATGTATGGCCGGCTCAGGCTGCGATTCATGCAGGAATGAAATATGTGGTCAATGCAATTCCGGACAACTGGCCGATGGCGCTTCATTTTGCCGAAGGTTCTGTTCATACAATTCAATGTCATAATGCATATATGGGATATCGCATTTGCAATGGAATGGATAAGAATCGCATCTTAAATCCGATGCCTAAGGATGCTCTGAAATATACAGGACATTATATCGACCACGAATTGGTTAGCAATATCGAAAGTGATTGCGAAGCCAGAATGAATCGAAAGAAAAACAAAAAGCCGATGAGATTTTTGCTTACAATTGGAGGAGCAGGTGCGCAAAAGGAGATTTTTGCTGCAATCATTCGGTATTTGATCCCTTATATTAAAGATCATAAAGCCGCATTATATGTGAATGTAGGAGATTATAAAAATGTATGGGATGCGTTACTTTCGGAAATCCCGGAGATGAAGGAGCTTTCAACTGAGCACTTTGATCATTGGGCAGAAACAGCTTGTTTTGCTGAGGATGCGTTGAATCCGGAAACGGAAGTAAGCGGAATTCACGGTTTCTGGCACAAAAATATTTTTGAAGCAGTCTATGCTACAAATTTGTTGATGAGAAGCGCTGATGTTTTGGTTACAAAACCTTCTGAATTGGCGTTTTATCCTGTTCCGAAGCTATTTATCAAACGTGTCGGCAAGCATGAGATGTGGGGAGCAATTCATTCTGCCGAAATCGGAGACGGAACATTGGAGTGCAGAGACATTCCACATACACTTCAAATGATTGATTTGTTCTTAAAGGATGAGGATTTGTTAAATGATATGTGTGACAATATCATTTTGAACAAACAGCAGGGCATTTATAACGGTGCCTATGAAGTGATTAAAATTGCAATGGGGTTAAAGGAGGAAAAGTAACATGGAAAACAAAAGATGCCTTTCCGGTATGGAGAAATTCGCATACGGAATCGGAGCTGTAGGAAAGGATATGGTATATATGCTTTCTGCCAGCTACATCTTGTATTATTATCAGGATATAATGGGCGTCAGCGCCTGGGTAATGGGTATCATTTTGCTGATTGCAAGAGTATTTGATGCATTTAACGATCCGATTATGGGTGTTTTGGTTGCTAAGACCAAGACCAGATGGGGTAAGTTCCGCCCATGGTTGTTTATCGGTACGCTTACAAATGCGATTATTTTGTATTTGATGTTTGCTGCGCCGCCGACATTAAAAGGATCCGGATTGGTTGCTTATGCCGCAGCTTTTTATATTTTATGGGGTGTGACCTATACCATGATGGATATTCCTTATTGGTCTATGGTTCCGGCTTTTACAGAAAGCGGAAAAGAGCGCGAGAACTTATCAGCATTGGCTCGTACATGCGCCGGTGTTGGTTCTGCAATCGTAACAATCATTACGGTTTTGGCTGTTACAAATATCGGTTCTGCAATGACTGCGAAAAGTACAGATATTGAGGATTTAGTATTAAATTCCGACAAACAGCAGGCAGTTGTTTATGTGATTGAAAAGGATGATGCAGGTGTTGCAACCGGAAATGTATTAGAAATCACTTCCGGAATTGAAGAAATTAAAATTACTGCAGATCAGTCTGAGTTTGATCATGAGATTTCATTCAATCAAGATAATTCAGATTTCAGCATAACTGTAAATAAGACAGAATTATCAAATGATAATGCTGAAATGAGCATCGTTATGGACTCTGCAGATGCGGATGAAGTTTCTATGGCTGTTTATGTAACTTCTGATGTATATGAAACTATTTCAAATTCTTCAGAGCAATCAGTAAGCGCTTCCGTTCTTTCTACGAAGGAAGTGGAAAGACTGGGATATAAGTATTTCTCTTTGATTATTGCAATTGTATTCTTTATTTTTATTTTGATTACTTGCTTATGCATCAAGGAAAAATCTTCAGTAGATATGAAGACCGCCAGCGTAGGAGAGATGTTCTCATCATTGGTTCACAATGATCAGGCTATGACTATGGTAATCGCCATTGTACTGGTTAATACAGCAACCTATATTACATCAAACCTTTTGATCTACTTCTTCAAATATGATTTGGCAGGATCAAACTGGACCGGAAATTATACATTGTTTAATATGTTTAGCGGGGCGATTCAGATTCTCTCTATGATGATTTTCTTCCCTGTATTGCGAAAATTCTTTAACATTATGAAAGTGTTCTATATCAGCATTGGATCTGCAATCTGCGGATATGTAGTACTTCTTGTAATGGCTTTAACAGGAATTTCAACTGTATATCCGTTCCTTGTACCGGGCTTCTTCATCATGTCAGCTGTAGGTATGTTAAATGTAATTGTAACCGTATTCCTTGCAAATACAGTTGATTACGGCGAATTAAAGAATGGTAGAAGAGATGAATCTGTTATTTTCTCTATGCAGACATTTGTTGTAAAACTTGCAAGCGGTGTGGCTGCATTAATTGCTTCCATTTGCCTTTCTGTATTCCATATCAGTGAGTCTGATAATGCAATCAAAGCAATTGATGGAAGTCTTGTAAAAGGACTTACAAAGGTAGTTGATGACATTATCGCAAATGGTGCGACCGTAGTATCAAACAATTCCGTTGTAGGACTTCGTTTGACCATGACATTAGCTCCGATTTTTGTATTGGCTATTGCGGTATTTATTTTCCATAAGAATTATATTCTTACAGATGATAAGTTACTTGAAATCACGAAAGAACTGCAGGCTAAGAAAAACTATAGTGCTGAATAATCTGATATCAGTTATAATTAAGAGGTGCAGAAGACCTGCACCTCTTTTTTCACTCAATTGGGATAAAATTGATAATAATCATAATGAGGTAAATGCGATGATAAGAGAATTGGATCAAACTTTTATTTTAGATACAAATCATACCACCTATGCGTTTCGGGTTCTTCCGTCCGGTCATTTAGAGCACTTATATTACGGAGAACACATTCGTGTGGATGCTGCTTCTGATTTGGAATGCTTTTATGAAAAGCGTAAATTTGTTCCGGGTAATTCTAATACATATAGTGCAGATGACCCTTCGTTTACATTAGAAGATATTCGTTTAGAGATGTCTTCCGAAGGAAAAGGTGATTTGCGTGAGCCATTTATTGAAATGGTTCATCATGATGGCAGTCGAACCTGTGATTTTCTGTTTTCAAGCTATGAAATCTTAAAAGAGAAAGAAAGATTGCGCACAATGCCTTTTTCATACGATGAAACAGGTGCCGCTGAACAGTTAAAAATCAAGCTTGTAGATAAAGAATATAATCAAGAATTAACACTAAATTATTCTGTGTTTGAACAGTGCGATACGATTGTTCGTTCCTCTGTTGTCAAAAATTCCTCCGAAAACGCAGTTAAATTAACTCGTCTTTTAAGTAATCAGATAGACTTTGAAAACAACGACTTTATCATGACTTCTTTTCACGGTGCGTGGGCAAGAGAGATGAAGCGCTATCAAATGAAAACACAAGCCGGCGCTTATGTGAATTCTTCTTTCACAGGAACATCTTCGAATCGCGCAAATCCATTTGTGATGTTATCGCGTGAAGAAACATCCGAAGATTATGGACCATGCTATGGTTTTAATTTGATTTATAGTGGTAATCATTATGAAGTTTGTGACGTGAATGCGTATTATAAATTACGATTCGCCAGCGGAATCAATCCAAGATCCTTTGAATATAATCTGGAACCGGGCGATTCCTTTGAAGCGCCGGAAGCAGTTATGACATTCTCGAATCAAGGATTTAACGGTATGAGTCAGAACATGCATTCGTTTGTTCGCAATCATATCGTAAGAGGCGCTTGGAAAAATAAAGTACGTCCTATTCTGTTAAACAGTTGGGAAGCTTCATATTTTGATTTTAATGAATCGAAATTATTAAAACTTGCAAAGGCCGGTCATGATGTGGGAATTGAGCTTTTTGTTATGGATGACGGCTGGTTTGGAAAGCGAGATAATGATACTTGTTCACTGGGCGATTGGATTGTGAATAAAAAGAAGCTTCCTGATGGAGTAGAGGGGTTGGCTGCCAAAATTAATGAACTTGGTATGGATTTTGGAATCTGGGTTGAGCCGGAGATGATTAATGTGGATTCCGATCTTTTTCGCGCGCATCCTGATTGGACTTTGTCAATTCCCGGAAAGCCTCACACAGAAGGCCGTAATGAAAGATTTTTAGATTTATGTAATCCTGAGGTGGTCGAATACATAATTGATGCAATGAAAAATGTCTTCCGTTCAGGAAATATTTCATATGTGAAATGGGATATGAATCGTATTATTTCAGATTATTATTCGCCATATTTAGATGAACAACATCAAGGGGAAGTCGCTCATAGATATTTAATCGGTCTTTATCATATCATTGATGAATTGACGAAAGAATTCCCGGAGATTTTATTTGAAGGTTGTTCCGCCGGTGGAAATCGTTTTGATCTTGGAATTTTATCATACTTCCCTCAAATATGGGCCAGCGATGATACGGATGCGGTTTATAGAGTAAACGGTCAGACGGGTTACAGCTATGGATATCCGATGAACACACTTGGAGCTCATGTTTCTGCATGCCCGAATCATCAGACCTTGAGAATCGCTCCGTTAACCACAAGATTTAATGTTGCAGCATTTGGTGTATTAGGTTATGAATGCAATCTATGTGACGCATCTGCTGAAGATTTAAAGGAAATTAAAAATCAAATTAACATTTATAAAGAGTGGCGTGAGACCCTTCAACTTGGAAAATTCTATCGTGGAAGAAGTGAAAATGTTCATGAATGGACTTGCGTATCAACCGATCAGAAAAAAGCTGTTGGATTTTTGATGAAGGAACTGGTGGAGCCAAATGTTCAATTTGAACAATATACGCCTAAAGGATTAAAGAGTGATATTAAATACTCATTTAAGAATAGAGAATTGCGTTATAATATCAAGGGATTTGGTGACTTGATCAATACAGCGGCGCCAATACACGTGAAACCGGATTCGTTGATTCATAATATGATTTCGAAGTTTGTTACAATGCCCGGAGAAACAGAAGATTATATTTCTTATGGCGATGTATTGATGAAAGGTGTCAAATTGCATGCAGCTTATTCCGGAACAGGATATGATGAAAATACCAGATATTTTTCTGATTTTGCTTCACGCATTTACTTTATGGAATCAATTGAAAATGATGACTAAATATGTAGTTGGAGATTATGAATTATGAAGAAATATAAATACGCTTTAATTACCGGAGCAAGCTCCGGATTAGGTACTCAATTTGCGATGCAATTAGCAAACGAAGGATATGTTCCAATTTTGGTTGCGCGACGTAAGGAACGCCTGATTGATTTAGCAAAAAGAATTGAGGCTGAATTTAAGATTGAGTGCACTGTGTTTCCGGCTGATCTCACCTGGCAAACTGAATGTGATCGACTTTTTCGTTTTCTTTCAGATAAACCTTTGGGGATTGTCATTAATAATGCCGGTTTTGGAGATTGCGGATCTTTTATGGACAGTGATTTAGAAAAGGAACTGTCTATGATTGATGTAAATATTAAAGCATTACATATCATCTCTAAACTGGCTTTGCGCAAATTCAAAAAGCAGGGTGGCGGATATTTATTGAATGTAGCTTCCTCAGCAGGACTTTTTCCTGCCGGACCATACATGGCTACATATTATGCTACAAAAAGTTATGTTACGAGTTTGTCTGAGGCAATTTCCGTTGAAGTGGCGGAAGCCAAATGGCGCCATATCCATGTCAGCGCCTTGTGTCCGGGACCGGTAGATACAGAATTTAATCATGTTGCAAATGTAGAATTCTCGCTACCCGGGATTTCAGCAGAGTTTTGTGTTTCCGAAGCAATAAAAGGAATGAAGAAAGGTAAGACGATAATTGTTCCTGAAATAAAAATGAAACTTGCCGTTATTGGAGGAAAAATTTTACCGCGGTATTTGGCTGCAAAAATTACAGGCCATCAACAGAAAAAGAAATTAGGAGAAGACTAATTCTTTTAATTCACTTAATTTTTTAAAGTTTTTATTTTAATTGTTGACAGCGGTATATGGTTGTATTAAAATGCACTCATACATAAAGAGCAAATCTATGATCGAAAGTAGTACGGCAGATGATTCTTCACAGAGAGTTCATGGTTGGTGGAAATGAACAAGATAGTTTGTACGGAATGGATTCGTGAGAGCAAAGCGAAAGTTTTTTAACCAAACGATTAGCGGCGCCGGTTTTCCTACGTTATAAGGATGAGATATCGAACAGATATAATTTATATTTTTATCTATGTTCTGTATCAAAATGAGATTGTTTTTGGTGGCGGATTCTAAAAATGGAATCCGCCTTTTGTTTTTTACATCAATAACAATGAACAAGGGTGGCACCACGATCATTCGTCCCTGGTATAGTAAATGCTATATCAGGGATTTTTTTATCTCAGTCGGATAAGACCCCTTCCTCTAAGCGAAGCGAAGGTAGGGGTTATA
>SVFB01000125.1 GCA_015057085.1 Lachnospiraceae bacterium
CTACGATGGAGCGTTGGAATCGGTAGAACACTATGCTGCATAACTTTGGTTATAGTGGTGGAGGGGCTCCCCCTCTACCCTTAACATAGATTCATTATAAAATGACAATTTTTTTGTCTTGAAAACTAAGCCACTATATACCTCATATGATTTCATAGAATCATATGAGGTATTTCTATTTTATTATTTTTCTAAAGAACCGCTTTTTTGTTCTTCTTTAAACCATTCAATCTTCTCTTCGATTCGACTCTTTACCAAGTCAGCAATTTCTCGGGTCTTTAAATCCTTATATTCATCATAATAAATTGGCGGTAAATAATAAATATAGGTTGTGGTTGGGCCTACATGAAAGGAGTTAAAAACTTTATAAGAATCAAATAAAGCTACAGGGACAATTGGTGCTTTTGATTTTAAGGCAATCTTAAAGCTCCCTGCTTTGAATTCTCCTAATTTATTCTTGTTATTAAACTGATATCCGCCTTCCGGGAATAAAATATATGGAGTTCCTTTTGATACTTCATCTGAAACTTCATTGATAATCTGAAGTCCTTGTCTTGGATTGTTTTTCTCAAGACGTTTGCCTTGGACCAAATCGATAAATTCACGTACTAAAACAGTATGTGATTTGAATTTATCCATGACGAAGGAACAGGGTCTCTTATGTGTGAAAATAATACCTAATACATCATATTTGCCTTGATGATTCGGATACATGATATATCCGCCCTTTTCAGGAAGATTTTCCTGACCGTAGGCAATTGTTTTGAACTTGCCTGTTTTATTCATCCAAAAAATGACTTTGTGAACCAAGGAATATCTTTGGTGAACCGTGTATTTTTCCGGATGATGTGCTCTCTTTCGCATTTCTGTAATAACAAAAGGGGCTTTATAAAAATTAAAAATAATTACAAATAAAAAATTTATCATAACATATTCACGCTCCGTTGCTATTATATAATAAGTATATATAGAATTCAAATGAAAAGGGCCTATTCGAAACAGATGAAACAAAAAAGGCCCTTGGGAATGAAACGGAGTAATGATATTTGAAGATATATTATAATGCTGAGGTATGATATTCCGGTACGATAATGAACTGTCCACTGTGAATGGATTCTGACTTTAAGCTGTTTACAGATTTAACCTCATTAATGTAATCTTCGATATTGATATCATAATCTTTTGTATACTCTTCTGCTATGCTCCAAAGACTGTCTCCTGTTTGAACTTGAATACTAATATATTCTTTGACCGGCTTAGTCTGCTTTGATGCTTTTGCGAAGGCCACAAATGTTGTGCCTGAAAGAATAATGAGTGAAATAATTAAAATTGCACTGATTGCGATTAATCTTTTCTGTAATGCAACCACGACAGCTCTCTTTTGTAATGATTTGTTTGCTTTGGCTGAAATCTTATGATTGTATGGTCTCATTTTGTATGGTCTCATTGTAAAACCTCCGAATATGTACATTACCCATTAGTGAATATAGCTACCTACTTATAATCGAAACGATCATATGTTCGTCGAACAACTGTTTGCAAATTTAATATAGCACCCGAACAACCGTTTGTCAACAAAATAATCGAACAAATTTTCGCGAATATATGTTTGCTTTTTCAAATTGCTTATGCTATCATTTTTATAAATAAATGAGCGAGACTTGAATATATTTCGGAGGAAAATTAATGTCATACGGTAAAATCAGCGAAAAGCAAAAAGAAATATTAGAATATATGAAGACCGAAATCCTGAATAAAGGATATCCACCTACAGTTAGAGATATCTGTGAGGCGGTGAATCTTAAATCAACTTCTTCGGTATTCTCTCATCTTGAAAAATTGGAAATCAACGGTTATATTAAGCGCGATCCTGCGAAGCCTCGTGCAATCGAAATTATAGACGAGAATTTTAATCTCACCAGACGTGAAGTGGTAAATGTTCCTTTAGTAGGACAAGTTGCTGCCGGACAGCCGATTCTTGCGATTCAAAATATAGACAGTTATTTCCCGATTCCGGCAGAATATATGCCGAATCAGCAGACTTTCATGCTGAAAGTAAAAGGTGAAAGTATGATTAATGTTGGTATTTTTGATGGGGATCAGATTTTGGTGAAGCAGCAGGATTCTGCGAATAATGGTGACATTATTGTGGCTTTGGTAGATGACTCTGCTACTGTTAAGACCTTCTATAAAGAGAATGGCCATATAAGATTACAGCCCGAAAATGATAATATGGATCCTATTATCGTTCCGGACTGCAAGATTCTTGGAAAAGTATTTGGTGTGTTCCGCTTTTTTTAGCGGAACACTTTTTGTGATATAGCAACATGCTTTTATAATTCTACAGGTTTTGCATCTTTCCAGATTCTTTCAAGATTATAAAATTGGCGATCTTCTTTCGAAAACAAATGAATGATTATATCACTATAATCCATTAAAATCCAAGTTGAATTATTATTTCCTTCAATCTGCTTTGCGTGAACGCCGACTTTTTCCATAGCTTCATCACATGCGTCCTGCATTGCTGTCAACTGATTTGGATTATTACCGTTTGCAATAATAAAATAATCAGCAATGCTTGAAATTTCGCTGATGTCGAGGATTGTTACTTCTTCTGCTTTCTTATCGTCTAAAGCATTTTTGATTGATTTTACTAATTCTAAAGTTTCCATGGTTGCTCCTTTTCGTATTGACGGTAATATTCATATACTTGCGCTGTGGTGGGATCAATGGCGCCGCTTCTTTTGTTTAGATAATGAATGGTATCATATAAGATATCTGCGACGCAGGCATCGATATCTTCAAATGCTTCTTTTCTGATTTCCTGCAAATGTTCTGCTTTATCTCTTCCTGGTTCAATATAATCTGCCACAAATATAATCTTATCCAATAGTGTCATTTCAACGCAGCCTGTTGTATGAACTGAAATTGCATGAAGAATTTCTGGATCTTTTACTCCATATTCCTCTTCCGCTATAATTGCACCTGTTTTTTGATGAAGTAAAAAAGGGTTTTGATGTTCTATTGAAGAGATTGTAACTTGATGTTGCTCGCATATTTCTATTTGCTGCTCATTGGATAAACATTTAGCACAATCGTGCAATAATCCTGCCAACATTGCTTTCTCAATATCATATTCATAGCGCATCGCCAGGCAGGAAGCGGTATACATTACGCCGCGAGTATGCAGATAACGATTTTTATCCAGTTCTTTTTTTAACTTCTTTTGTATCTCTTTGCGTTCCATTTGCATTTTCCTTTATAATCCGTACAAATGATGAGCACATATATACTCATAAACGTCCGTATTTAGCTCTTTAGGACATTCTTTAGGGCTATTTAGGAGTTGTTTCTTAATATCCGTCGAAGAGGCGCAAAAAGGCTTTGAACGGATAATAGAGATGTTTGCAGGAAAACAACTTTTAATATGTGCAATCTTCTCTTCCATTTCATCTACGGTAAACTTTTCACGCTCTAAGACTAAGATATGGGCACATTCGGCTATGATTTCCGGATGAATCCATTTCTCAAAATAATCCAAAGAATCTCCTCCCATGATGAAATATCTCTCATCATTCGGATAACGTTTTTGAAACGCTTGCATGGTCAAATAGGTATAGCTGACCTTTGATAATGAGGCTTCATAATCACTTACCGATATTTTGGGATTGTGCTTTGAAGCCAGCTGACACATCGCAATGCGATGCTCAGATGTGACAAGTGTTTCATCCGCTTTGTTTGGGGATATATAGGATGGCATCAGCAATAAACGGTCTAGGGAGAACTGTTTCATTGCTGATTCGGCCATATAAATATGACCTTTATGTATAGGATCAAATGATCCGCCGTAAATTCCTATTTTCATGAAATGCCCCTTTTCTTAGGTTTACATTGGGAGTTCGATTTTGCTGTTTTTCTTGGCTTTACGATAGAAAATCATTTTTTTACCAATCACTTTTACAACTTCGCTATGTGTACGCTCACCAATTACATTGGCAATTTCTCTCGGATCATCGATACAGTTTTTTAAAACCGATACTTTGATCAATTCTCTTTTTTCGAGTGCATCATCGATTGCATCGATGATTTCAGGTGTAAGAGACGCCTTTCCGATTTGAAAAATCGGAGTGATTGAATTTGCTAATGAACTTAAATATGCTCTTTGCTTACTTGTCATAATATCCTCTACTTATAATAATCAAATTCATTACCGTACATACGAACGGTATCACCATCCTGAATTCCAAGCTCTTCTAATTCTGCCAGAATTCCCTGTTCTTTTAAGAAGCGTTGGAAAAATAAGAATCCTTTTTCGGAATCGATATTGGTATAGCCCAGCATTTTATCGATTTTAGGTCCTTCTACAACAAATGCGCCATCATCTGCTCTTTCGATTGTATAAGGTTCATTTTCAAAGAAGCGAAGTGATGGATCAAACTCAGATTCATACACAACAGGCTCTTTAGGACATTTTTCCAATAGCTCTTTTACTTTATATAATAATTCTCGCAATCCTTTTCCGCTGACAGCTGAAATTGGATATACTTCAATTCCGTCAGGCTCAAATTCTTTGCGTAAGGTTTCGATAATTTCGTTTTCACCTTCGTAAATTGCATCTATTTTATTAGCTGCAATGACTTGAGGTTTTTCTAAAAGCTTAGGATTATAGGCGCTTAATTCGTTCATGATATCTCGAATATCCTTAACCGGATCTCGGCCTTCTGTTCCTGCGGCATCTACCACATGAATCATAACTTTTGTGCGTTCAATATGACGCAAGAATTCATGTCCAAGACCTACGCCCTCTGATGCGCCTTCGATTAATCCCGGTATATCTGCAATGACAAAACCAAATCCTTCTTCCATATCCACAACACCGAGATTTGGCTGCAGGGTTGTGAAATGGTAATTTGCGATTTTTGGTTGTGCATTGGTGACGCGCGATAATAATGTTGATTTTCCGACGTTCGGGAAACCGACCAATCCCACATCCGCAATAACTTTTAATTCCAGCTTTACTTCGATTTCAATTGCTTCCTGTCCGGGTTGCGCATATTTTGGTGCTTGCATGGTAGGAGTTGCATAATGTTGATTGCCTTTTCCACCACGACCACCGCGTAATACAATCTGACGCTTATTATCGCCTGACATATCCGCAATTACTTTATCTGATTCGGCATCTTTAATGACTGTTCCTTCCGGAACTTTCAAGATTAAATCTTCACCGTTTTTTCCGTGACAATTCTTTTTACCGCCTTCTTGGCCCGGTTCTGCAGCAAATTTTCTGCGATGTCTATAATCTGTTAATGTATTTAATCCCGGATCAACTTCAAAGATGACATCTCCGCCTTTTCCGCCGTCACCGCCATCAGGTCCGCCGTCCGGTACATATTTTTCGCGGCGAAAAGAGACATGTCCATCTCCGCCTTTTCCTGATTTGATAATGATTTTTGCTCGATCTGCGAACATAATTGGATTCCCTCCGGTAAAAAAACCCCGCCTGTAAACACAGTCGGGGTTCATAAAACAATATTAGTCGTTTGCTACTGGATAAACAGAAGCCTGCTTCTTATCTCTTCCAACGCGCTCGAATCTTAATACACCATCTACCTTTGCGAATAATGTATCATCTCCGCCGATGCCTACATTGACACCTGGACGAATCTTCTTTCCACGCTGTCTGTAAAGGATATTTCCAGCCTTAACGAACTGTCCGTCTGCTCTCTTTGCTCCAAGTCTTTTGGATTCTGAATCACGACCGTTCTTGGTAGATCCAACTCCCTTCTTATGAGCGAAAAGCTGAAGGTTCATATTTAACATGTCTTACACCTCCTCGAAATTTACTTTTAGAAATTTCTTTCCATTGTCTTTCAAAATTCCTTTAAGTCCCAGAATCATAGATTCAAATAAGATCTGACTATGTTCATCCGGAGTATCATTTAGCATAACCTTTAGATATCCTTCTGATTGCTCTGCATGAATGGATTTCTTTACGATTTCCTCTAATGCATTTGCGGTTGTGATAGCCAAAACAGAAACAGCGGAACAATAAATGTCAAATCCACTATCTGCATAACCTGCATGACCTTTCATTTCATAACCGATAATCTTATCGAATTTCTGATAAATCGTTACGGTAATCATAACAATAATTAAGCATTAATCTTGTCAATCTTAACCTGGGTGAACGCCTGTCTGTGGCCGTTCTTTTTGTGGTAACCGGATTTTCTCTTATACTTGTAAACGATTACCTTCTTTGCTCTGCCTTCTTTGATGACAGTAGCTTCAACAGTAGCTCCGGAAACTGTAGGCTCGCCTACCTTTAATTCATCACCAGATACTACTAAAACCTGATCAAAAGTAACTTTCTCGTCAGCTTCGACTCCAAGCTTTTCAATGGTAATGATATCGCCTTCTGAAACTTTGTACTGTTTACCACCTGTTGCAATAATTGCGTACATATTGGCACCTCCTATTTATCATTACTCGCCAACTTCGGTGCTGTTAAAAAAGAACAGACTTCTACCTCGTTGTGCGGCATACTCAAGTATAATAACATACCAAATATCATGAGTCAACAATATTTTTAGGAAATTTGACATATTTCTTTTATAGACTTTTGCACTTTTTTTCTGGTTAATTCTACAAGCCCTAATTTTGTAATATCCACAAATCGACATGGATTTTCATGCTTTTTTGTTTCTGCCTTTAATGCTTCTATTAGCGCACTTTCTTCTTCAGGTTTCATATTGATAAAGTCAATCAATATCATCCCGGATATGTTGCGAAGGGCAATTTGTCTTAATGCACTTTGCATTGCTTCATGATTAATTGCAAAGGCATTTGATTTGTTTTTATCGCTTTTTGCAGTATTGACATCAATGAATGTCAAAGTTTCAAGCTGCTCTATAATGATATTCCCACCGGATTTTAGCCATATCTTTTTGGCTAACAGGCTATCAATGTTTCCTCTAATATGATAAAGAGTCGAAAGAGAAACGACTTTATCATCATAAAAGCGCAAGGATTCCTTCGCAACCGGCAGAGACCGATTGATTTCGTCGGCAATTTGCGGAATATCAGTTACGATTTCTTCCTCGTTTGGTCGAAATTGATTTTTTAAATAATTAATATAGGTTGGCGCTTCAGCCCATATTTCATCATATAAAGCTTTATGAGTATAGGTTTCTTCAATTTGTCGAAATTGGGCTTGCAAATTAAAGAAATCAGAAAGCAAATCTTCATCTGAAGCATTTTGTGCGATGGTTCGAATTACAATGCCAAAGTTTTCCCGGGCATCTACCTGCTCTTTCAATAAAGCTTTCATTCGATTCTTGTCGTCGACTGAAAGTCTCGAAGATGCGGAAAATGACTTATCTTTGGTTGTCAAAACCATGTATTTTCCTTGAAGCGTAAAGTTGCAACTTGCTGCAGGCTCTTTTTCTTTTAATGCTTCTCGGGTGATTTGAATCAGGATTTCATCTCCGCAGCAAAGGCCGCTTTTCTTTGAATTTTTTTTTGAATAATACGGAGATTCACATTCGCTCAGGGGCAAAAAGCACACCTGATCTTGCGCAAAGCGAACAAAACAAGCTTTTATCGAGGGAATGATATTTTCAACTCTTCCGACATAAATATGATTCAAAATTTGTTTTTGACTTTGATTGCTGATATGTATGCCCATGAGATTGCGGTTGTCATCAAGATGTAAACATACGATATATTCCTGATTGTTAATTTGATGCGTTGTCAATGCATAACCGTATTTCATGCTATTCAATCACTTCTCCCATCTCGCCGAGGGAAATAAAATTCCCCTGCTCATCTTTGGTAAACAAATCAACTCTGTGAATCTGAATGGCCAATGGATTATATTCAAGTCCGGCTTTTTCATAGATTGACGATAGAACAAGCTCCGGCTTTAAGTTATCAGTACTTCCGGTTGATACAAATAAATGAAATGATGGTTTGTCAGATTCATCTTTAATCAGCTTGAAATCAAATACCAAAGGCTTTAAATCAACATTTTTTTCGGATTTCTTTGTTTTCTTTAAGATGACAAAGTTTTCTTGCGAAAAATATAATTCATCAAGTTTCTTTTCCCATTCTTCATAGGTAAAAGGACTATCGTAGCCGTCTTTATAACTTAATACATATTCTCCGGCAGCAATGATTGCCATAGAAGTTTTGGCATGCTCCGGCAAAAGTCTGTATCCTACAATTTTGACGCCGTCAACCATTGTATCATTTAAGGTTTTTAAAGCATCTTTGGTAGATGCAGTGGAATTAACATCAATATCCAAATATTCTCCGTCACTTGTAATTCCAACGCCTAAAGGCGAAGCAAAAGACATTTTTTGATGAGGAGAATAGCCTTCCGAATAACAAATATCTATATGAGCGCGTCTGATGGCTCTTTGGAAATAACGCATCATATCCAAATGACCGACAAATTTCATGACACCGGATTTTTGAAATTTAATTCTTATTTTCAAAACATACACCTCCGCCATAAACTTTTGCGCCGCATGCGCTACATTTCATTCTGCAGTTTGGAGTTACTGATTCTGCTTCGGAATTATGCTTCTCGCGCAACATAAATGCTTTCGTGACACCTACATCGATAAAATCCCAAGGGAGGATTTCATCTTCGCTACGGGTGCGATATGCATAGAATTCTAAGCTGGTTCCGGTAGCTTCAAATGCATCTTCCCAAAGTTCGAAATTGAAATATTCACTCCATGCATCAAAGATACCACCATGTGAATATACATATTCGATGGTTTTGCCGATTCGGCGGTCTCCACGGGCGAGGAAACCTTCTAATACTGTGATATAAGCTTCATGCCAGTTGTAACGAATTCGTTTATGGTTTAATTGCTCTTTTAAATGATCATTTACTAAATGTGCTCTGTCTAAATAGTTTTCCGGAGTAAACATTCCGGCCCATTGGAATGGCGTAAAAGGCTTTGGCACAAAAAACGAAGTGGAAATTGTAATCTGTGGCGGCCCGGTTCGCTTCTCCTTTGGAACGGTGTCATAATAAAGGGCTGCAATATCATTTGCTAATTCCGGAATTGCTTTCATATCTGCTTCTGTTTCGCCGGGGAGGCCAAGCATGAAATACAATTTTACTTTGTTCCATCCACCTGCAAA
Organism: Lachnospiraceae bacterium; assembly: GCA_015057085.1. Classification (GTDB taxonomy): domain Bacteria; phylum Bacillota; class Clostridia; order Lachnospirales; family Lachnospiraceae; genus Roseburia. Next base: position 9,157 of record SVFB01000125.1, read on the forward strand.
GGCCTGTCCCGCACCATTCATTATATTTTCGACAGTCAAACCTTTATTAATCACATTTCGCATACGCTGAGAACCTGCTTCCGGAGCGAATGTGATGCTGCTTTTTTTGACATCTTGAACTTTACTCATGATATCAAGGGAGAATGCATCAATTCGAAGGGACGGCAATGAAATATTCACACGATCCTTGCGGCAGTCATTGATTAAAAAATCCGAAAGTTCTTCTAATTGATGATAATCAGAAGAACTGAGTGAGCTCAGTGAAATCTCGTCATATCCGGTGGATTCAAGCATTTTGTGTGCATAATCCTTTAAAACAGACACATCTTTTTCTCGGTTTGGCCGATAAATCATGCCCGCCTGGCAAAAACGGCATCCGCGAATGCAGCCACGCTGAATTTCCAGTGTGACACGATCTTGAATGGCTTGTACAAATGGTACGATTGGCTTTTCCGGATAGGTTGCGTGATCCAAATCTGCTTCGACCTGCTTCTTGATTTTGGTCGGAATATCATCATAGATTGGTAAGAATGATGCAATTGTTCCGTCTTCTTTGTATGTAACTTTGTAAAGGGAAGGGACATACATTCCTTCAATTTTTGCAACTTCATGTAAAAATGCTTTGCGATCGTAGCCATCTTCTTTTTTCATTTTTTTATATAAATCAAAGATGGCATCATATTGGGTTTCACCTTCGCCTATATAAAAGAAATCAAAAAAGTCTGCAATCGGTTCAGGATTGTAGGTACAAGGACCGCCGCCAATGATGATTGGATCGTCATTGGTTCGATCCTGGCTATGCAACGGAATTTGGCCTAAATCCAGAATCTGCAGAATATTGGTATAACACATTTCATATTGTAATGTCATTCCAATGAAGTCAAAATCTTTAATTGGCTCTTGTGATTCCAAACCAAAAAGAGGGATATTCTGCTCCTTCATGATTTTGTGAAGATCCGGCCATGGTGAATATACTCGTTCGCACCATACATCCTCTCTTCTGTTAAACATATCATAAAGAATTTGAATTCCCAGATGTGACATTCCTATGTCATAAACATCCGGAAAGCACATGGCAAACCGGATGTCTACTTTGTTTTTGTCTTTTACTACAGAATTAAGTTCGTTCCCGATATAGCGAGCGGATTTATCTACGCTTAACAGGATTTCATCACTTAATGCAAGTTTTGTCATAAAATCTCCATTCTCTCTTCTTGCTGTTTTATCTTTGCGCAAGTTCGGTTGTAATTTCTTCCCAGGTAACGCCCTTTTCAACCATAAGCACCATGCAATGATATAAGAAGTCGGAAATTTCGTATTTGATTTCTTCAGGATCAGGATTTTTGGCAGCGATGATAATCTCTGTACTTTCCTCTCCTACTTTCTTCAAAATATTATCGATTCCCTTATCAAAAAGATAATTGGTATAAGAACCTTCGATTGGATTTGATTTTCGGTCAGCAATGATATTGTAGACTTCTTCAAATACCTTAAGCGGATTCTTCTCAATATATTCTTTTTTTACAATTGTGTTATGGAAGCAACTCTTCTCGCCTGTATGACAAGCAGCGCCGACTTGAGACACCTTAGCGAGTATTGTATCATAATCACAGTCTGCTGTTAAGGATTTTACGTATTGAAGATGACCGGAAGTCATTCCTTTGGTCCAAAGTTCATTCCGGCTACGGCTCCAATAAGTCATTTTGCCAATGTTAATGGTAGTATTAAATGCCTCTTCGTTCATGTAAGCAAGCATTAAAACCTGATCGGTTTTATAATCCTGAACAATTACAGGAATTAAACCATCGGAGTTTTTCTTTAAATCTTCCCATTTTAAATCAGGCGAGAAATTATCCATATTGATTCCGTCAGATGCCAAGGAAGATTTTAATTTCATAATATCTCTGGAGGTATCATTGATAAATGGTCCGGAGATTCCTCTGATATTGTCGCGTTTTAGCAGTTCGAATATATTATCGTAATTGTATTCAGATAAGCGAACCACATATGGAACACTTGTGATATTTTCCACTGCGTCGATTAAATCTTCGCTCATGAGATACATTTCATGAATCATGTCACGAAGGGCATTTTTGTTCTTGAAAATATAATCCACATTTGAGACAGAGACCACGATACGATCTTTCCCAAAACGATTGCTTGCTTCTTCAATTAATGAAGAACTGGCCGGTTTTGAGGCATTCATGATTACCTGAACGCATCCGGCGTATAATAATTTTTTAACATCGTCAATGCGATTGATATTTCCGCCCGCACAGGTCTTGATTTCTAAATTCCGATTGATATTTTTGATAGTATGAACATTCTTGGCATGTTCGTCATCATCATCGGACAAATCGAAAATGATAATTTTGTCAATGCCGCTGTCGTTATAAATCTGGCAAAGGGAGTACACATTTTGGATTTCTGTGTGATCTTCTAAAGAACGTACTGCTTTTCCATTTTTTAAATATATGGTTGCGACGATATTTTTTTGCTCCATAAGTTTATAAACTTCCTTTCGTTGACAATACATCTGTGATGCGAGGATCATAAGCGCATGCTTCGTCTAAAGCTCTTGCAAAAGCTTTGAACATTGCCTCAATCATATGATGATTATTGCCTGCATTGAGGACTTTTAAGTGTAAATTCATACCTGCTGTATAAGAAATTGCATAGAAAAATTCTTTGACCGTTTCTGTATCCATATATCCTACCCGATCTGTAGTAAAATCGGCTTCAAAATTAAGATATGGCCGTCCGCATAAGTCGACAGCACAAAGGACTAAGACTTCATCCATTGGTAAAATACAGCTTCCGTATCGCTTGATTCCCTTTTTGTCACCGATTGCATTTTTGATTGCAGTACCTAAAACGATACCGCAATCTTCCACTGTATGATGACAATCCACAGCAATATCACCTTCGCAATTGACTTCTAAATCAAAAAAGCCGTGTTTGGAGAAGCCTTCTAACATGTGATTGAAGAATCCAATTCCGGTATTGATCATACTTTTGCCGCTTCCGTCTAGATTCAGCGTCATTTCAATATCAGTTTCTTTTGTCTTTCTTTTTAATTTTGCAACTCTTTCAGCCATTTTTATGACTCCTTGTCCTCGAATCTTACTCGAATTGAATTTGCATGAGCAGTTAACTGTTCGCAATCTGCGAAGGTTGCGATATCTTGATATACAGCTTCCAATGCTTCTCTTGAATAAGAGATAATGCTGGATTTCTTGATGAAATCATCTACGGAAAGCGGCGAAAAGAATTTCGCTGTTCCGTTTGTAGGTAAAACATGATTTGGTCCTGCAAAATAATCGCCAAGCGGTTCGGAAGAATATTCACCTAAAAAGATTGCGCCTGCATTCTTGATTTTGGTCATGATTGTAAACGGATCTTTGGTGACAATTTCCATGTGCTCAGATGCAATTGTATTTGCTGCATCAATCGCATCCTGCATATTATCAGCAACTAAAATATATCCATATTGATCCAATGATTTCTGAATAATTTCCTTGCGTGATAAAACAGCAACAAAACCATCGACTTCTTTTGAAACATTTTCGGCAAGCTCTTTGCTTGTGGTGATTAAGATGGCAGATGCCATTTCATCATGTTCAGCCTGAGAAAGTAAATCGGCGGCTACATACCGAGGGTTTGCTGTCTCATCAGCCAAAACCAGAATTTCGCTTGGACCTGCAATGGAATCGATGCTTACGAAGCCGAATACAGCTTTTTTTGCAAGGGCAACAAAGATATTTCCGGGTCCAACAATTTTATCTACCTTTGGCACGGATTCTGTTCCGAATGCCATGGCAGCAATTGCCTGTGCTCCTCCGCATTTGTATATTTCATCCACGCCTGCTTCTTTTGCGGCAACTAAGGTGGAAGGATATACTTTTCCGTTTGCATCACAAGGTGTGCACATCACAATGCGTGGTACCCCTGCTACTTTAGCCGGTAACACATTCATTAATACAGAAGAAGGATAAACCGCTTTTCCACCCGGCACATAGACACCGGCAATGTTCATCGGTGATACCTTCTGTCCTAAAATGATTCCATCTTCTGATGTAAACCAAGAATTCTGTAATTGCTTCTCGTGATATTTTTTGATATTGACAAGAGATTTACGAATGACAGATAAAAGTGTTTGATCAACTGCTTCATAAGCCTCTTTGATTTCATTTTCTGTTACAAGAATATTGTCCTTGTTTATATCTGCTTTGTCAAATTTTTTTGTATATTCAAAAATGGCTTCATCGCCCTTTTCGCGAACCTGTTCGATTATTTCCGCAACAACTTTCTCATATTCCCCATAGCTGTTCGGAGATCTTTTCAAAAGATTCTTTGATAAATCTGTTTTTGTTTGTTCATTTAATTCTAAGATTCTCATATTCTACCTCTGCTATTATTATAAGATATGCTTTAAATCACGAATCAATTTTGTGATTCTTTCATTTTCCATTTTCATGCTCACTTGATTTACAACGACTCTTGCAGAAAGCGGACAAACTTCTTCTAATACAGTTAATCCGTTTTCTCGTAATGTTGTTCCGGTTTCTACGATGTCGCAAATGACTTCGGATAATCCGACAATTGGTGCAAGCTCGATAGAACCATTTAATTTGATGATTTCTACTGTTTGATGCTTCTTGTTGTAAAAATAGTCTTTGGCAATTTTCGGATATTTTGTAGCAACACGAATTTGCTCATGATGCATCAGCAAATCTCTTGCACTTTCAGGTCCGCAAATACACATTCTGCATTTACCAAAGCCTAAATCAAAGACTTCATAAATATTGCGACCTTCTTCTAAAATTGTATCTTTTCCTACGATACCGATATCTGCTGCGCCGTATTCTACATAAGTCGGCACATCCGGTCCTTTTGCAAGGAAAAATCGAAGCTTTAATTCTTCATTTACGAATATCAGCTTTCTTGTATTTTTATCGCGAATCTCTTCACAGGTGATTCCGATTTTCTCGAATAAATCTAAGGTTTGGTTAGCAAGTCGCCCTTTTCCTAAGGCGAATGTTAAATAGCGATCTTCACTCATTGTTTTATCTCCAATAGTACTATTAATCAATCATAAATACGACTTCAGCAAGTTGTTTTTCGGCAGCATAATTTTGATAATCATCTGCTTGAAGTTCTTTTTGATACCGAAGTAAATCCACTTTTGTACCGCTGCTTCGAAGCGCTGATGCTTTCTCAATGGCTGCTGTGCGATTTTCTTTACTATAAACCAAGAGCATGCCCTCTTGCTTAACAGGAATTTCTATCTTTTGTCTTGAAACTGCAGCCATCAATTGATCTACATTGATTGCAAATCCAATTGCAGGCTGATTCTTTCCAAAGTAGGATAATAATTTATCATATCTTCCGCCGGTCACAATTGCTTCGCCGGTTCCGAAGGTATATCCTGCAAAAATGACTCCAATATAATAATTATGATGACTTACAATGCCAAGTTCCAAAGAGATATATTTATCAATTCCGTAAATACGAGTCTGATCATACAAAGATTCCAAGTCATCCAAAGCGGTATAGATATCAGCATATTCCTTTGCCCTAAGCTTTGCTTTGGTTAAAACATCGATTGATAAGTCATAGGATGAAAGCAAGCTAAATAAATATTTTAATTGTTCATTAATATCCAATTTGTCTACAATCTCTTCAACCCCAAACAGGTTATTGTTTGAGAGATATTCTTCGATTTCCTGTGCGATATCGTCTGAAATATTTGCAGCCTGAATCAGTGCAGGTAAATATAAAGAATGTCCGACAGTGATTCTGAATTCTTCCAAACCACATGATTTTAAGGAATCTACGACCATGGCTAAAATCTCTCCGTCTGCGGAAGACGAAGAATCTCCCAATAATTCGGCACCGCATTGTGTGGATTCTTTTAATTTCAATTGGTAATCCGTTGAATTAACAAAAGTATTTCCCATATAGCAAAGTTTTACCGGCAAAGCACTGTCCATATAATATTTTGCAGCACTTCGTGCGATAGATGGGGTAAAATCAGGACGTAATACCAAGGTGTTTCCTTCTTTATCAAAGAATTTATACATATCTTTGGAAGGAACTGCTCCAATTTCTTCTGAAAAGATATTTAAAAATTCAATGGAAGGGGTTTGAATATCCTGATATCCGTATGAAACCAAGGTGTCGTGAAGATGGTTTTGCAATGTTAATTTCTTTTGACATTCTCCATTGTAAATATCTCTTACACCATCAGGTGTATGCAATCGTTGTTCTTTCATAATCTTGCTTCTCCATTAGTTGTTGAAATTTTAAATTGCTTTAGTTTTGTAAAGCAATAATACGCTACCATATTATTAAAATAAAACAAGACAATTATAAAAGATTCACTTAACCATTGTCAACCCTGGTATTTAAATCTTTTTGAATCGTTTCCAAATATGGAATGAAGCCGCCAGAAGTATTGGAAATATAAAAGTCATCACACAATTCTTCTATGCGAAAACTTTTTCTTCCGCCTGCTTTGGCCCGTTCCCAAAAACGATTTAATTCTTCTAATCTTAAATAATAAAAGGATTCTTTATGAGTGAAATAAATTAAAAAGAATGCAATTCCATCCTGTTTCTCCCATTCACGCATGAATTGAATCTGATGAGGATGGATATTTGCAAGCGGAAAGGTATCCGTATGACACTCTTTGGCATCAAAACAGACAGGAATTCCCTGGACGACGCCAATATAATCGACAGTACTTTTTTGGTCAAAATATGCCAAGGTAATATGATGTGTTTCCTTGTCGATGTTAATCGGCGTAATCGGAGTTGGGATTTTTTGAATTAAAGCCAGATGGTTGGTTTGATATTTGTCATTGGTTAGATTGATCAGATTTTCTAAAGCTGAGCCCCTTAATCCTCTGGAGTTCCAGGTTGCCATATTTATATACCCCCATCTAATAAACGATTAAAATCTTTTGGCAATGATGCTTCAAAGGTTCCAAGATTCGGCAGAACAATTTTATGGGCGTGCAACAATTGCGTGCAGATGCCGTAATTTGCCTTGTATCGGTCGTTTACGCTGCGATTGCCATATTTATAGTCTCCGATAATCGGATGCCCGATTTGAGCCAAATGCGCGCGGATTTGATGCGTCTTGCCGGTGAATAGTTCGATTTCTATAAAAGAAAAATCATATTTCTCATGATATTGAATCATGGAAAAGCCGGTTTCGATGTAATCAGCACCATCTTTTTGGATGTCATAAACGGTGACTGTATTATTTGCCCCATCTTTTTTGATATATCCGCGAAAGGTTCCGTTTTGCGTAAATTTTCCATTTACAATAGCATAATAGTATTTGTGCGCAGTACGATTTTTCAGCGCTTCTGACATTTCCTGCAAACCTTTCATGCTCTTCCCGAAAACCAGGATGCCTGTTGTATTTTGGTCTAATCGATTGCAAACGGAAGGATGAAAGGTTTGATAATCTTCTTCTGTTAATTCATGCTGATTGATCATATAAGAAATCAAAATTTCATTTGCAGAAATATCATCAGCTTTTGCTTTTTGAGAAAGCAGATTTTGAGGCTTGTTATATAAAATCAAATCTTCGTTTTCGAATATAATCTCCGGCTTTGGATATTTTAAATTTTTAAGGGCTTCAAATTCTTTTGAAAGAACATTTTGGTCTGCCGTGAATTTATTGTAGGTTTCATCTGAAAAAAATACTTTCACAGAATCGCCTACCTTTAAAATCTCTTTTCCGTCTGCTTTTTGATCATTTAAGGTGATATTCTTTTTGCGAAGCATTTTATATAAGAAACCGCTACCTGCATTGATAAATAATTTTTTTAAGTATTTGTCAAATCGGATTCCGGAATCGTTTTTTGATATCTTAATTTCTTTCATATAGGCTAGTTGGCTTTCTTTTTCAGTTGCTGTATTTCATCTTCTGTTAATTTCCGATATTCACCGGGTAAAAGTCCGTCTAAAGTAATTGCTCCTTCTTTGATACGCTTTAAATAAATGACTTCACAGCCTATGGAATGGAACATACGCTTTACTTGATGGAAACGGCCTTCGCAAATTTTAAGATTGGCTGAAAAGCAATCTTCTTCAGATAAAATCTCAAGTTCAGCTGGAATGGTAGGCTTCTCGTCTCCGATATCGATTCCTTGCATAAAGGATTCTATTGCGCTATTTGGAACTGCATGATCCAATCTTGCATAATAGGTTTTTGGAACACGATGGGAAGGACTGATCAGATGATGAAGAAAATCTCCATCGCTTGTTAAAAATAACAGCCCTTCCGTATCTAAATCCAATCGTCCGACTGCATTGATTCTTTTTCGAATATCATCGGGAAAATAATCAAATACCGTCTTATGAAGAGCGTCTTCATTGGCGGTGACGCAGCCTGCCGGTTTATAAAAAGCAAAATATAAATCCTTTTCGTATGATAATCTTTGATTGTTGAAGCAAATGTAATCCTGTAATTCATCAATGATCATACCGCCGTCTTTTGCAGGCGTTCCGTTGACTGTTACGAGTCCTTGCTTGATTTTCTTTTTTACTTCGAATCTTGTACCGCATCCTGTTTCACATAAATATTTATCGAGTCTCATTTGTTTGTTCTAGGAATTTAATGATAAAATCCCATACGCGCTTAGTTGAGGAAATGGATAATCGCTCTTTTGGAGTATGAATATCAAAATTATTTGGTCCAAAAGATACACAATCCAATCCGGATAATTTTTCATAAAAGATTCCACATTCCAATCCTGCATGAATGGCCTCGAAAATAGGCTTCTCTCCAAACATGTCAGTATAGACAGCTTCAATTTCGTCACGAAGCGGGGAAATTGAATTGTATTCCCAGGCTGGATAATCTCCTTCAATATTGACTTCTCCGCCTAAAAATTCAATTAACATGGTTAATCTGTTCTTCAAATCTTCTTTTCTTGTAGAAACGCTGCTTCGAATGGATGTAACCATATGAAGCGCATCTTCTTGTAATTCAAGAATGCCAAGATTTAAGGAGGTTTCAACCAAACCTTTTATACTTTTACTCATATGAAGCATTCCATCCGGTGTTTCACGCAAGAAAAAGATGATTTTCATGACAGAAGAAGCATCCAATGCCTGATAACTTTTTTCTTCTGTAATGAAATTTGTTTGAATTGTGACATTTGGATCTGTAACGGAATGCTCTTTTTGAAGCTGCTTGCAGACTTCTTCGATGATGTTTTTCGCAATTTCTTTGTCACCCTCATCTATTACGAGCAGTGCTTTCGATTCTCTTGGAATCGCATTATCTTTTGTGCCGCCGGCAAAATGAACAATTGAAAATGGCATTTCTTCTTTTAAGGATGCAAATAATCGGCCCATTAAAATATTGGCATTTCCTCTTTCTTTGTCAATCTCAGCACCTGAATGTCCACCTTCGAGGCCTGTGATACAAACTTCCAGACCCAGACCGGAAATTGCTTCGCGTCTTACCGGAATATTCGATATTACACTCATACCTCCGGCACAACCGGTTAAGAAATGTCCTTCATCATCACTGTCAATGTTTAACATACGACGTCCTTTCAGCTTAGAAAGGTCCATTTCGAATGCTCCAAGCATACCGATTTCTTCGTCGACTGTGATGACGACTTCTAACCTTGGGTGAGAAATTGTATCTGATTCAAGAATTGCTAAGGCATATGCGACTGCAATTCCGTCATCTCCGCCAATGGTTGTCTTTTCGGCCTTTACGAAATCACCATCAATATATAAAGATAATGGGTCTGTTTCGAAGTTGATATCGGAATCTGCTTCTTTTTCGCAAACCATATCCATATGACCTTGGATAATGATAGGTTCGGCATTCTCATATCCGGCAGTTGCTTCTTTGATTAAAATCACATTATTCATTTCATCCTGATATGTTTCCAAATGATATCTATGACCGAAGTCCACCAGATAATCACTGATTCGTTTTGTGTCTCTTGAACCATGTGGGATATTTGCAATCTCTTCAAAATAATAAAATACTCTGTTTGGCTCTAAATTTTCTAATACTCGCATATAGTTTCTCCTGAAATTGATATTTTTACATAAAATTCGGCATCAGGATTTCGAAAAATCTTGATGCCGGATAATTGTCTTTATTCCTTAGAATCTTTCAGATCCTCTTCGCTTAATGTGACTTCTGGAACCTCAATGGTTTTATCGGTCTTCTTTGGAGCTTCTTTTTTCGGTTCCGGCTTTGGTGTCGGAGCCTTAGGTGGTTCCGGTTCCGGGAAAAGTTCTGCTCTGTTCTTGGATACAACTTCCAAATATCCGTTTAATGAACCAATTAGATTCTCATAGCGGGCTTTTGAAGTATCAATGGAATTAATTAAAATATCTTCGATGCCCTTTAACTGGTTATCTGTATAAGTCATAGCACCCATTCTGATGCTGTTTGCTTCCTGGGTTGCTTTATCGATGATTTCCTGCGCTTCTTTTGTGGCAATCAATACAACTTCATTTGCCTGAGCATAAGCCTGTTGCATAATCTGATGTTCTGAAACAAGTTCGTTTGTTTGAATCTGAGCCTGTGCAATAATTTGATCAGCTTTTCTTTGCGCCTCTGAAATGATGGCTTCTTTATTGCTGATAATTTTCTGATAGCGCTTGATTTCTTCAGGAGTACGATTGCGAAGTTCTGCAATCAGCTCCTCTAATTCCTCTTTATTTACAACAATATTGGTACTTGAAAATGCAGTAAATTTACAACCGTCAATGTATTCTTCAATCTCGTCAATAATTTGTTCCATTTTACTGGCCATATCAGTTCTCCTTAATATTATACTTTGCGTAAATCTGAGGTATCAGATCCTCCGGTACAAATTTAGAAATATCTCCCCCATAAGACGCAAATTCTTTTACAATTGTAGAACTCAAATACGAATATTGTAAGCTGGATGTTAAAAATACAGTTTCAATATCCGGCTTTTGCACATGATTTCCCTGTGCGATTTGCAATTCGTATTCGAAATCTGTAACAGCACGAAGCCCTCTAATGATGATAGTTGCTTCGTTTTGCTCCATAAAATCTACTAATAATCCGTTGAATGAAACCACTTTTACATTAGGTAAATGTTTGGTTTTACTCTCAATCATTTTAACACGTTCGTCTATTGAAAACAATGAGTTTTTGGCACTGTTATTGAGTACTCCGACAATCAATTCGTCTACAATTTTTGCAGAACGTTCAATGATATCCAAATGTCCGAAAGTGATTGGGTCAAAACTACCCGGATAAACTGCTCGTTTCAATTAATGTACACGCTTTCTCTCAATAAAAATATGAGTATTATTCTTGTATTTTTTTTGCTTGATTATGGAATAACCTAAATCATCCAAATATGAAAAATCAGTTTGCAATGAAGCTTCAACTACAATCATACCATCCTCTTTTAACAGCGGTGAATTCTGTAGGCGAATCAAAACTTCTTTTTCCAATTCGTGATTGTAAGGCGGATCCATAAAAATAATATCAAATTGATATCGGCCCTCTAACTCGGTTAATGCATAAAGGACTTCTTTTGGAATCAACTTTGTTTCCTGGTTGAATTTGGTAAAAGAAATATTGTCTTCAATACAGGCGATGGCCTTTTTCTCTTTTTCAACGAAAACACAATATTGTGCGCCGCGGCTCATGGCTTCAAGTCCGATTTGACCGCAGCCTGCAAACAAATCCAAGAAATATGCTCCCGGAATTTCGGCTTGCATACAATTGAAAAGCGTTTCTTTTGTTTTATCTGTGGTCGGTCTGGTTCCCATACCGGGAACGGATTTTAATGGCAGACTGCGTCTGCTTCCGGCGATGATTCTCATATTATTTGGTATCCTTTAATACATCTTTGTTCTTTACCATATAGTCAATCAGTGAAACGATGGTCAAAATTAATGCGATATAGGTAAGTGCTAATTCTACATAGTTCCACCATACAAAATCAAAATTTAGAATCAATGCAATGACCATAAACATTTGGAAAACAGTTTTAAATTTTCCCCAGTAGCTTGCAGCAATTACAACACCTTTATCAGATGCAATCAAGCGGAATCCGCTGATGATAAATTCTCTTGCAATGATGATGATGACAATCCAGGATGCAAGCTGATTCAGTTCGATTAAACAAATCATTGCTGCGGATACAAGTAATTTATCAGCCAATGGATCGGCAAATTTTCCAAAATTGGTTACAAGATTGTATTTTCTGGCGATTTTTCCATCTAACAAATCTGTTAAGCTGGCAATAATAAAAATCGCTAAAGCAATGTAATTGCCGTATCCTTCAAAGAAAGGCGCAAGCATAAAAAATACAAAAAACGGAATCAAAATGACTCTAAATAAAGTTAACTTGTTTGGTAAATTCATAATAATTCTCCTATTAAATCATATTCGTAAGTTCCTGTAATTTTGGCTCTTACAATATCTCCGGTCATCAATGCATCTTCGGTCTGGATAAAAATGTAACCGTCTACATTCGGCGCATCCCGATAGGTTCTGCCTACATAGGCATTTTCATCTGCGACTTTTCCTTCGATAAAGCAATCCATCACCCTGCCGATAAGAGATTCGTTTTTATCAAAGATGACTTCTTGCTCTAACTCCATAATTTCATCTTTCCAGAGTTGCTTTGTATCTTCGTCTAATTGATTTGGCATGTCAAAGGCTTTTGTATTCTCTTCCGGAGAATATGGAAAAGCACCCAGGCGATCAAATTCCATATCGTTTACAAACTGCATCATTTCTTCGTGCATTTCTGGTGTCTCTCCTGGGAAACCTGTAATCAAAGTGGTACGAAGGGTGATATCAGGGATTTCTTTTCGCAAATGAGAAATCCGCTCAATCAGTTCAGCCTTATTTGTCTTTCGATTCATCGCGCGCAAAATCTCATCATTGCAATGCTGAATCGGCATATCCAAATAGTGGCAAACCTTTTTGTTTCGCTTAATGGCATCAATTAATTGCTGATCAATTTCTTCCGGGTAGCAATATAAAATTCGAATCCAAAACAGACCGGGAATTTCATTTAATGCATCAAGAAGTTTGTGCAGAGATTTCTCGCCATATAAATCAATTCCGTAAAGCGTTGTTTCCTGCGCAACCAATATTAATTCTTTTACACCATTATCAACCAATCGATTTGCTTCTGCAACCAAATCTTCAAGCTTTTTGCTTCGATATCTTCCTCTCACAGATGGAATGACACAATAAGTGCAGTTTTTGTTGCAACCTTCTGCTATTTTTAAATAAGCAAAATGCCCACCTGTGGTTACGATTCGCTTTTGCGGATCGTGAGGCAATCCTTCTAAAGTCTTTAATGAATTAAACTTATTATGTTTTAAGGCTTCTTCGACTGCGTTTACAATATCATCATAGGAATTGGTTCCGATAACGGCATCCACTTCCGGCAAATCTTCTCTTATTTCTTTTGCATAACGCTGCGCAAGGCATCCGGTTACAATCAAAGCCTTTAATGAGCCTTTTTCTTTGTATTGACCCATTTCGATGATGGTATTGATGCTTTCTTCTTTTGCATCACCAATGAAACAGCAACTGTTTACAACAATTACATCAGCTGTGGTTTCATCATCTGTGATTTCATAGCCAGCTTCGCTCAATAAGCCAAGCATATTTTCGGAGTCAACAAGATTCTTGTCGCATCCTAAAGATATAAATAAAATTTTCATTCTCTCTCACACGAAAAAGGAATGACCTGAGTCATTCCTTTTTTCAATCATAAAAGTCCTAGTTTGTAGTATCCTCAGACATTATCTTTACTTTGCCTTCATAAAGCTCCTGAACGGCAATAGATAAAGGCTTATCACATTTTGGATTTTCGATGAAAGGTTCTGCACCGTCGATGATCTGTCTTGCACGCTTTGCAGTTGCAAGTACGATGGAATAACGGCTGTTTACTACAGGTTCTTCACCGATTTCTACGTCGTCATTTACGACTCTCATAAGTTCTACATAAGATGGATGTATCATTGTAATTCTCCTTTCGAAAAGCTAAGTAGCTTAAATTTCATATCGTTAATAAAATCCATATTTGAAGCAACGCGTTCCTCATTATTTAATTCCGGTTTTCCGTTGCGTTCATTCATAATGATTTGATGGAGCAGCTCTGTGGTTTCGTCTAAATCATCATTGACCAAGAGATAATCATAATCTTCTACTCCGCTTGATTCTTCGAGGGCACGGTCCATACGCTTTTTGATAACCTCAGCTGTCTCGGTTCCTCTTCCAACCAATCTGCCATATAATGTAACAGCATCTAAAGTGCTCACAAACACGCTGATGACTTTTGTCTCAGGCATATTGTGTTTGATTTTCATAGCACCCTGCATTTCAATTTCCAAGATGACATTTTTGCCCATGTTGAGCTTGTCTTCTACATATCTGCGAGGTGTTCCATAATAATTTCCAACATATTCAGCATATTCTAATAACTGATTCTTTTTAATCATCTCTTCAAAGTTAGCACGGTCAATAAAGAAATAATCTGTGCCATGTTTTTCGCCCGGCCGTGGCTTTCTGGATGTGGCAGAAATAGAAAGTGCATAATCTTCTGGATGCTTCTCCAAAAGATTTTTCATGATGCTTCCCTTTCCGGCGCCTGAAAATCCACTTACGATAATAATTAATCCATCCATTAAAAACTACTCCAAATTCTGAATTTGTTCTCTGACTTTTTCGATATTTGTTTTTAAATCAATTCCGGTATCCGAAATTTCCAAATTGTTTGCTTTGGAAAGGATGGTATTGGCTTCACGATTCATTTCCTGCAGAATGAAATCAAGTCTTCGACCTACGCTTCCGCCGTTATTCAAAGTCTCTTTTGCAGAATTTACATGGCTCCGAAGACGAACTGTTTCTTCATCTACGCAAATTTTATCTGCATAAATGGTAACTTCTGTGGCAATTCGTGCATCATCCAATTGTCTGTCACCCAAGACTTCCTGAATCTTTTCTTCTAAGCGAGCACGATACTCTTTCAAAATTTCAGGGGAACGTGCTTCGATGAAATCAACACTGGTTAAAATTTCATCTAATTTGCCAATCAAATCTTTCTTTAGATTTTCGCCTTCGACTTTTCGTGATTCTACAAACTTTTCACAAGCCTGACGTAAAGCTTTTTCAAGGACTGCCCAAAGTTCCTTCTCGTCGATTGCCTGCTCTTCTAAAGTGAAGACTTCAGGATAGCGAGACAATGAGCTGACACGAATATCGTTCTCTAAACCAAATTCCTCAGCCATATTTTTCAAATAAGAAAGATATTCACCGGCCAAAGCTTTGTTGAATTTAAGCGATCCGCTGTCTTCGTTGAAATCTTCGTAGGTGATGAATAAATCTACCTTACCGCGTTCCATATATTCCTTTAAGAGATTTCGGATAGAACTCTCGAAAAAGTTTAATTTCTTCGGCATCTTGATATTGATATCCAAATACCGGTGATTTACGGATTTGATTTCCACCGTAAATTTTGTATTTCCTTCTAATACTTCGGCTCTACCAAAGCCGGTCATACTCTTAATCATATTCACTCCTAAATGAATTCTTTGCATAGCTAATCTATTATAATGCGAAATGGGATATTCGTCAAATAAATGCCCGAAAATACTCTATATTATTTTAGCAAAATAGTTTAAAATATTTAAGAGTAAATTTGGAGGTGCAAAAATGGCTTTCGATGGAATTGTAATTGCAAATCTTGTACATGAATTAAATACATATTTGATTGATGGAAGGATTTCAAAGATTGCGCAACCTGAAAATGATGAATTACTTTTTACAATCAAAACCAAAGAGTATGGAAATAAGCGTTTGTCCATTTCAGCAAATGCTTCTCTTCCGTTTTTATATTTGACTGAAGAAAATAAACCGGGACCGATGCAGGCGCCTGCTTTTTGTATGTTGTTGAGAAAACATATTTCCGGTGGACGTATTACAGCAGTTTCGCAACCAGGATTAGAACGAATCATCCATATTCAAATTGAGCATTTGAACGAAATGGGCGATTTATGTCACAAAGAATTGATTGTGGAATTGATGGGAAAACATTCTAATATTATTTTTGTGGATGATCGCGGTGTAATCATCGACAGTATCAAACGTATTTCTGCTGCGACCAGTTCTTTACGAGAAGTATTACCCGGAATTCCTTATGAAATTGCGAATACACAAAATGATAAGAAAAATCCTTTAGCTGAAGATTTGGAAGGATTTATTCGTACCATACGTAATCGCCCGACGACTGTATCAAAGGCGATATATATGTCCTATTCCGGAATCAGTCCTTTGATGGCACATGAATTCTGCTATCGAGTTAATATTGACGGTGATTTACCAATTCAAGCTCTTTCGGATATCACCATGATTGATTTGGGAACTGCTTTTACATCAGAGATGAAACGGATTTCAGAAGGGGAATTTTCGCCTTGCATTGTTTATAAAGATTCTGAACCTGTGGAATATTCGGCGATTTCTCTTCATATGTATGAAGATTTGAACGTTGTTTCTTTTGAATCAATCTCTGAAGTGCTTTTTTCGTATTTTAATGAAAAAGAAAAATATACCAGAATTCGTCAAAAATCAACTGATTTACGTCATGTTGTAAATACTGCTCTTGAACGTACTTCGAAAAAATATGATTTGCAATTAAAGCAATATCGGGATGCAGAGAAAAAAGAAAAATATAAACTATATGGTGAATTGCTTCAGGTTTATGGATATCAGGTTGAATCCGGAGCAAAATTTGCGGTTTGTCCAAATTATTATGATGAGGATAACGAAATCAAGATTCCACTTGATGAAACAATCTCTGCGCTGGATAATTCAAAAAAATATTTTGCAAAATACGGCAAATTAAAGCGTACACAAGAAGCTTTGGATGAGTTGCTTGAAGAGACAAAGATGCAAATTGATCATCTCGAAAGTATTCAAAATTCATTGGATATTGCTGTTTCTGTGGAGGATTTGAACGAAATTCGAAATGAATTGATGGACTATGGCTTTATCAAAAAAAGCTATGGAAAGAAAAATAAATCCCCAAAAAGTAAGCCGTTTCATTATCGTTCCTCAGACGGCTTTGACATCTTTGTGGGAAAAAATAATTATCAAAATGACGAATTGACCTTTAAAATTGCAACCGGAAATGATTGGTGGTTTCATGCGAAAGGGATGCCTGGAAGTCATGTCATTGTTAAAACCAATGGAGAAGAACTTCCGGATCGGGTGTTTGAAGAAGCAGGTCGTCTGGCCGGTTATTATTCA
The DNA here is from genome assembly GCA_015057085.1 of Lachnospiraceae bacterium. Taxonomy (GTDB): domain Bacteria; phylum Bacillota; class Clostridia; order Lachnospirales; family Lachnospiraceae; genus Roseburia. Next base: position 26,464 of record SVFB01000125.1, read on the forward strand.
AAAGGCCGGGATGCAGAAAAATTAGAAATCGATTATTTGCAAAAGAAAAATGTGAAAAAACCAAACAAAGCCAATCCCGGGTTTGTGGTTTATTACACAAACTACTCGCTGACCATACATCCTGGTTTAGAGGGATTGACTTTGATTGAATCATAAATTATAAATTCATTCGTTCTATTTGTTTGGCAATGGATGTTTCCATTTCATATTTCAGCGCTTTATGCTCGATGTTCATTAAATCAGGATCTGATTCAAGCAATGAGTCAACTGCATCGGATGCTGCTTGCAGCTCTGATGCATCCTGATAAATATCGGCTAAAGTAAATGCTAAATCGCCACTCTGGCGAATTCCAAAGAAATCTCCCGGTCCTCTTAATTTCAAATCACAACTTGCAATATAAAAACCATCATTGGATTGATTTAAGATTTCTAATCTCTTTTTTGCAGTTTTGGTTGTAGAAGTGTTGATGAAGATGCAATAGCTTTGCGCATCACCTCTTCCTACACGTCCTCTCAACTGATGGAGTTGTGCCAAACCAAATTTGTCTGCGTTTTCAATCATCATAACAGTTGCATTCGGTACATTGACTCCAACTTCTACAACTGTGGTTGAGACAAGAACCTGGATTTCGTTTTTCAAGAATGACTCCATGATTGCGACTTTTTCGGCCCCTTTCATTTTGCCATGCAATGTACCTACTTTGATATCGCTTCCTAAATACTCAGAAACAGTTTTCGTATAATCCTTAACATTTTCGCCTTCTGAGTTTTCGGACTCTTCTACCAAAGGACAAATGATATACGCTTGATGACCGGCTTTCACTTCGTTTTTTATCCATTCATAGGCTTTTGGCCGGAATTTTGTCCCTACGACACAATTTTTGATTGGCAATCGCTTAGAAGGAACATGATCAATCACCGAAATATCCATGTCACCATATAATATAATTCCCAATGTACGCGGAATTGGAGTAGCACTCATGACGAGAATATGCGGTGCTGAGCCTTTGTTTGAGAAGGTTTCACGTTGCTTTACACCGAAGCGATGCTGCTCATCTGTAATAACAAGTGCTAAGTTTTGATATACCACTTTCTCTTGAATTAAGGCATGTGTCCCTACAATAATAGCGCTTGGATTTTCTTCGATGATTCGATAGCTTTCACGCTTCTCTTTTGCCTTCATTTGTCCTGTCAATAAGACAACAGGGCAATTCAAACCAAATTCTTTACAATAATTTTGGAATGTTTCATAATGTTGACTTGCCAATACTTCTGTTGGCGCCATAATGGCCGACTGATATCCTAAATGAGATGCCCAGGCCATAAATAAAAAGGCAATTATAGTTTTACCGCTTCCTACATCTCCTTGCAAAAGTCTTTGCATTTTATAAGAGCCTTCCAAATCACTTTTGATTTCCATAAGTGATTTCATTTGCCCTTCTGTTAATTCGAAGGGGAGCTTCTTTATCAAGCCTTCCACAAACGAAAAATCTTTAAAACAAAAATCGCTTTTTTCTTTTTCACGAAGCTTGTTTTGATAACGCATCGCCATGATGAATAAGAAAAATTCATCAAAAACCAATCTTCGTCTTGCATCAATCAAAGAGTCCATGGAATCAGGAAAGTGGATTTGCTTGATTGCATAATTGTATTCGCAAAGATGTTGCGCCTTTCGGATATCATTGGGCAAATAATCCTGAAACAGGTTCTCTTCGTTTAATAATTGTTTGACTGCTTTGCTGATGGTTTCGTTTGATAGTCCTTTGGTTAGACTATAAATCGGCAAATAAACATCTACTAGATTTGCATAATCCTCAGGATCAAAATATTTTGGTTGATCCATATGCAAATGATTTTGTTTCTTGTAAAGTTTTCCATAAAATACCATGACTTTACCGGCGCGTAAATCATTCTTTACATAAGGCGCAGAAAACCAAACCATTTCAATCCCGGAAAGGGTTAAAGTAGTAATGGTTTTATGAGATCTGGTATTTTTCGTAAAAGGGCTTTTGGTGATTCTTAAACAAATCCCATATATTTTGCCGTCTACAAAGGTATCTTCATTTAAGTCTTCCGGGACAATCATTGGCGGATATTGCATATATGTCCGAGGAAAACGAAGGAGTATATCACCAACGGTGTATACTCCTATCTTTTGAAATATTTCTTCTGTTTTCGGCCCAATGCCCTTTATCTCGGTAATTGGACTAATCTTTTCCATAAGCTCTCCTTACTCGATGGAAATAATATAATAATAAATCGGTTGTCCGCCATCATTGACTTCTACTTCAAGATCCGGATATTTCTCTTCTAAATCTGATGCTAATGCATTTGCATCATCCTCTGTCATATCAGATCCAAAATAGATGCTGATAATTGCAGAATCCTCATCAACCATTTGCTCAACCATTTCTAATGTGGTTTCTTTTAAATCTTTTCCAACAGAAAGAATTGATTTATCACCGATTCCCATATAATCATCTTGTTTGATGACCTTGCCGTCGATTTCGGTATCACGGACTGCATATGTAATCTGACCGGTCTTAACAATGGAAATTTCTTCTGTCATAGTTTCCTTATTTTCTTCAGGAGTGCGATCCGGAATGAAATTAACCAATGCTGTAATTCCCTGAGGTACAGTTGTGGTAGGAATGACAATAATCTCCTTATCTTCTGTTAAGGATGCTGCCTGATTGGCTGCCATAATAATATTCTTATTGTTCGGAAGAATGAAAATATGATCCGCATTGACTTTGCTGATTGCATTTAACATATCTTCTGTACTTGGGTTCATTGTCTGTCCACCCTCGATGATATAATCTACACCAAGTCCGCGGAAGATTTCATTTAATCCATCACCGATTGAAACAGTGATGACACCCATATCCTTATGAGGCATTTCAGGTTCTGCCGGAGCAGCTTTTGCCTCCTCCTTTTGAGCCTTAGCAAGCTTTTCGGCATCTTTAATTAATTTTTCCTGATGCTCTTCGCGCATATTATCAATCTTAATTCTTGATAATTGACCATGAGAAAGTGCTTTTTGCAAAGCAAGACCAGGATCGTTTGTATGAACATGAGTCTTAACTAAATCATCATCGGCAACTACAACAATTGAATCACCGATTGATTCTAAATAAGCCTTATATTCTAATTCTTCTTTGTTTGTAAGAGGTTTCTCTAACAGAATAATAAATTCTGTACAATAACCGAATTTGATTTCTTCTTCGGTGGTTTCGGTCGCTTCTGCTGCTTTTGATGCAGTTGGAGCTTCTTCTAAAGAATAATCAATTTCTTTTCCGATTAAAGCATCATATGCGCCTTTTAAAACCTGCATCAAGCCCTGTCCGCCTGAATCTACAACGCCGGCCTGCTTTAATACAGGAAGCATTTCCGGAGTCATATCCAATACGTGATCGGCTTCTTTGATAATTGCATCCATATAGAAAACAATATCATCGGTCTCATCTACTAATTCAGCAGCCTTGTCTGCGGCTCCCTTTGCTACAGTCAGAATGGTTCCTTCCTTTGGTTTCATAACAGCTTTATATGCAGTTGCAACGGCCTTCTGACAAGCATCATTGATAATGCGTACATCAAGCTCATCATATTCTTTAATGACCTTGCAGAAACCTCTGAAAAGCTGAGAAAGAATAACACCTGAATTTCCTCTGGCTCCTCTTAATGAACCGGAAGAAATTGCCTTGGAAAGTGTTGCAATGGTAGGCTCTTCGATGGAAGCTACCTCTTTTGCTGCTGACATAATTGTCATTGACATATTGGTTCCTGTATCGCCATCCGGTACTGGGAATACATTTAATTCATTAATCCATTCTTTTTTTGAATCAAGATTTTTAGCGCCTGCTAAAAACATCTTCTTTAAAAGTTCAGTGTTAATTGTCTTGACTTCCACTGTTGTCTCCTCCTTAATCGATGACGCGAACGCCTTCAACAATAATATTAATCTTGTTGATCTTCATTCCAGTAAAAGCCTCAACTTTATATTTTACTGTTTCAACTAAGTTTTCGGATACTGCCTGAATGCTTACTCCATAAGAAACAATTACATGAAAATCAATGTTAATCATATTGTTTTGCTCGATTGTCACATCAATTCCGTGATTTAAATAATCTTTCTTTAAAAGCTTTACAAGCCCGTCCTTAATATTAACTGCCGCCATACCTACAATACCGAAGCATTCTACTGCAACGGAACCTGCGTATGTGGAAATAACATTCTCATCTACAAGGATCTGACCATATTCGGTGTCTAATTGTCCTTTCATATATTACACCTCCATTTTGTGCATAGCTGTGGTTTATTATACTCAAATAAATCTAAAAAAGCAAATACATTCCTTTATGATATTTCAATCTACTTATATTATAATGATTCTATCATAAAAAGTATCACTTAAAATCCAAAATATTTTATTGAATTCGCTTGCATTATGAATTTATATCTGATAGAATATCTCATGTTGTGAGCGTGGAAATATGTCTACGCTTAATGAAATGCAAGGAGGTGCAATACCATGGCAAAATGCGCAGTATGTGAAAAAGCAGTACATTATGGAAATAATGTCAGCCACTCTCATAGAAGATCAAACCATATTTGGAAATCAAACATCAAGCGTGTGAACTGCAAAGTTGACGGAGTTACAAAGAAATTATACGTTTGTACTTCCTGCCTGAAGTCCGGTAAGGTTGAGAGAGCTTAATTAATTAAGTCAATAAAAAAGAGTTCCGATTGGAACTCTTTTTTTATTATCATTTTATTCGCCAAGATTATCTAAGATATCATCTTCTGCTTCGTCCTTTGAAGTAAACTTATTTAAAATATCAGGAACCATATCTAAAATCTTAGTCATACTATCCTGATTCTTTACATTCACAAGCTTTGTATTTCCATCTTTGATTACCAAAACAGCGCTCGGCTGGATTTTGCCGCCTAAACCGCCTGCACCATTATTCTTCTTGTCCTGTGTGAATGCGCCGGCAGCTACTCCAAAAGAAACATCTGCCAAAGGAAGAATGATTGTATCATTAATATGAATCGCATCCCCAACTACGGTTTTTGTTGTAATAAAACTGTCCATACCTTTAAATAAGGATTCTACTGTCTGATTAAATTGATTATCTGTCATTTCAAAACCTCCTATTTTGTAACCATTTTATATAGTCTTCTACATTCTTTATCGAAAAATACTTTTAGAATAGGGAATAATATTTGATAGATATAAATCTTCCCTTTGATCAATCCTTCACCGTTAAAATATGCTTTTTCGGACTCGAAATCCGGAATGATCTTCCATTTATTCTGGTATCCGATGGGAAAGCAGGCAGCCACGCCTAAAGCTTCTGCTGTGGTATCCGGAGAACCGGTGCTGTAAACAGCATTCAGATACATTTTATCAGGCATACAGCGCTTTAATATGATAATCAGTGTGCTTTTGATTAAGCGAGCTGCATTTTGATTATGTTGATCTTGAATAATCTTTTTCCATTTTAAAAATATCTTTTTTATATGGTCGATTCTTGATTTAATCGATGAAATAAGATTCTCTGTTTTATCTGTTTCCGCTTTATCTTTTTCTGTTTTATCTGTTTCAACTTTATCTGTTTTATCTATTTCAATATTTTTTGATTCTGGTTTATCCGTTTCTGATTTATCTTCATTAAATCTATCTTTTTTATCTGCTTTTGATTGATTGCCTGGTTTTGAAGAAGAATCTCCGAATAATATTATTCCGAATATTCGCAGTGAATAGGATACTCCTTGATCTTTTAAATATTGAAAACGAAATGATGCGATTTTTAAAAACCATCCAACCTTTGCTTTTGCTCCAAAAGTTTGATTCCCATCGATATTGATTCGATATCGAACAGGAATAAACAAAACTGCAGCCAGGATTAAAATCGCAAGCAGAAGTATAATCAGGATGATGATACCAATGATTTTTAAAATATTAAGAAAAATCAAGTGAATCCTCCCATCTTCCGCTGTATATTTGCTTCAAATCAATCTGCTCCATGTGGGTCAAAGCTTCTGTCACAACATCTGATATATACGAAACTGCTTCATCCCAGCTTTCGCATATGGCAACCACAGATATATTTGATTTCGGATAACATTTTTGAGCCAATTCTCTTGCGGAAATAATATCAAATAAATCCACCTGGTTAGAAGCTAAGCACACAAAGTATGCATTTACCAGAAATGAACCTTTTTCGATTTTTTTGAGAATCTTACGTTCTTTTCCGTAAATAGAGTCGCTCAAATATAAATCTTCGTAAAAAATCATATCAATAATATTTATGTGTGCCCCAAAGATTACTTTTCTTTAAAGAAAGATATTCATTGTAGGCCTTTTCCAAAATTTGACGTTCGTTAGAAAATTTTAAAAGATGATACGCTTCATGATATTTATAAAATCCGGAATCTACGAAATATTCCTCTTTTTGGGGCTTACTGTAATAACTTTCACCCATCATCAAATACCAATGCACTTCTTTTTCTACGGTGTCCTCAGGTACTGTAAAACTGTATTGGCTTTTGCCGATGTATTTAATGATTGTGGCGTTTGCGCCTGTCTCCTCTTTCACTTCACGGAGTGCAGTCTCATTAAACTCCTCCCCTTCCTCAACGGTTCCTTTAGGGAGCACCCAGCCTTCGTATTTATTGCGATAATTCTTATACAAAAGCAGGATTTTACCACGAAAAATTACTACACCGCCACAACTCGTTGCCTCGATCATTGCAATTCCTCCTATGTGTGGTGTATTACCTTATATTCTTTTAAAAAGTATACCTTTAGTTAAAGTATGCGTCAAATACTTTCTTAGCCACATTTGTACCCGAAAATCCGGCATTGTTTTTGTCTTCTACGATAACTGCAATTGCGATATCTTCGTACCCGTCCTGCTTTGCATATCCAACAAACCAGGAGTTTTCTGTATCATCCGTATCAGATACTTGCGCGGTTCCTGTTTTGCCGTAAGCATCATATGATTGATCGGATAATAATGTTGCTGTACCGGATGAGATTACAGCTTTCATACAGCTTTCAAGCATGTCAGCTTCATCCTTTGAAAATAGTGTTTTGTATTCGGATGATGAGAAAGTCTGTACATTTGCTCCGGCTTTATTTGTGATTTGTTGCACAAGATATGGCTTCATTAAAATGCCATCATGACAAATGGCGCTTGCAATCAAAACCATATGAAATGGAGAAACATAGGTAGAACCTTGTCCAATAGCTGTTTCCATAATCAAACTTGTGCTGCTGTCTGAAGATATATTGGTGCTGCTTCTTTTTGATTCCAAAGAGATTGGAAGATCCGTATCAAACAACAAGCCCTTTAAAGTATCATTAAAATCATCCATATTTAGCTGTAGCGAAATATTTGCATAGCTTGAATTGCAGGAATTCGCAAAAGAAGAAATAATATCTTCTGTGCCATGTAATTCATTTGATGCACAATGAATTGTTTTTCCGTCGCTTGAAAAACTTCCCGAACAATTAAACTCGTAGGAGCTGAATGCGGTTGGATTTTCTCTATAAAACTCAAGGGTTGTAAAAATCTTAAATACTGAACCGGGAGCATACTGGCCCTGTGTTACACGATTATATAAAACCGTACTTCCTTCGGAATTGATTGTCTCCCAATTCTCTTCTACGGTATTCGGATCAAAATCGGGTTTCGAAACCATTGCCAATATTTTTCCGGTGCTCGGTTCCATTACTACAACTGCCCCATCTGCATCACCCAATGCCTGATATGCAGCTTCTTGAATGGAATAATCTAAGGTAGTAATGACTGTGTCACCTTCGTTCTTTTGACCGCTTAAATCATTGATCAAATAGTCAACAAAAAAAGTATTAGAGCGAAGCAATGAAAAGTTCATTTGATTTTCAAGCCCGGATTTTCCGTTTGAGGAATATCCGACAACATGCGCAAACATATCTCCATATGGATAATTGCGGGTTTCATTACCATCTTCGTCCACATCGGTTGTTGCTAAAATATGCCCATCTGATGATACGATATCGCCTCGGATAATGGTATTCGAAAATAAATCAGAAAGTTTATTATACGGACTATTGATAAAGCTTTCCGATGTGAAAAACATAAAATAGCAAAAATATATCATCATTCCGAAGAATATTGCAAAAAAGAGATTCGTAACAAAAGAAAACGGTTTTGTACTATAATTGTTTGATGTTTGCTTCTTCGAATTTTGACTTGCGTTTGCTTTTTGATTTTGAATGTTGTTTTTGTTTGATCTTTTTTTCTTCATTTTGATTACTGTTGCCTTCCTCTTCTGAATCACGATCCCTCATGTATAGGCCCTGAATGATACCGAAGATAATAAATGTAGAAAGTAAAGAACTTCCGCCGTAACTAACAAGTGGTAAAGTGACACCGGTGGACGGAATAAATTTGATTACTCCGCCAATGGTTAAAATTACTTGCATTGCATATAATGTTGCCAAGCCCAGCGCAACCAGTTTGTAAAACAAATCATTTAATTTCATAGAAATGTTCATAAACATCAGGAAACAGGAAAGGCAAATCAATATCAAGCAAAGTGCAAATATTCCACCCATTTCTTCAGAAATCGCAGCAAAAATAAAATCTTTTTCTACTACAGGAATTTTATTTGGCAAACCTTGATTTAATCCTAAGCCAAACCATCCTCCGGTACCAATGCCGAATAAAGATTGGCTAACCTGATAACCTGCGTCATTATATACAGATAAAGGATTCCGCCATGCGGCAACTCTGTTTTGGACGTGTGAAAACAAATGATATCCGGCGAATGCTGCAACTGCCATCAATGCGGTTCCAGATAAAAAGTAAATAATCTTTCCGGTAGCTGCATAAACGATAACCAAAAAAGTGATGAAATATAATAATGCACCGCCTAAATCCTTTGAAGCAACCAATAATAATACGAAAATAGCTGAAACAAGGGATGTTATCATCAGCTTTTTTATGGTTACTTCTTTGCGCAACATAGAGGCTACGAAAAATACAAATAAAATTTTCACAAATTCCGAAGGCTGAATTGAGATTCCGCCAAAGGATAAAGATAATTTTGCACCATAGCTGACTCCGCCGAATAAAGTTACAGCTGCTAAAGCCAGAATTCCTAAAATCGCATAGAGCCAGGTTAGATTACGGAACAAAGAAATGCTTTGCAATATAATCGGAATCAAAACACAAATGACAAGCCCTGCCAAGCAAAACATATACTGTCGTAAGGCTTTTGAATACGAAAGCCTGGTCAAAATGATGGATCCGATGGAAAACAGGATGCACATATTATTTAAAATCAACTTTGAACAGTTTTGATAAAATATGTGATATAGCACAAAAACTGCTGTAATAAATAAAATCTGTAAAATGTACATCCCTATCATTTGCGTATTCATTGTGGTAAAGAATAGCACCGCAAATGATGATGTATGAATCATATAAATCATCACACGTTGTTTGATATAAATGCGATGTTGTTTCTCTGGATTGCTGGAAACACGAAAAACGTTAAAGCATTCAAATGTATAGATCAAGATAAATAAAATCAATAAATATTTTACGACTTGAACAAATATATGTAGCAAATTATTCTACCCCTCTTTTATAATGTCCATTTGTATATTCTTTGTTACTATTATACTTCCAATGGCCCATATTTGTTTCTTGTAATTCTCTTAAGATTTTCTGAATATTGCTTTGAGTCTCTGTGGTAAATACAAGTCTGTAATATTCAAAGCCCATCTCTTTTAGTTCGTCCATTTTGCCAATCAAATTGGTAGGCAAGGAATTAAAAATGGTATTAAAACAAAAACTGCATTGGTTCAATACAGGAAATTTAGCCTGGTAACGGTCTGTCAATGTCATAAATTGAGGCTGATGTGTGCAGCCTTTCGAACTATTACAAATGCAGTTTGCACTTTGCATTAACGGATATCGACCATAGAGAATGAATTCGGAATGGTGATTATCCCGATGAGCAATTTCAGTCCGATTTAATTCCAAAGGAGCCGTCAAACGTGTTGCATTTTGTGCGCGTAAGAATGATACCGCTTCGTTATTGAATGAATATAGGCCATGATCGCCAATGATTTCATAATCAAAAAACAAACGCTTGCATAATGCAAATGCATCCAAATTTTGTGCGACAAATCCCTGAATCGGAAGTTCTTTTAATGCGGGAGCCAATTCTTGTATATATTGCGCATCTTTGTTTCGAATGATTGCCGGCAAAATCAGATAACATTTTTTATGCGCATTTACAATTGCATTTATATCCGTGCGCAGGTCTTCTATCATCGTTTGTTTCGAATATGTCGATAAATTCAAATAAATCATTTGAAGAAGTTCGCTATCGATTACTGCTTTCAATTGATTCCGATTATAGATGCTTCCGATGAATACCGGCTCTTTTACTTTTATGTTTTGAATTGTAAAATCACTTTTTGGTTTAACAGTGGCAACAGGGCGGCGAAAAGCCGAAAGTATTTCGTTTTTTAAGGCTTCGATTCCTTCTCTTTTTAGGTTGTTTAATGCCCCATTTGGCACAAAGATATCATCATCCATTTCGACGGTAAGAGAATCGAAATCAAAGCTTAAATTTCCTGTCTTTTTCATACGTAAGACAACATCTTCCTCTTGAAGAGGTTTATTTTTGGCAGCATCAACTACATTTCCTTTTACAGTAACGGAAGCATTGCCATAAACTAATGTAAAAATCGCCTCTTCATCCTTTTTTAGATACAAATATCCGTCAGCAAGAAAACGCTTTTCACTTGTATCTGCAGCAGGAAGTTCGTTCGCTTTATGCAATGATGCATCAGAATATGTAATCATGGATGCGTCATTTTGCTTATATAGATAAGATGTGGTAAAACCACCTCTGTTTCCATAATCCTTTAATTGTTGCAATGCATTGGCACTTTCTTTTCCAGCCAACTTATTTGCATATAATTTTGTTACACCATATGCATATTCGGCCTGTTTCATACGACCTTCGATTTTTAAAGAATAAATCCCGGCTTCATACATCTCTTTGATCTTTTCGTAGTTACATGCATCTTTTAAGCTGAGAATATAGGTATTCTTTTTGATAATACCATCGGAATCGCTGACATCATAAGCCATTCGGCAAGGTTGAGCACAACGGCCGCGATTACCGCTTCTTCCGCCTAAAATACTGCTAAATAAGCACATACCGGAATAAGAATAACATAATGCTCCATGAACAAAGGCTTCTAATTCCACACCTACTTCATCATGGATTTCTTTCATTTCCTTCAAAGAAAGCTCTCTGGATACAACCACACGTTCAACACCAAGGGATTTTAGGTACATAGCGCTTTCTTTTGAAGATACAGTCAATTGGGTACTGGCATGTAAAGGCAACTGCGGAAAATGAGAATGCAAAAAGGACAGCACGCCGAAATCCTGAACCAATACAGCGTCCAATCCTGCTTGATATAAAGGAAGGATATAATCATATAATTCGGTTTCGATTTCCTTGTTTTTCAGCAAAGTATTCACCGTAAGATACATCTTTTTTCCACAGAGATGGACATAGTCAATCGCCCATAACAAATCTTCCTGCGAAAAGTTGGCAGCATAAGCACGAGCGCCGAATTTGTCGCCACCCACATATACTGCATCTGCACCGGCATTTATAACACATTTTAGAATTTCCGGCGATCCTGCCGGAGCCAATAATTCCATATCCATTTTTCCCTCTGACTTAAGTTAAAAAATAAGGGACAAACAACGTTGTCCCCATAATTGTAACATATGATACTATTATTTACTCTTTTTCTCTTCTAAAAGAGTATCTTCTAAAGTCGCCTCAAGACGTGTCTTGTTTAATAATAATTCTTTGTTCTCGGCTTCTAATTCTTTAATTCGCTCTTCGTCGCTTTCGGTCTTAACCTGATTTGATATTAAATCATGCTTCAAATCGTAGATTTCTTTTTCTTTCGCCGCAAGATCTTTTTCTAATTTTTCGACCTGAGATTTTGCTTTGAAATAATCGTCGGCAATATTGATTTCAACAAGGGTATTTTTCATATTGATTGCCATATGACGATAATCATCTACCGAATCGATTTCTGCAATTTTATCATTGATATATGCACCGACTTTTTGCAAGTATTCTACATCTTCGTATCCGCTTAATGTATAAACTTTTCCATCGATCACAACAACAGCATCTGTTTTCGCTGACATTTTGTGTCCTCCGAATCAAACTAAGTTATTTTACTACAATATATAGTAGCATTGAATGATGTGAAACGCAAGTCTATTGTTGGCGGATGCGACCAAAATGTTCAAATGCAAAATCGGTAGCCACTCGTCCTTTTGGAGTGCGATTGATGAAGCCGTTTTTCACCAAATAAGGTTCATAAACATCCTCAATTGTACCGGAATCCTCTCCTAATGCAGCAGCTAAAGTTTCAAGACCTACAGGACCGCCATTAAATTTATCAATGATGGTTAATAAGATATTTCTATCATTCTGATCCAGTCCATATTGGTCTACGTCGAGTAAATCCAATGCATTTTGAGCAACTTCTTTTGTAATAACGCCACTGAATCGGACTTCTGCATAATCTCTTACACGTTTTAATAAGCGATTGGCCAGTCGAGGAGTACCACGGCTTCTGCGAGCCAGTTCTACAGCACCATCTTCATCAATTTTAACATTTAATGTTTTTGCAGATTGCAAAACAATCTGTTTCAATTCCTCTACAGTATAAAACTCCATATGGCTGACAACACCAAAACGATCGCGAAGAGGCGCTGATAGCATACCTGCGCGGGTTGTTGCACCAATCAATGTAAATTTTGCTAAAGGAAGTCTGACAGATTTTGCCATTTCTCCCTTTCCAATCATGATATCGATGGCATAATCTTCCATCGCGGAATATAGTACTTCTTCTACCTGTTTATCAAGTCGGTGAATCTCATCGATAAAGAGAACATCTCCTTCGTTTAAACCGTTTAGAATCGCAGCTAATTCTCCGGGCTTTCCGATTGCAGGACCTGAGGTAATACGAAATCTAGTCTCCATTTCATTGGCAATAATGCCCGCAAGTGTGGTCTTGCCAAGTCCCGGAGGCCCATAAAAAAGTACATGATCCAGTGCCTCGCCTCTGGCTTTCGCTGCCTGAATATAGATATTTAAGCTTTCTTTGATTTTCTCTTGACCGATATAACCGGATAAGGTTTGAGGACGAAGGGAATTTTCAACCTTTTTCTCCTCTTCCATTACTTCAGTAGATATAATTCTTTGTTCCATTAGAACACCCCTGGTAAATATTTTGCTTTAAAGAGAAATTTTAAAGTAAATGCTTTAAAGCCAATGATAAAATCTGATCTGTTTTCATATCTTCTGTGATTTCAACTTTTGCAACAGCTTTTAAGCTTTCAGTTGAACCATATCCCAGCGCAGTCAGAGCCATTACAGCTTCATCCATTGCACTGGTATGTGGAATTGCAGTTGATGAATCACTTGCTTTTTGTGCTTTCTTTTCAAAGGCATCTTCCAGATGAATCTTATCTTTTAATTCTAAGATGATTCTTTGAGCTGATTTACTTCCTACGCCGGGTGCTTTGGAAATTGCTTTTGCGTCCTGTTGAAGAATTGCGAATCTTAAATCATCCGGACTTAATGCTGAAAGAATTGCCATAGCATTTTTCGGGCCGATTCCGCTTACACTTAAAAGCATTTTAAACATTTCTTTTTCATCTCGATCTAAAAAGCCAAACAATAGCATTGCATCTTCGCGAACCGCAAAATAGGTATAGACTTTAATTTCGCTGCCAATTGCCGGCAATAATGCATAATCAAGCCCCGGAATCATAATGTTATAGCCGATTCCACCGGTTTCTACAACAATTTGATCATATGAAGTTTCGATTAATTCTCCTTTTACATAAGAAATCATGGATTAACAACCTTTCCAAGATAATAAAATCCTTTACATTCCTCTAATTGTACCTGATATAGATTGCCTATCATATACGCTTTACCTGGGAAATGAACAAGTGCGTTATTGGCCAAGCGTCCGGTTACTAATGATTCATCCTGTTCATTCATCTGCTCTACCATTACTTCTGCAACAGATCCGGTTAATAGATTTGCTTTTTTTGCAGCATTTTCCTGAACCAGGGCAAGCAGACGATCAAAGCGCTCTTTCACCACATCTTCCGGAACCTGATCATCCATGCGAGCAGCAGGTGTACCTGTTCGCTTAGAATAGATAAATGTAAAGGCATTATCATATTCTACCTGGCGAACCACATCCATTGTTTCAAGGAAGTCTTCCTCTGTTTCTCCAGGAAAGCCTACAATGATATCCGTAGTGATTGCCACATTTGGCATTGCATTACGAAGCTTTTCTACAAGATTTAAGTATTGTTCTTTCGTATAATGACGATTCATTAATTTCAACAAACGATCACTGCCTGATTGAAGCGGTAAATGCATATGAGGACATACTTTATCACATTCTGCCATTGCAGCAATCAAATCGTCGGAGAGATCCTTTGGATGAGATGTCATAAATCGAATTCGCTTTAATCCTTCGATTTTGTTTACTTCACGCAAAAGATCTGAAAAACGAATCGGATTCTCTAAATTCTTGCCATAGGAATTGACATTTTGACCCAATAGCATAATCTCTGTTACACCGTCTTTTACCAGACTTTCGCATTCGCGAATGATTTCGATTGGTTCACGACTTCTCTCGCGTCCACGAACATATGGTACGATACAATAGCTACAGAAATTATTGCAGCCAAACATAATATTGACACCTGATTTAAAAGAAAATTTTCTTTTAACAGGAAGATTCTCTACGATTTTATCAGTGTCTTTCCAGATATCAATCAGCATTTTGTCGCTGGATAAACAATGAACCAAAAGTTCTGCAAATTTATAAATATTATGCGTACCAAAGATTAGATTTACTTTGCGATAAGATGATTTGATCTTTTCGACTACTTCCGGCTCCTGCATCATGCATCCGCAAAGTGCAATCTTCATGTACGGATTTTTCTTTTTCATATTCAAAAGATTGCCCAGACGACCATAAACTTTGTTATTTGCATTTTCGCGAACGGTGCAAGTGTTATAAAGAACAAAATCCGCATTTTCGGATTCTGCTTCTTCATATCCTACCATTTCGAGAATTCCTTCGATTTTTTCGGAATCTCTAGCATTCATTTGACAGCCGAATGTTTTCACATAATAGGTCAGTTTACGTCCGGCTTTCTTTTCAATTTCAGCCAAAAGACCTTTTGCAATTTCGATATTATCATACTGCAGCAGTCTTTCTGATGCTGCATCTAATGTGGTATTCTTTGTTTCGCTCATATTACTCCTTATGTACATACTCTCATTCCGTGTTCATCCATCAGTAGATTTAATGGATAATCACAGGTGTCTTCTTGAAATTCTTCGGCAAATTGAAAATGATAACCGATTCCGATTGTTGTAATCAGATTGTTTGCTTCATCCGTAAAGGATGATAAAAAACGATCATAATATCCTTTGCCATAACCGATTCTGTGTCCGGACTGAGAAAAAGCCAGACCGGGAACCACTATTATACAAGGATTCTTCACATCTGTAAATTCCGGATTTGTTTCACTCGGCTCACAAACATGAAATGCTCCCGGATGTAATTCATTTAGATGCTTTACCTGAAAGAATCGAATCACATCTTGATATGATTTTGGATAATATACTTTTTTCCCGGCAGCTATGGCTGAGCGGAAAATTCCATCGGTATTTACTTCATTTTGAATTCCGTGATACAAAAGAATGGATTCAGCCTTCGAAAATTCCGGTAAAGCAACGATATTTTCACATATACGCTCAGATAAATCCCTACATAAATCCGGAGACATTTCGTTTCTGATTTTTCGATTGTATGCTCTTAATTCTGATTTTGCCCACATAGAGTAACTTTACCACAATATATGTCAAATTACAAAACGATTGCATAATTTCATGAATGACTTAAAATATGTAATATGAAAATCAGAAATAAAAATACTCCAAAAACGAAAAAAGCATTTTCAAATCTTATCATTATTTTGATACTTATGATATCCGTTCCTTTATATGGTTGCGGGAAAACATCTAATACTTCAGGGGATTCCATTTCAAAGAGTGGTTTTTATTTTGATACCATTATCGAGATTACATTAAATGATACTGAGGATTTATCAGCGTTGGATCATTGTTTTGAAATTGCTTCAGAATACGAAGCGCTGCTTTCTGCAAATATTTCAACCAGTGATATTTCAAATATCAATTCTCATCCCGGTGAGTATGTAAAAGTAGATGAACGTACCATAGATGTTTTAGAAAAAGCACTTTATTACTGTAAATTAAGCGATGGAGCTTTTGATATTACCATTGGTGCTTTGACTGAATTGTGGAATATTTCTCAGATTGCAGAATCCTGCGAAAATGAAGATAATCAGGTATCTGAGTCTTACATTCCGTCTAAAGAAGCGATTGATGAATTGGTACAACATGTCAATTACGAAAATGTGATTATCTCGGATCAACAGGTAATGTTAAAGGATTCTGAAGCCAAAATAGACTTGGGCGGTATCGCAAAAGGCTATATAGCAGACCAAATGAAGCAATACTTAAATGAAAATAATATTACATCCGGAATTATTAATCTGGGTGGAAATATCATTACAATCGGACCAAAATCTTCCGGTGATGATTATCATATTGGAATTCAATATCCATTTAAAGACGCAAGTGAAGTTATTACTTCAGTCTCTTTTTCGGATGGTTCCATTGTGACATCCGGAATTTATGAGAGATATTTTAAAGTGGATGATGTCATTTATCATCATATTCTTGATCCGGATAGCGGATATCCTGTGAATACGGATTTGTATAGTGTATCAATTATATCAACTGATTCCTGCGACTGCGATGCATTAAGCACAATTGCACTTTCCTATGGACTGGATAAAGGTATGGAATTAATTGAAAGCTTAGATGGGGTTGAGGCAATATTTATCACAAATCAATATGAAATATTTCGAACGAGTGGTTTATAAAAAAACGGCTTGAGATTCCATCCACTCAAGCCGTTTTTGCATTAAATGATTACTTTCTTTGGACATTTCAATGCACAAGCATCACATCCTGTACATTTTTCCTGATCAATGTATGCGATATTATCTACTACGTGAACAGCATCACTTGGACAATTTTTCTCGCACAAATGACATCCGATACAACCTGCCTGACAAGCTGCCATCACATCTTTTCCTTTATCCTTGGATGAACAAGCTACGATATGTTTTGCATCATATGGAACAAGTTCAATCAAATTCTTCGGACAAGCTGCAATACATTTTCCACATGCTTTACAAGCCATTGGATCAACCACAGCAACTCCGTTTACAACATGAATTGCATCGAAAGGACAAGCTTTTACGCAAGAGCCATATCCTAAGCAACCGTAATTACAAGATTTTGGTCCACCGCCAGGGACAAATGCCATTGCAGAACAATCTTCTACGCCGGTATATTCGTAATCGGTTTTGGCCTTATCACAATCGCCGATACATTTTACGAAAGCAACTTTTTTGGTGCCTTCTTCTGCGGCAACACCCATAATCTCTCCGATTTTAGAACCGACAGGTGCTCCACCCACAGGACATTGATTAACCGGGGCCTCTCCTTTTACGATTGCAGCAGCAAGTCCGGAACATCCGGCATATCCGCAACCACCGCAGTTATTTCCCGGAAGCACATCTAAGATTGCTTCTTCTCTTGGATCAACTTCAACTTTAAATTTTTCACCGGATACTCCAAGAAAGAATCCGAGAATGATTCCGACAGCTCCCACTACAACTGCCGCGATAATAATAGCAACAAAATCCATTCTACTCTCCCTCCTAGATCATTCCTGAGAATCCTATGAATGCAATTGACATTAAAGCTGCCGTGATTAAAACAATCGCGGTACCTTTAAATGGGGATGGAATATCATTGTATTCGATTTTTTCTCTGATTCCCGCCATTAATACAATTGCAATAAAGAATCCTACAGCAGTGAAAATACCGTAAATCATGCTATATAAAAGTGCCATTCCAAAAGATTTATCGGAATAGTTTGTAACGGAATTCAATGCAACACCCAATACTGCACAGTTTGTAGTAATCAGCGGAAGGAAAACGCCTAATGACTGATACAATGACGGAACCTTTTTCTTTAAGAACATTTCTACAAACTGAACCAATGCAGCAATTACCAAAATAAATACAATGGTCTTTAAGTATGTTAAGTCAATTCCTTTTTTTACTAAAGCTGAATTGGCTAAAACACCATAGTAAATCAGCTGTGTCACGAATGTGGCAATCGCGATAACGAAGATAACCGCGCCTCCCATTCCGGCAGCAGTTTTCGTATTTTTTGAAACGCCAAGGAATGGACAAATGCCAAGGAACTGACTGAGAACGACATTATTTACAATTGCAGATGCAATCGCAACCAAGGCAAGTTCTGTTAATGTACTCATGCTTTATCCACCTCCTCATTCTTTTCATTTGCAAATTGACAAGCACCGGCCTGTCCACAGGAAGCACAATTTCCGGCCAAACATCCGGTTGGCTCAGCAAGCGGCTCGCCCTGCTCTTTCATTCTTGCACGAACCAAATTCATAACAACCACAAGAACGGCAAGTACAAGGAATGCACCCGGAGCCATAATGAAGATGGTAATTGGTGTATAAAGAGCGCCTAATGTGGCAATCAAACCAGCTAAAGCTATGATGATTGCAACTGTCTCGAGGAAAATATTAAGCGGTGATACATGCTTGTAAATCCAATATCCGATTCCACAAATCAATAATAATCCACAGATCAATAATCCAATTGCGATTCCTTTTGATAATTCGGATAATACAACATTAAATGCAGTTCCGGCACCAAGGATTTCTCTGATTAAACCGATGCATGTCAGTCCAAATGTAAATCCCAGTCCCATGCCAAGTCCATCGAAAATTGATTCAACAGGTGGATTCTTAGAAGCATAGCTTTCTGCTCTTCCAAGAATAATGCAGTTTACAACAATCAAAGGAATATAAACTCCCAATGCGCTAGAAAGGGATGGAATATATGCCTGTAACATAAACTGTACAATGGTTACAAGTGATGCGACGATTACGATGAACGCCGGCATTCTGACTCCGTTTGGAATTATTTTTCTAAATAACGAAATCAATAAATTGGATAAAACCAAAACCACCGTAGTGGAAAGGCCCATGCCAAGTCCGTTAATTGCTGAAGAAGTTACAGCAAGAGTCGGACACATACCAAGCATTAATACGAATGTTGGATTTTCTTTGATAATACCATTATATAAACGTTCTAAATACTTATTCATGACTCTTCACCTCCCAACTTAGTTCTGAAATAAAGAAGGGCGGCATTGTGACCGTTTGCAATGGCCTTTGAAGTGATTGTTGAGCCGGTGATGGCTTCAATCTGCTCATCGGAAACGGCAGCTTGTTTGACTACTTCAAATGTTTCTACATTTTTGCCTTCAAACTGGCTATAGAACTCTTCTTCGCTGGCTTTTAAGCCAAGTCCAGGAGTTTCGGAAGTATCTGTAATGGAATATCCATTTACTGTTCCGTTAGTTTGAATTCCAATTGAAAAAGTAATGCTTCCCTGCGAACCGTCCTTTGCGGTTACAGTGATGACATAGCCTAAAAGATTGCCGGAGGCATCCAATGCAGATTGAATATCATCAATGGTATCGCTGTAGCCGGCATCTTTTACAAGAGCATTTGCTTCATCAGCATCAAATTCATATGTTTCAAAGCTGGAAGCATCAGAAAAAACTGCCTGATAAGCTTCTTGCTGTGCTGCTTCATTGGCAGCTGCGATCGGTTCTTTTGTAATGCCGTAAACCAATCCTAAAATGAAACCTAAAATAATGGTAAATGCGAATAGAATCAGCGCATCATGTACGATTTTTTTATTCATTCTTCTTCGCCTCCTTCTTAATACCAAACGCTCTTGGAATGGTAACCTTCTCGATTAAAGGAACAAGAAGATTGCTAAGGATAATTGCGAAGGATACACCTTCTGCATTAGCACCAAAGCAACGGAAAATACCGGTTAATAAACCGCAACAAATACCAAATACAATCTTGCCCATTGGGGTGATTGGACTAGTGACATAATCAGTTGCCATAAAGAAAGCACCCAACATTAATCCACCACCGCAAAGCTGTGCTACAACATAATTGATATTAAACCGGTCTGCTCCGAAAAGGAACATAAACAACGCAAAGGTTACAATATAACTTCCCGGAATCTTTAAGTCGATGACTCCGAATAAAATTAAAATAATCGCACCAATCAAAATTGCAATTGCACTGGTTTCACCGATGGTTCCTGCTGTATTTCCAAGCAACATATCCTGGACATTTACAGAAGACAAACCTTCGTTTCGAATCATTGCAAGCGGTGTAGCTGATGCAATTCCATCATATTTTGTACCGCTGATAAAACTTGTCATATCGGCAGCAAATGCAATCAGCAAAAAGCATCTTGCGCCAAGTGCCGGATTCATAAAGTTCTGTCCTAATCCGCCAAATACCATCTTTACAATGATAATTGCGAAGAAACCACCAATTACAGCTTCCCAAATAGGAAGTGTAGATGGGAAATTTAATGCTAAAAGCAATCCTGTTACAATCGCGCTACAATCAGAAATGGTCTGCTTGCGCTTTGCAATGATATTAAATACAAATTCAGATATTACGCAGGTTGCAATTGTTACAACAATCAGCAAAAGCGCACGCCATCCGAAATTGTAAATACCAAATAATGTAGTCGGCAACAATGCGATGATTACATAAAGCATGATGTTACCGGTAGTTACCTTTTCACGCACATGTGGTGAAGAGGATACTTGATATGTCTCACTCAATTTAGTCACCTCTCTTACTTACTTTGCTGCTTACGCTTCTCTGCAAGAACCAATTTCTTCATGGTCTTAATGGATTGCGCAACCTGTCTCTTTGATGGACAAACATAGGAACAACTTCCGCATTCAATGCATTCAAGTCCGCTCCACTTTTCAAAATCTTCCATCAGATTTCTTTCCGAGAATTTCATCAATCTGCTTGGAATCAGCTTCTCAGGACATGCTTCCACACAGCGGCCGCAATTGATGCATGCGATAGATTCGTTTTCTGAAACAGCATCTTCGGTCATACATAAAATAGATGATGAAGTTTTGGTCGTAGGAATATCCAATGAAAACATTGAAAATCCCATCATTGGACCACCGGAAATAATCTTCTTAGGCTCCATAATAAAACCACCTGCAGCATCAACTAGCTGCTGATATGGAGTTCCAATCGAGTACAAGAAGTTTGATGGATTTTTAATTGCATTACCGGTCACAGTCGATACGCGTTTCATAACAGGCAGACCATGTTTAACCGCATTATATACAGCAATAATGGTCTCAACATTGTCTACAATACAGCCTGCATCTGCCGGAAGCATTTTCGAATTGATTGCTCTTCCTGTTACAGCATAAATCAGTTGACGCTCTCCACCTTGAGGATATTTGGTAACCAATGGACATACCTCAAGTCGATCTTCGCCCTTGATTAATTCATTAATCTTTTCGACGCAATCCATTTTATTATTCTCAACACCAAAGACTCCCTTTGCATTTGGGAATAACTGAAGAATGATTTTCATGCCGTCTACCAATTCCTCGGTATTTTCTAACATACGACGATAATCAGCTGTCAGATAAGGCTCACATTCCGCACAGTTTGCAATGATATATTCGATTTTCTCCGGCTCTTTCGGTGATAATTTTACATGAGTCGGGAATCCGGCTCCACCCATTCCGACGACACCGGCTTCCTTAACCTTATTAATAATCTCTTCTTTGGATAATTTTGTGACATCTTCTGTCTCTTCAAAGCCTGTTTCGATAAATTGATCATCGCTCTCAATGAAAATTGAGTTTACAAAATCGCCGGTTGCAACGCGATGTTTTTCAATTTTCTTTACTGTTCCTGATACAGAAGAATAAATTGGTGAAGATACAAAGCCACCGGCTTCTGCAATCTTCTGCCCCTTCAGAACTGTGTCACCCACAGCTACGATTGGAGTTGCCGGAGCACCAATGTGTTGCGACATTGGAAAGACCAGAACTCCCTTGGGTAGAACTTCTTTGATGGCAGAGTCTTTTGCAAGCTCCTTACCTTCGTAAGGATGAACTCCGCCGGAAAATGTTTTCAGACCCATTCCTAGTGCACCTCTTTCTTTATAAAATCAAATTATTAATATCCATTAGCTTTATATAAATTATACAATTTCAAATACACATATCATAGTATTTTTTTTGATACCGTTCAAAATATTTGCCCCAAGAATCACCAAATGCTATAATTTTTTCGAATAGAGGTTTGTTCACTTGAGACTGGAGGATTTATTCTATGAAAAGTGTACATAAAGAAGAACTTTATATCAAAAAAGATGCTTTATCAGATGATTTATTTGATGAGAAATCTATTTTTTTCGATATTGAAACCACCGGTTTTTCTCCGTCACACTGTCATATCTATTTGATTGGTTGCGCAAGAAGGCAAGGCAATTATATTTGCATTGATCAGTTTCTTGCCGAGAATAAAGAGGATGAAAAACAGATTCTATTATCATTTCTTGAGATTTTAAAATTATATGACACCATTATTTCTTATAATGGAATTGGTTTTGATATTCCTTTTTTGAAGGCCAAATGCGATCATTATCAGTTAAAAGAAAACTTCCAGAAATACGATTATTTAGATGTTTTTAAAATCGTTTCCAAGCAGAAATTTCTTTTGAAACTAGATAATTATAAGCAAAAATCAATCGAAGAATTCTTAGGGATTTCCAGAGATGATAAATACAATGGCGGCGAACTGATTAATGTTTATCAGCAATATGTTACGACAAAAGACAAGGAAGCTGAAGATTTATTATATCTTCATAATTATGAAGATGTATGGGGCATGATGATGCTCTTGCCGATTTTATCATATAATGAAATCTTAAACGGTCAATATAGTATTAAAGAATCCCGGTTAGAAACTTTTACAGCATATTCCGGTGAGAAGTCCGACGAGCTTTATATTACTCTTATGAATGATTTTGCGGTTCCAAAACGTGTCAGTTGTAAAATCAAAGATTTTTATATCATCATGAATGATAAAACTACTACGATACGCATTCCGATTTTCAAAGGAACTTTATATTATTTCTTTGAGAATTATAAGGATTATTTTTATCTTCCGAAAGAAGATATTGCAATCCATAAATCCGTAGCTACATTTGTAGATAAAAGCTATCGTGAACGAGCAAAAGCTTCTAATTGTTATACCAAAAAAGAAGGCTCATTTTTGCCGCAGTACGAGGATATTATGAATCCTGAATTTAGAAAAGAATACAAAGATAAAGTCCGTTATTTTGAATTAACAACGGACTTTATATCTTCTGATATTATGTTGCGAAGATATGTAAATCATATCTTCAAACTCTGTCAAGGCTTCTCAAAATAGAATGAGCTCATTCTTGAGAATCCGATATCTTTATAATTTGTAATCTGTTCTGTGCTGCCAATGAACAATACGCCCTTTGATTTCAATGATGCAAAGAATTTACGATAAATATCATCTTTTGCTTCGTCAGTGAAATAAATGACAACATTGCGGCACAGAATCAAATCGAAATCCTTTGGATATACGTCTTTCAACAAATTATGTTCCTTAAAAGTAACGCATCTTTTTACTTCATCTGCAATTTGATAAGATTGGCCAACTTTTGTAAAATATTTTTTCTTTAAATCTTCCGGAACATTTGCGACACTCTTCTCGCTATATAAACCGGCTTTGGCACTGGCAATAACCTGCTTGTCAATATCTGTTGCGGTAATTTGGATATTTGAAAGCGGAATATGTTTTGAGAATGCCATAACAAGAGAATATGGTTCATCACCTGTAGAGCATGCTGCACTCCAGATTTTCAAACGATTTCCGTGATCTGCAATCAGCTTCGGAATCACTTTCTCGTCCATTAATTTCCATTGATCCGGATTGCGATAGAATTCAGATACATTAATTGTAAGGAAATTTACAAATTGCTCAAATAACTCTTTGTCGGATTTTAAAAGTTTAATATATTCTTCGTAACTGGTAGCCTTGTTTTTGGTCGCAATCGTATCGATACGACGTCTCATCTGTTTCTCTTTGTAGTAGTTAAGGTCAATTTTTGTAAGCTTTAATACTTCTTTTTTAAATTCCTCGTATTTATCAAACATATTCGCTCCTCACTTTCTTATATTTTAGTAAAAGGGAGCTGCCAAAAGACAACTCCCAATTGTAAACTTGAAATATTTTGATTACTCTTCTGTAGTCTCTGCTGCAACCGCGTCGATATCAACATTTGCAACGTCTGCATCAGTCTCTTCCGGAGCGGTTAAAGCCTTGATGGAAAGTGAAATCTTCTTGTCTTCTTCTGAGAAGTCAACGATCTTAGCTTCTACTTCCTGTCCAACCTTTAATACATCCTGAGGCTTCTCAACATGATCTCTTGAAATCTGAGATACATGAAGTAATGCATCGATTCCAGGAGCAAGTTCAACAAATGCACCGAAATCAGTCATACGAGCAACGGTTCCCTTTACAACATTTCCTACTGCAAATTTCTCATCTGCTCCGTTCCAAGGATTCTCCTCCGGGAACTTCATAGAAAGTGCAATCTTGGTCTCGTTAATATTCTTGATGAATACCTTAACTTCCTGTCCAACTGTAAATACTTTCTTAGGACTTTCAATGCGGCCCCAAGACATTTCAGAAATATGAAGAAGTCCGTCTACACCGCCTAAATCGATGAATGCACCGAAATCTGTAACATTCTTAACTGTACCTGTTACTACATCGCCAACATGAATCTTTTCGAATAATTCTTTCTGAGCTTCAGCTTTCTTAGCAAGAAGTAATTTCTTGCGGTTACCGATGATTCTTCTCTTTCTTGGCTCGAATTCGGAAATAACAAATTCGATTTCCTGATCCTTAAATTTGGAAAGATCTTTTTCATATGTATCACTAACAAGTGATGCTGGAATAAATACGCGAGTCTCGTCGATTACAACGCAAACACCGCCGTCTAAAATCTGAGAAACTTTTGCGGTTAATACTTCTTCGTTTTCGAATGCTTCCTGTAAACGCTTGCTTCCCTTTTCTGCAGCAAGTCTCTTAGTGGAAAGGATTAACTGTCCCTCTCCGTCGTTGGTCTTAACAACCTTTGCTTCAATTGTGTCGCCTTCCTTAACAACTGTTGTAAGGTCAAGGTTTGAATCGCTTGTGTACTCGTTACGTGTAATGATACCATCTGCCTTAGCGCCGACATTTAAGACGATCTCGTCTGGCTTAACACTAATAACTGTGCCGCTTACAACCTCTCCGTTTCTGACACTCATGGTCTTAAATGATTCTTCCAATAATTGATCAAAGTTTTCTGACATTCTTTGATACCTCCTCAATGATATTATTTGGGGTGGAAGCCCCTGCGGTAATACCTACGCTACTGACAGATTTAATGGATTCATAATCCATTTCGTTACTTGTTTGTATATAGTAAGTATTTTCACATTCTTTTTTACATATTTCAAATAGCTTCTGCGTGTTGGAACTGCTCTTGTCTCCGATGACAATCATAGCATCTACGGAGGCTGCAAGACCCCTCGCCTCGCTCTGCCGTTCCTCTGTGGCATTGCAGATTGTATTTAAAACAGTTATATCATAACCTTTTTCACTAATAATTTCAACAAATTCTTTAAATTTATTCAAGTTAAAAGTTGTCTGGGACACGAGACACACTTTTGCGCCTTTTTTTATAGGCAAAGTTTCGATATCTTCTGCATTTGAAACAACAGAAACAGCATTTGTTGTCATCCATCCCATGATTCCGATTACTTCCGGATGTTCCGGATTTCCGGTTATGATAATATGATATCCATCCGCACTGTATTTCTGAACGATTTGATGGATCTTTTTTACAAACGGACAGGTGGCATCTACAACATGAAATCCTGCGGTTTCCAATCTCTTCATATCATCATATGTAATGCCATGAGAACGTATGACTATCGTATCCTCAGGATTTACATCTTTCGGAATTTCATCAACGTTATTAATCACGCCAACACCCTTATCGCTTAAGTCTTTTACCACTTCCTTGTTGTGGATGATTGGTCCGTATGTATAAATATTACCTTTTTCGATATTAATTTCGTTATAAACCGTATTGACTGCTCTGGTAACTCCAAAACAGAATCCGGCCGTTTTAGCAACCGTAACTTTCATTTGTTTTCTCATTAATGATTTGAATCATCTTATCTACAACTTCTTCTATGGTCATATAAGAACTATCTACTAATACGGCATCATCGCATATCGTAAGAGGTGATGTCTCGCGATGCATATCGCGGTCGTCTCTTTCGATAATATCTTTCTCAATCTGATTGATATCACATTCGATTCCTTTTGCTGATAATTCATCAAAACGACGCTTTGCTCTGACAGTAGAGCTTGCGGTTAAATAAAATTTCACATCCGCATTTGGTAAAACTACAGAACCAATATCTCTACCATCCATAATTACATTTGTTGTCTCGGCGAGTTTTTGCTGAAGTGCTACAAGCTTTGTACGAACCTTTGGATAAATGCTTGTAGCAGAAGCCATATTTCCTACTTCTTCATTACGAATTTTATCATTAATATTTTCGCCATTTAATAATACAATCTGCTGTCCTTCTTCATATTTTAATGTAACATCAACACTTTGAGCAGCTGATTCAATTTGATCCTGATTATTAGAATCGATTTGATTTGTTAAAAAATAATAAGCCATAGCGCGATACATGGCTCCGGTATCTACATAAACAAATCCCATTTTCTTTGCCAATAGTTTAGCAATTGTACTTTTGCCTGCACCTGCAGGTCCATCGATTGCGATATTCACACTCATTTTATCATATCTCCTTTATATACTTAGGCCGGCTAAATAACCGGTTGACCAAGCAATTTGTAAATTATAACCGCCTGTGTAGGCATCTAAATCCAAAACTTCGCCGCAGAAGGAAAGAGATTTCACAATCTTTGATTCCATGGTGGAAGGATCTATATTTTTAACATTAATTCCGCCTTTTGTAATGATTGCTTCTTTGAATTCACGTTTGCCTGTTACAGTAAAAGGTAATCCTTTCGTTAATTCCACAAAAGCAAGACGCTCTTCCTTCGTAATTTCATTGCATTTTTTATGCTCATCAATCTGAGATACATGAATCATAATCGGCGTTAATTTTGAAGGAAACAGTCCATTGATTCCGTTCCTAAAATCTTTATTTTGATTTTCTGTAAATTCCCGAACCAATCGATCCGATAATTCATCCTTTGAAATTGCGGGTTTTAAATCAATTTCCGCATTTAAAGGGCTATGAAAATCCGATGCTTTTAACTTTGCTGACGCAGATAAAACCAAAGGTCCGCTAATCCCAAAATGAGTAAATAGCATTTCACCGAAATCATCATATAATACTTTGTTTCCGCGCTTTAGTTTTAAAGAAACATTCTTAAGTGATAAACCTTGAAGTTGCGGAATCCAGCTTTCTTTCGTTTCAAAAGGCACCAAAGAAGGAACCGGTTCAATGATTGTATGACCTGTATCTTCGGCCCAACGATATCCATCACCTGTAGATCCGGTAGACGGATAGGAAAGTCCACCTGTGGCTACAATGACATGATCTGCATGCATCTGTGTATCATCAGATAAGGCTACACCTGTGCACTTACCATCTTTGATTAAGAGTGATTGAACCTGAGTATACAAATGAATGGATACATGATTCTCTTTTAAAGCCCTTTCCAATGCTTTTATAATATCGGACGAATGATCCGAAACAGGAAAGACTCTGTTACCCCTCTCGATTTTAAGAGGAACATTTTGATCTTCAAAAAAATTTATTACATCATCATTTGTAAATGTATAAATTGCAGAATACAAAAATTTAGGATTTGATACCACATTCTGAAGAATTGTTTCTATATCAGAAGCATTTGTGACATTACATCTGCCTTTTCCTGTTATATATATTTTTTTACCTATCTTTTCGTTTTTTTCAAGTAAATGTACTTCATGTCCGTTTTTTGCTGCAGCATAAGCAGCCATGCATCCTGCTGCTCCGCCACCGACGACGATCACTTTACTCATTCTCTTCATCCTTAAACTGGGCATAATGAACCTTGATGGAATCATCTATGACATTAATTTCATCGGATTCATATACCTGATATTCATTCCAAATCTCTTCTAATGTTGTAAGAGTTTTCGCAACAGCTTTTTGCTTCTTCATGCATAAAGCTACGATTAAAGCATTGATGACCGACAAGGGTGCAACCAATGAATCGACAATGGAAGCCATATCGCTGTCTGCAATCAGGTTGCATGACGAATATAAATTCATCGGTGAATGAACACTATCAGTAAGCGTGATTACCTTAGCCATTCTGCTATTTGCAAATTCCAATGCTTTTAATGTTCGCATAGAATATCTTGGGAAGCTGATTCCGATGATGACATCATTTTTGTTGATTCGAACCATCTGCTCAAACAACTCGCTTGAACTGTTTGTCGTAAGCAAAATAACATTCGGAAACATCAAATTCAAATAAAAAGCCAAAAAGCTTGCCAAAGGCGCACAGCTTCTGATTCCAACAATGTAAATATTTTTCGCATTTAATATTGTATCAACAGCCAAATCAAAGGTATGAGAATCGATTTTATGCAAAGTGGATGTAATCTTTTCTGCATCCGAACGCAAAACCGTATCTAAAATCTCTGATTGAGAAATTCTTCCATATGTCACTTCCATTCGTTGAACGGAATTTAATTTATTGCGAACAAGCTCTTCTAACGCATCCTGAAATTCAGGATAACCTTTGTAACCAAGAGACATTGCAAATCGTACAACAGTCGATTCACTGACGCCTACAATATCTCCCATTTTAGCTGCAGTTAAAAAGACTGCCTTATCATAATTATCTGTAATATAAGTAGCGAGGCGTTTCTGGCCTTTGCTCATCTTACTGTAGTTTGAATTGATTCGATTAATTAAATCATTTGAATTTGGCATCATACACCCCTACTTATTAAATTTTGTATATCCAACTATCATCAGCGACAGGATCTTCTTCTAAATTGTCGAATCCTTTTCCGGGCTTGATGTTATGCTCTTGATTTTTGATGCTTACACGGGATCCGGCCTTGATTGATTTTGTGATAAATGCGTTCGAACCAATGACGGAATCATGTCCGATTACAGTTTCACCACCAAAAATAGATGCACCGGAATAAATGGTTACATTATCTTCAATGGTCGGATGTCTCTTAATTCCTTTTAAAGACTGACCTCCTCTTGTTGATAATGCACCAAGTGTAACACCCTGATATATTTTTACATGATCACCTATGACAGTTGTTTCTCCAATGACAATTCCGGTTCCGTGGTCGATGAAGAAAAATTTACCGATGGTAGCACCCGGATGAATGTCGATACCAGTCAAATTATGAATATATTCAGTCATCATACGTGGAATAATCGGCACTTGAAGCAAATATAATTCATGTGCGATACGATTTACCGTACTGGCCATCAGTCCCGGATAAGTCAATATGATTTCGTTTCTGTTAAATGCTGCCGGATCACCTTCAAAATCAGCCTGCACATCAGTATCTACATATTCTCGGATATGCGGAATCTGTTCAAAAAATGACAAGGAAATGTTCTCTGCAAGCTTTTGCACTTCACATTGCGGTTTCATTTTGTTCTCCGGATTTTGTTTTAAGGCAATTGCAATCTGCTTGTTTAAATTATACATAACATCTTCAAGCAGGTTTGTAAGACGACTGTAATTATTATAAAAATGATAATTATTTTCTCGATAAAAGCCCGGAAAAACAATCTTTAACATTTTCTTTGTGATATCAATCACAGCATCCTTATCCGGTTGATCAAAAACTTCAACCATATTAATGAAACGATCATCCTTATAATCCTCTAGAATTTTTTCTACGATTTTATCGATTTTATTTTCCATTGATGACATATTAATCCCCTAAATATCGCATTAAAACTAAAATTTGCTTTAAATATAGGAAAAAGCCTTGGTATATACCAAGGCTCCCTATCATACATTAATTGTATTTTCTCTTGCGAGCAGCTTCAGACTTCTTCTTACGCTTTACGCTCGGCTTCTCGTAATGCTCACGCTTACGAATCTCCTGCTGGATACCAGCCTTTGCGCAGTTTCTCTTGAAACGACGTAAAGCACTATCCAAAGATTCATTCTCTTTTACGATAACACTGGACACTCGAACCTAACCTCCCTCCAGCTGTGTGATGTATGTGCGTCAACTGTAAGGTTTTACTCTTATTTGCACAAAAAATATTTTAACAAATAAAAAGAATTTGTCAAGTAAAAAGTGCATATTTACGAGATTTATGAGAGCATGGTCTCTAATGCAGTTTTTGCTTCGGCAATTGCGTCAGGAATTCCTGCCGGATTCTTGCCACCGGCCTGAGCCATATTCGGACGTCCGCCGCCGCCACCGCCGACCTTTCCGGCGATCGCTTTAATTAAATTACCGGCATGAGCACCGCTCTTCTGTGCTCCGTCAGTTGCCATTGCAATCAAGTTTACTTTTCCGCCCTGATCGGATGCAATGACTACAACACCTTCACCAATCTTTTCCTTTAATTGATCTCCAAGGTCTCTTAAGCCATTCATATCCACATTTGATACGGATGTTGCCAAAAGCTTCACGCCTTTGATTTCAACAACTTGATCCATTACATCGCCCAAAGCACTCTGTGCAGCTTTGCTCTTTAATGATTCATTTTCGCTTTGAAGAGCCTTTACTTCTGCCATTAATTTTTCAAGACGATCAGCCAATGAAGCAGGTGTTGTTTTCACAATCTTTGCAGCTTCATTTAATTCTTCTTCGATTTTTGAATAATAAGCAAGGACATTATCGCCTGTTAATGCTTCGATTCTTCTGACTCCGGCTGCAACACCATTCTCAGAAATAATCTTAAATGAGCCAATGTCGGAAGTATTCTTTACATGTGTACCACCACAGAATTCCTTTGAGAAATCTCCCATTGAAACTACGCGAACCTTTTCGCCGTATTTCTCTCCGAATAATGCCATAGCACCGGTCTTCTTTGCCTCATCAACGGTCATGATATCTGTACAAACAGGAATTGCTTCAGCGATTTTTTCGTTTACGATATCTTCAACCTTCTTTAACTCTTCTTGAGTCATTGCCTCGAAATGAGAAAAATCAAAACGTGTACGATCAGCATCCTGGTATGAACCGGCCTGCTCTACATGTGTTCCCAATACTTCGCGCAATGCTTTCTGAAGCAGATGCGTTGCGGAATGGTTTCTACATGTCTTTGCACGTAACTTAGAATCTACAATCAACTGAGCCTTAGCACCGGTGCGAATCATACCTTCTGAAACATATCCGGTATGTGCATAACGATTGCCGACAACTTTTACTGTATCTTCTACAACAAATGTACCATCTGCAGTCTTGATGATACCTTTATCGCCTTGCTGACCACCCATTGTTGCATAAAAAGGAGTTTTTGAAACAATAATAGAACCTTTATCGCCGTCGGACAATGCTTCTACAACTTCGCTTTCTGTTGTAAGGAATGCAATTTCATCCTCGCTTTCGGTCTTGTCGTAACCAACGAATTCCGTAACAAGATCAGATGCAATCTCATTATAAACATCCGCATCGGCACCAATATAGTTGGTTTCTTTACGTGCTGAACGTGCTTTCTTCTTTTGCTCTTCCATACAAGCTGAGAATTCTGCCTCATCATAAGAGAAGCCTTTTTCCTCAAGAATTTCGGAAGTTAAATCAATTGGGAAGCCATAGGTATCATATAATTTAAATGCATCCGCTCCGGATAATACTTTTTTCCCTTCGCTTTCCATTTGTGCTTCCATTTCAGAAAGAATTGCAAGTCCCTGATCAATGGTCTTTGCAAACTTCTCTTCTTCCTGAGTTAAAACACGAAGAATGAAATCTTTCTTTTCCTCGAGTTCTGAATATCCATCTTTTGATTCTGAAATTACAACTTTTGCAATTTCTGCAAGGAAAGTACCTTGAATTCCAAGAATTCTACCATGACGTGATGCACGTCTGATGATTCTTCTAAGTACATAACCTCTACCTTCGTTAGAAGGCATTACACCATCGGAAATCAAAAATGTTGAAGAACGGATATGATCTGTAATCAAACGAATAGAAACATCATCCATTGCATCCACATGATAAGTTTTTCCGGAAAGTTCACAAACTTTATCTCTGATTGATTTCATGGTATCAATATCAAATACAGAATCCACATCCTGCATTACAACAGCAAGACGCTCTAATCCCATACCGGTATCAATATTCTTTTGCTCTAATTCTTCATAGCCGCCATGGCCGTCTCCGTTAAATTGTGTAAATACGTTATTCCAAACTTCCATAAAGCGGTCGCATTCGCAACCAACTTTACAATCCGGTCTTCCGCAGCCGTACTTTTCGCCTCTATCATAATAGATTTCAGAACATGGTCCACAAGGTCCGGCACCATGCTCCCAGAAATTATCGCATTCTCCGGTTTCCGGATCGCGATAGAAACGGGTGATGCGATCTGCATCAATTCCGATTTCTTTATTCCAGATTTCAAAAGCTTCCTCGTCTTCTCCGTAAATAGACGGATAGAGACGATCCTTTTCCAAGCCTAAAACTTCTGTTAAAAATTCCCAGCTCCATGCAATTGCTTCATGTTTGAAATAATCTCCAAAAGAGAAATTTCCAAGCATTTCAAAGAAAGTAAGATGTCTGGCTGTTTTGCCGACATTTTCAATATCACCGGTTCTAACACACTTTTGGCAAGTGGTTACGCGTCTTTTAGGTGGAATTTCCTGCCCTGTAAAATATGGCTTAAGAGGTGCCATACCTGCGTTAATCAATAATAAACTGTTGTCATTGTGTGGTACGAGCGAAAAACTCTTCATTGCCAAATGCTCCTTGCTTTCAAAGAACTCAAGGTACATTCTACGCAATTCATTCACTCCATAGCTTTTATGCATTTTTTGATCCTCCAAATATATTTCTTATTACACACAAATAAGAGCCGCGAGCGACTCTTAGAAATTGCATGTAAAGAATAATTTCTTAAAAGTTATTCTACAGTCTCATCCTTAGCCTGTTTCGTATTCTTCATTTTACGAAGCTTTATTCCTATGAAGGCGCCACAGATGCCGATTCCGAGTAATACAATTGCCTGTAATACATACCAAACCAGATATTGTACAAATGTCATTCTATCTACCTCCAATTTTTGTGTTAATTATAATCGAAACACACTTTAATTTCAACATACTTTAATTTTAACTTTCTTCAAATAAAAAGCTTTGATTTTCGTGAGAAATTTCCATAACTCTCTCTGCCATATATTTATTCGTTAATTTTTTCTTGAAATCTTTTAGCTCCGAATACTTTTGCCACATATGCATCGGGAATACATATTCAGCATCTGTAGTCTCCAAAAAATAAGTAATTCCATCAAATTGGTATTCACCCAATCTTGGGTCACAAGCTACGAATGCGGCATGGATTGGTTTTTTCTTTAATTTATTGATTTCGTGACGATATGCTCGTCGCATTTTGCCGTTGATTAATTCGCCCACATGCTCCATGCGCCAATCATTTAAATCCCCGGCGTGGAACAAATTGATTCCATGATAAGAAACATAAAAGGCAACACCTGCATCAGTGGAACGAAGTGTTTCGATTTTTAAATCACCCACTTCATAATTGGCATTTTCTTTTACGAAAGTCACGCGTTCTCTCACTTGCGGATCAATTCCGTGCTTTTTCAAAAAGTTTGGGCTGATGCGGATATCTTTTGAAAAAATATAATGTATATTTTCGTATTGATCAGCAAGACGAAGAATATCCATATCATAATGGTCCGCATGGCTGTGGCTGGCAAACATGAAAATTTTTGTATCTTTAGCATAGGTAGGAATTTTTCCTTGAAAATGAAAGCCCTTCACTCGATCACCGTCAAAATAATCAAAAATAAGAACTGTATCATCAATCTCCACAAGGAAACAGCTATGATGGACAAATACAATTTGCATTTTTAATACTCCTATATAAATTTCATAATGCCCGGCAGGCATTCTAATGTAACATGTTTGTGTTCTCCACAATACTCTCCGTCCGCATGTAAAACCATTTCGGATTCCAATTCAATCTCAGCTTTTTTGAAATTTTCTATCCAAAAGCCTTTTTTGCCTGTCTGTTTTCCGGCCAATAAAGCGGGCAATGCAACAAAAGCGCCTAACTTAGAGTATCCATATACACAACAAAGGGTTAATTTACCATCGGTACAGACTGCATCAGGCGCCATGGGAACACCACCACCTTCTACAGGTTGATTCATTCCGACTGCAAAGATTCCTTGCTGAATGGAAATCGCATCTTTATCATCAAGGGTGATTATACAATTGACATGAGGCATGGTAAATAATTTATGCAAAGTCAGTAATTTATAGGTTAAGCCGCCTAATTTAATCGCATTCAAAAACTTTTTTAATTTAGAAGTCAGTGCAGCTTTGCATACCTCTGCATCAATACCGATTCCGGAACTGATTGCAAAATATGTTTGATGGCCCATTGAATCAGTGGCTCGACCTAAATCCATTTGAAAAGAAGAAAATTTGCCTTCTAACATTTGAATTAACAAATCTTCTACCGGAATATTTTTGATTCCCAATCCCAAGGCTAAATCATTTGCAGATCCAATCGGTAAATATCCGAATTTAACCTTTGAGAAATCGCTAATTCCATTTAATACTTCATTGACAGTTCCGTCTCCGCCTACAATTACAATCACAGATTCATTTTGACCGGAAGTCAATTCCTGAGCCAGAATCTTTGCATGTCCGGCATATTCAGTTAAATATACATCATAAGATACATTCTTTTCTTTTAATATATTCTCTAACCGATTCCAGATATGAATTCCTTTTCCTGTTCGGGCTTTACTATTTACAATAAACGAATATCGCATTAACATAATCGACCACCTTGTTCTTCTTAATAAAATATTATACGAATTTTAGTTTTCTTGTAAATTCATTTTCGCAATGTTACTATAATGGATGTTATGGAAAAGAATAAACAAATAATCGAAAAACTAAAAATTGGCACAAAAAGAATTTATATTTCATTTAAATGGGTTGTTTTTGCAATTATCACAGGTGCCATTGTGGGCGGAGTTGCTTTACTGTTTCATAAAGGATTATCTTATGTGACACAATTAAGAGGACAACATCCCTGGCTCTTATTTTTATTGCCGATTGGCGGATTAATCATTGTAGGAATTTATCGATTCAGAAAAGTAGAAAAAGATCTCGGCACAAATCTGGTCATTAATGCGATTCATTCTGAGCAAGATGGCGTTCCATGGGATATGGCTCCTTTGATTTTTGTATCTACAATTATCACTCATTTATTTGGCGGATCTGCCGGTCGCGAAGGAGCTGCTCTTCAAGTGGGCGGAAGCTTAGGCTCTACTTTGGGAAAGTTATTTCGTTTTGATTCAAAAGATCAGCATATTATGATTATGTGCGGAATGAGCGCCGCTTTTTCCGCTTTATTCGGTACACCAATGGCTGCGGCTATTTTTTCGATGGAAATGATTAGTGTAGGAATTATGCATTATGTCGCATTTGTTCCTTGCGTAATCAGTTCCTTGGTTGCACATTCGTTGGCTGAATATTTTCATGTTCGAAATGAATTGTTTCCGGTTGAAGCCATTCCTGATTTTAATTTTCAAAATGCTCTTATTTTTTCCTGCCTTGCAGTGTTATGTGCTTTCTTATCAATTCTATTCTGTGTAACTTTGCATGAAACAGAAAAACTATATAAGCGTTTGATTAAAAATCCTTATTTAAGAGTTATAGCCGGCGGATGCATTATCATTCTTTTAACACTGATTGTCGGAGAACAACGCTATAACGGAACAGGAATTAATATTATTGAGCAATGTATAAACGGAACAGTTCGGCCGGAAGATTTTATATTAAAGATTATTTTTACAGCATTAACCCTAGGCGCCGGATATAAAGGCGGAGAAATCGTCCCTTCATTCTTTACCGGTGCTGCTTTTGGATGTTTGTTTGGAAATATCTTTAATGTCTCGCCGACTTTATGTACAGCCATTGGTATGGTTTCACTCTTCTGCGGTGTCACCAATTGCCCGATTACTTCATTGTTAATCAGCTTTGAGTTGTTTGGTTATGATGGAATGCCTTACTTCCTTTTGGCAGTTGCATTAAGTTATATGTTTTCGGGATATTTTGGATTATACAGAAGTCAAAAGATTGTTTATTCCAAATATAAATCAAGTTACATCAATCGAAAAACAAGATAATATAATAAAAATAAAGTCATTGTCTGCTCGACAATGACTTTATTTTTATAATGATTTATGCTTCCGGAACACTTTTTGGTTCCCAAAGATGCGCAGCTGAAAGAGCTCTCTTTAAGACGAGGCTGATGGCAAATGCACCAACAGTTGAAATGATATCTTTTAACAAATATGGAACAGATCCTACTGATGCAGCATATACCCAATCTAATTTTGCAACATTCTTAAGCTGAACAATTCCGATACCATGGCATACAGCCAATCCAATCAATCCAAATACAACAGCAAGAATCATTCCTAAAATCTTATTAGATGCAACTTTCTCGTAAAAATAAGATCCAAAGCCACACAAAAATGCCATAAAGATAAATCCAATGATATATCCGCCAGACGGTCCTGCGATTACACCAGGTCCTGATGAAAATCCGGCGAATACAGGAACTCCGATGGTTCCGATTACAATATATAGAAGAATTGCAATTGTGCCATCTCTGCGGCCTAACAAATATCCGCATAATGCAACACAAAATGTTTGTAGTGTAAATGGCACACCCCACGGTGTTGGGATACTTAAAATCGATAATGCTCCTGTTATCGCAGTCATAATTGCGATGTAACAAATCTGTCTTGTTGTAAATTTCATAATTCTTTGTTCCTCCCTGTTTCTTTCGAAGGTTACTTTAAAACAACAAGAGATAATTGTCAACCCATATTTTTGTTTTAGTTAACAATTATTTTAAAGCATTGGATTCTTTTATAATTTCTTCCATTTTTTCATAAGCTTTTCCTGAATCGATCAACTCAGCAGCCAAAGCAATTCCATCTTTTAAACTTTGTGCTTTTCCACCGATATAAAGAGCGGCTCCTGCATTCATCAAAACGGTATTTCTCTTAGGACCTTTTTCTTTTCCGGATAAAATATCTTTTGTGATTTGCGCATTTTCTTCCGGAGTTCCACCGACCAAATCTTCTCTCGTACAACGCTCAAATCCAAAATCTTCCGGACAAATATCATAAGCTTTATAATTTCCGTTATGAAATTCACAGACATAAGTTGGTCCCACCATAGAAATTTCATCCAATTTTTCTCGGCCAAATACAACCATTCCATCATGAACGCCTAAGTCATTTAAGACTCTTGCCAAAGGTTCGACCAAACTATCATCATACACACCGAGTAATTGACGTTTTGGATGAATCGGATTGGTAAGTGGTCCTAAAATATTAAACACTGTACGAATACCTAGTTCTTTTCTGATTCCGCCAACATATTTCATGGAAGAATGATATAACTGTGCAAAGAAGAAACAAAAGCCTGTTTTCTTTAAGAGAATCAAAGCCTGTTCCGGACTTAATGAGATATTTACGCCTAAAGCTTCAAGGCAATCAGCTGTTCCGCTTTTGGAAGAAGCTGCACGATTTCCATGTTTAGAAACATTCATTCCTGCAGCAGCTGCGATAAATGCTGATGTGGTTGAAATATTAAAGCTTTGAGCATTATCTCCACCGGTTCCAACGATTTCGAATGTATCTAAATCTCCTGCATCTACAGTTAAAGCATGCTCTCTCATTGCCGCAGCGCAACCGAAGATTTCATCCTTTGTTTCGGCTTTTGTGCTTTTGGTAGAAAGCGCTGCCAAAAATGCTGCGTTTTGCGTAGGAGTTGTTTCTCCATCCATAATTTCATTCATGACTTTATAAGCTTCGTCATAAGTCAAATCTCCTTTTTGAACGATTTTAAAAATAGCCTCTTTAATCATATCAATACCCTCCAATTAAGAATTTAATTCTTGTTTAAATGTTTTAACATAATCCATAGCAACAGCCGGATCGTAATTGTGTGATTTCATCAGTTTAATAAAATGAGAACCAACAATTGCACCATCGATGATTTCTTTCATCGGAGCAACATCTTTTGCTTCTCGAATCCCAAATCCCATCATCACAGGAATTTTAGAATGTTTCTTTACTGTTTTTAGATAATCCATTACTTCTTTGTGGAAGTCTGCAGATTGTCCTGTAACTCCCATAGAAGAAACGCAATATACAAAACCTCTTGCATGTTCCAATATCATCGGAATTCGCTCTTTTGAAATCGGTGATACAAGTTGAATCAAAATTGTTTCATCAGAATTACCTAGTTCCTGCTGTAATTCATCTTGTTCTTCGAATGGCAAATCAGGAATGATCAAGCCATCCACACCTACTTCATGACATTTTTTTACAAATTCTTTGATTCCATAATGGATGACCGTGTTGTAATACATCATAAATACAATTGCAACGGATAAGCCTTCTTCTCGAAGTCCTTTCATCATTTGGAATATTTTCTTTAGTGTTACTCCATTTTTGATTGCTTCAAATGAAGCTTCCTGAATCACAGGTCCATCTGCAATTGGGTCAGAAAAAGGAATTCCCAATTCAATTACGTCGATACCGGCCTCTTCCTGTGCTTTTAACAAAGATTTTGTCGTTTCTAAATCCGGAAGGCCTGCCGTAATGTAAGTGACAAATGATTTTTCCTGTTGATTTATATTTTGATTTAATCTATTTTCGATTCGATTCATTTTCAATATCCTCTCTAGTTCATATATCCTTTACCGGCCAAATAATCAGCAATTGTATTAACGTCCTTATCGCCTCTTCCAGACAGGCAAACTATAATTGATTGATCTTTGCGCATTTGCTTCGCATATTTAAATACATATGCCATTGCATGAGCACTTTCGATTGCAGGAATGATTCCTTCTAGCTGTGTTAATTCCATAAGTGCATCCATTGCCTCTGCATCTGTTACAGAAACATATTCTGCTCTTTTCGTATCTTTTAAATATGCGTGCTCCGGTCCGACTCCCGGATAATCGAGACCTGCGGAAATAGAATGAGCCAATTGTACATTTCCGTCATCATCTTGAAGCAAATATGATTTCATTCCATGAAGTACGCCGGGATTTCCCATAGCCATTGCAGATGCATGCTCTCCTGTTTCGATGCCTTTTCCTGCAGCTTCAACTCCTATTAATTTCACTTCCGGCTCATCTATGAAATCAGCAAACATTCCAATAGAATTAGAGCCGCCACCAACACAGGCAATGACTGCATCAGGAAGTTTCCCTTCTGCTTCAAAATGTTGCTTTTTGGCTTCAATACTGATTACTGATTGAAAGAACTTAACCATCTTAGGATACGGATACGGTCCAACGGCTGAGCCGATAATATAGAATGTATCTTCTGCAACTTTTGCCCAGGTTCGAATGGCTTCGTTTGTGGCATCCTTTAAAGTATTGCTTCCACTTTCTACCGAAACAACCTTTGCGCCCAGCATCTCCATTCGCATCACATTCAATTTTTGCCGCTCAATATCTTCCTTGCCCATATAGACAGTACATTCCATTCCAAAAAGTGCTGCACCGGTTGCTGTGGCTACACCATGCTGCCCTGCGCCTGTCTCAGCAATTACTTTTGTTTTGCCCATTCTTTTTGCAAGCATGATTTGTCCGATTACATTATTGATTTTATGCGCTCCGGTATGATTTAAATCTTCTCGCTTTAGATAAATCTTTGTATGATATTTCTCGCTTAATCGTTCAGCAAAATATAAAGGTGTTTCGCGACCAACATATTGCTTAAGATAATAATGAAATTGCTCCATAAACTTAGGATCTGCAATTGCATCTTCAAATGCAGCATCAACCTCATTTAAAGTATTCATTAACGATTCAGAGACATATTGTCCACCGAATTTTCCATAATAAGCTTTCTGATTCATGACTGATTCCTTTCTTCTATTCTTTAAAAATTATTTAGTTATAAAGATTTCCAATGGGTTGCTAAAGCCTTTGGGTTTTCACTTTCCATAAATGCTCTTCCAATTAAAAAGCCGTCCACTTCATGTTGCTTTAATAAGAGAATATCCTGATCTCCCATAATTCCGCTTTCTGAAATAAACACCTTATCTTTTGGTACATACTTACGTAATCGAATCGTCTGTTCCAGTGATATTGTGAAATCTTTTAAATTTCGATTATTGACTCCAATGATACGAGGATTTATTTTTAAAGCTCGTTCCATTTCATATTCATCATGGGTTTCTACCAAAACGTCCAATTCCAGTTCTCTCGAAAGCTGATAAAAATCCTTCATTTGAACATCATCAAGAATTGCTGCAATCAGTAAAACCGCATCTGCACCGATTGCTTTTGCTTCATAAAATTGGTATTCACTGATCATAAAATCCTTACGTAGAATCGGTAAATCAGACTTTTCTCTAATCTGCTTTAAATAATCTACATTTCCTAAGAAATGATCTTCTTCCGTCAAGCAAGATATGCAATCAACGGATTGATTATATTCATCAATTCTTTCGAGCAACTCAATTTGACTTTGAATTTTTCCTAATGATGGAGATGCCTTTTTGAACTCTCCGATAATTGAGATTCCATCTTTTTTCAAAGCATTGAAAAAACAATTTGGATTTCTTGTCTCGTTTTGATCCGCCAATTTAATCATTTTTGACTCGGATATTTTTTGCATATGCTCTTTAAGCCGAATCTGCTTATCTGCTACTATTTCATCTAAAATCATGATTTGTACTCCTTCATCGTAGATTGATTATGCATTCAAAAAGTTCTCT
This sequence comes from Lachnospiraceae bacterium, assembly GCA_015057085.1. Lineage (GTDB taxonomy): Bacteria > Bacillota > Clostridia > Lachnospirales > Lachnospiraceae > Roseburia. Next base: position 67,765 of record SVFB01000125.1, read on the forward strand.
ATCATACGTTTGCCATGTTCGGTATAAATAGATTCCGGATGAAATTGAAGTCCGAAAACAGGATAATTTTTATGTTGCATCGCCATAATCTCTCCGTCATCAGTATATGCAGTCACTTCCAATTCCTCCGGTAAATTCTCTGATTGAACTGCCAAAGAATGATATCGTGCAACTTTTATTGGAGATGATATTCCATCAAACAATCCTTTGTTTTCATGTTTAATCAGTGACTGTTTGCCATGGAATAGCTTTTTGGCATAACTTACGGTGCCGCCAAGGGCTTCTCCAATGCATTGATGTCCTAAACAAATTCCGAGAATCGGCTTTTTATCCAGAAAATATTTCACAACATCCATACAAATTCCAGCTTCTTTCGGAGATTTCGGTCCGGGCGAAAGTACAATTCTATCCGGATTTAATTCTTTGATTTCTTCTATTGTAATCTTGTCATTTCGAACAACTTTAATATCAGGACAAAAAGTTCCGATATATTGATACAAGTTATATGTAAAGGAATCATAATTGTCGATTAATAAAATCATAAGTTTTCCTCCCTAACCAAGGTTTTTGCAAGCGCCATTACTTTATTGCAGCATTCCTGATATTCATTTTCCGGTACAGAATCTGCCACAATACCTGCTCCGGCTTGGATATAAACTTTATTTCCTTTCTTCACCATAGTGCGAATGGTAATACAAAAATCCATATCTCCGGAAAAATCAATATATCCGGTGGCTCCGCCGTAAAGACCTCTGCGTGAAGTTTCTAATTCATCAATAATTTCCATGGCGCGAATTTTTGGCGCGCCGCTTAAAGTTCCGGCCGGCAAAAATGAACCTACCAAATCAAGTGGATGATACTCTCCTTTTTTTCTGCCTTCTACCATTGATACGATATGCATGACGTGGGAATAATTTTGAACTTCCATAAACTGTGTAACTTTCACGGTTCCGAATTCAGAAATTCTACCCATATCATTTCTTGCGAGATCCACAAGCATTACATGCTCGGCTCTTTCCTTCTCATCCTGCAATAAATCGTCTTTTAAAAGAGCATCTTCTTCAGGGCTCTTGCCTCTTGGTCTGGTTCCGGCAATCGGACAAGTATATACTCTATTTCCTTGTTGCTTTACAATCATCTCCGGTGATGAACCGATCACTTCGAAATCGCCGTAATTAAAATAATATAAATACGGAGATGGATTTAATTCTCTTAATTCTTTATATAAATCAAAACCTTTTTGACCGGTTTCGATTGTCCATCTTTGCGAAAGAACAGTTTGAAAAATATGACCTTCTTTAATATATTCCTGGATTTTTAAAACTTTCTCGCGATATTGCTCCAATGTATCGGATTGCTTTATGATCTTTCCATCAGGGCTAAAGTTATAAGTTTTATCCCGGCAACTATTTCGTGCTCGTAGAATCAAATCTTCAGCTTCTAAAAGCGAAGCCTTTCTTCCGTCCTCAGAATCCGGTCCAAGAATCACAGCCGTCAAGGTTTCTGCTTCATGATCTACCATGATGAATTTTGTCATTAGCATCATCTGGATTGTTTCGATTCCAATTTCATCCGGATTATCATCAGGAAGTGTTTCTGTATATCGAACGAAATCATAACCAAGATTGCCGACCAATCCACCGGAAAAAGATAATTCATCATTATCTTTCACAATGTCAAAAGAACTATAATATTCTTTTAACAATTGCATTGGATTCCCACTTTTTACTGTTTCATTTCCGTCTATGCTGCGAATAACCAATGAATTTCCACGGCTTGTGATTATTTCCTCTGGTTCTTCTCCTAAAAATGTATAACGATCATAATTTTTGTCATAACTTTCCAGTAAGAATCCCCTGCGATTACCAACTAGCCCTTCATACATTCCTGTTGCAGTTTCATTTACAATGCTGACAGTTTTTTTGTAAACTCTTAATCGTCTCATAAAGTCCTCCGTAATATTTTCGTTCAAGTCTCGCTCGCGAGACTTGGCGCGAGATTTGCGTCAGCGTAGCTGACATATTTCATATGCAAATCTCTGCGCATCCTCGCGGAGCGTTTATCTCAGTCGGAGATTGTAACCCCGACTGAGACCAGTTTGTTATAA
>SVFB01000021.1 GCA_015057085.1 Lachnospiraceae bacterium
ATACCCCGGAGAAAGAAAAATTCGGTAATAGAAGAAGCGAAACACGTTGGTGCAATTTTCGCAGCAAGACCTTGTGCGGGAAGAGGGAATGTTGGCGTGGTTGCAAAACAAAATCCGTCTTTAAAGTCTATGGAGCCTGCATAAAGCAAGAACTACAAAGACCTGTTGCTGATCGAAATACTTCAAACATGGACTTTTGCCTGCGAGGCGGCTAGAAATATCGCCCTCGTGCACCGGGACAGAAAATTCGGTTATAGAAGAAGCGAAACACGTTGGCGCAATTTTTGTGCAGTCGCATTGATTTTGTGTGGGGAGAAACTTGTTGGCGTGGCAGAGCCCAAATATGCGCAGTTGCGTGGGGAAGGAGGCGGCGAGGGGCGGCGGCGGAGGATGGCTGGAAGGCGAAAAGTTCGTTGCAAGGGGGGAGTTGTTTGAGTATAATAAAGTAGTATGACTATAGAATTTGGAGAGATATTATGGCAGAAAAAATAGATAGAAACGAAAATGAAAATGAATACGAAGAATTTTGCTATATATGCAGAAGACCGGAATCAGTAGCCGGAAAATTAATTAAAATACAACCGAATATGGGAATTTGCGCAGACTGCATGCAAAGAACCTTTGACTCAATGAATATTCCGGGCCTTGGCTTCGGCGACATGATGAGATTCCCCGGCGATATGAACTTCCCATTTACACAACCAAAAGTACCGGAAACAAATATGGATAACCCAAAGGAAGGCGAAGACGGCGACGAAAAGAAAAAACCATCCGAAATCGCAGGTGACCAGGAACAACCAAACGGATTGCATAACATATCCGGAGGATTCCCAAATATTCAATTCCTGAATTTGGCAGACCTGGGAATGCCGGGTCCACAGCGCATTAAGAAAAAGAAACCAAAAGCAAAAAAGGTCGAACCGGTATTGGATATTCATTCAATTCCGGCACCGCATAAAATCAAAGCCTCATTGGACGAATACGTAGTCGGACAGGAACAGGCTAAAAAGACCATGTCTGTCGCCGTATATAATCACTATAAGCGAATCATGAGCAAAGTCGAAGACGACGGAGTCGAAATCGAAAAATCAAATATGCTCATGGTAGGACCAACCGGTAGCGGTAAGACTTATCTCGTTCGAACTCTGGCAAGACTTTTGGACGTACCACTTGCAATTACGGATGCAACCTCACTGACAGAAGCCGGATATATCGGAGATGATATCGAAAGCGTTGTCAGCAAATTACTTGCAGCCGCAGACAATGATGTAGAACGAGCAGAACATGGTATTATCTTCATCGACGAAATCGATAAGATCGCCAAAAAGAAAAATACCAATCAAAGGGATGTCAGTGGAGAATCCGTACAGCAAGGAATGCTCAAACTGCTTGAAGGCGCAGAAGTTGAAGTCCCAATCGGCGCCAGCAGCAAGAATGCCATGGTTCCGATGACCACAGTCGACACCAAAAATATTTTATTTATCTGTGGTGGCGCTTTCCCAGATTTGGAAGATATTGTAAAAGAGCGTCTAAACAAGACTGCATCCATCGGATTTGTCAGCAATCTCAAAGACCAATATGACGAAGATGAAAATATATTATCAAAGGTAAAAACCGAAGACTTAAGAAAATTCGGAATGATTCCTGAATTCATCGGACGTCTTCCGGTAATCTGTGCACTTGAATCACTTACGGAAGATATGTTGGTACGTATCTTGACAGAGCCAAAGAATGCCATCATCAAACAGTATCAAAAGCTGTTGGCATTAGATGAAGTACAACTCAAATTCGACAAGGATGCCCTTTATGCGATTGCAAAAAAAGCAAAAGAAGAAAAGGTGGGCGCCCGTGCACTGCGTTCCGTTTTAGAGGAATATATGATGGATATCATGTATGAAATTCCAAAGGATGACAATATCGGAACAGTGGTAATCACAAAAGATTATATAGAGAACCATGGCACTCCATTGATTCAGATGAGAGGTGTAGAAGTGCCAAAATTGGAGGATAGCAATTCATGAAATTGATTCATTGTGCAGATTTGCATCTTGATTCCAAAATGTCTGCAAATCTGACAAAGGAGCAAGCAAAAGAGCGAAAGAATGAACTTTTACGTACCTTTGTACATATGGTGGACTATGCAAAACAAAATGATGTCTACGGAATATTGATTTCAGGAGATTTATTTGATACCAGAACGGTATCCGCAACGACAAAAAATGTGGTCAAAGGTGAAATTGAAACGCATCCGGAAATACAGTTTTTCTACCTGAAAGGGAATCATGATGATGACAGTTTTGTCTCAAAATTAGATACTGTTCCGGAAAATCTTCATCTGTTTTCCGATGAATGGACCAAATATACGCACAACGGAGTCACAATTGCCGGATTGGAATTATCAGAAGAAAATTTAGCTACCAGATATCATTCCCTGGTGCTTTCTTATGATGAATATAATGTGGTCATGTTGCACGGACAATTGGCTGGTTATCAGACAAAGGACAGAGCTGAAATCATCAGTCTGGATGATTTGGCCTTTAAGAATATTGACTATCTGGCGCTGGGACATATTCATAGCATGCAAACCGGGACAATCGGAACGGACAAACGCGGAATGTATGCATATCCGGGATGCCTGGAAGGAAGAGGATTTGACGAATGCGGTGAGAAAGGCTTTATCCTTTTGGATATCGACGAACAGACGCAGACCGCAGAATATCGCTTTGTCCCGATTGCATCACGTACGATTTATGAGTTGCATGTTGATGTGACAGGAATCGCAAATTCCAATGAAGCAGCGCGCAAAATCGAAGCAGCAATCAATGAAAATCAATATTCCAACAGAAGTCTCGTAAAAATTGTATTGACCGGAGAATTGGATGTGGAATGTGAAATCAATACGGAATATCTTGCGGAGCTGTTCACAGAATATTTCTATTATTTGAAAGTTGTGGACGAGACAACTTTGTTGATTCGATATCAGGATTATGAAAAGGATGAGTCATTAAAGGGAGAATTTGTGCGCACGGTTATGCGTTCGGATATGACTGATGAGCAGAAAACAGAGGTTATTCGCTGTGGAATATTGGCATTGTCCGGGGAGGATTTTTAAAGTTGAAATTACTTCGAATTCATATAGATAATTTTGGGAAAATCAATGATTTGGATTTAGAATTTTCCGACGGTATAAATGTAATCAAAGAGCCGAATGCCTGGGGTAAAAGTACCTTGGCTGCTTTTATCAAGGTGATGTTTTACGGGTTCGACGCAAAGAAGATTCCGGGGGCTCCGGAGAAAGAGCGAGCCTTTTATACACCTTGGCAGGGAGGCGTTTACGGCGGCGAATTGGATTTTGCAGTAGGAAGCCGGAAATATCGCATCAGCCGTACCTTTGGAACTTCTGAAAAAAAGGATGTATGTCATGTCTATGATCTTGAAACCATGCTTGAGAGTGTGGACTTCGCAGGAAATGTAGGCGAGCTTCTTTTTGATTTGGACAGCAATTCCTTTAAGCGAAGCGTCTTTATCGCACAAAATGATTGCGCCAGCCAAACATCTGATGCCATCAATGCAAAATTGGGCAATCTGGCAGAAAATACAAATGATATCAACAATTACGAAACAGCTCAGGAACGCCTGAAAAATCAGATGAACGGATTGAATCCTCATCGCGTAACAGGCAGTATCAAAAAGCGTAAGGCTGTAATTGCAGAGCTCGAAAATGAATTGAAGGGCTATTCTGCCGCAGTCAGTTCTTTGGAAGAACTTGGCACTTATTGCAAAGAAGCTGAGGAGAATAAGGCAAAGCTGATTCAGGAAAGAGAAAATCTTGCAGGGCAGTTGCGTTTGGCCAGCGAAGACAGCCGAAGAAGAGAGCTGCAAAAACAGTATTTGGATATTTGCACGGAAGCGGTTCAAAAATTGGAGGTACTGGAGACTTTTTCCGAAACATTTCCAATTGGAGCACCGGATGAGGTTCAATTTGCACGTGTGATAAAATCCGCACGTGAAATTGAAGAGAAGAGAATGCATCTTGCACATTTGCGTTTTTCGGAGCCGGAAGCGGAGCAATACGAAAAGCTTGCATCTATGTTTGGAAATGCCATTCCTACAGAGGTGGAAATCGACACCATCATCAACCGCTTTAGTAAGGTCGCTGATGTAAAAGAAGATAAATTCAAATTGAATGCTGAGCTTCAGGAAAAAGAGCGTTATTCCATGGTAGTGGAACCGCTGCCGGATAAGCCGAAAAGTACAAATATGTTTACCATTTTGGGAACTGTATTTGTCATCTTAGGCGGACTTGCGTTTGGACTTGCAATCACAGCCTATTTTACATTTAATCTGCCACCATTTTATATGTTTGGTGGAGTTGGATTGCTTTTGGTGGCAACCGTTATGTTTGTGCTTGCAAATCTGAATTATAAAAGAGCGATGAGCCGATATGAGGAAGAACTTTCGAGATTCAAGCAGCGTCAGCAAGATGAAATCGATGAAATCGAACAGCTGAAAAACGAGCGCTTAGGCAAAGAGAATCAGATTACAGATATGGAAGAGGAAGTGCGACAATTCCTCGAAAAATATTCTGTTTACTGTGGCGTGACCGGATATTCAGGTGCATTATATGAATTAAAATCCCAGGCGAAGGAATATCTCCGCTTGAAAGAACGCTTAAAAGACCAGGAGCAAATTGAATATGAATGTCGTGATTTGACGGCGGATATTGAAACATTTTGTAATGACTGGCAGTTGAATATTGATCCTGAAAATACTGCGGATTTGATTGGGCTTCAAACAGAGGCAGCAAAATATCGCAGTGCAGTGGAAGCTGCGCAATATGCCGGAAACAAAAAGGCTCTCTTTGAGAAGTCCAATGATATGAATGATGTGGAAACTCAGATGGAAGCACCGGCTGAACTCGATGATATTAACAATGAAATTTCACAATTTGATGAGAGAATAGAGAATGTCAGAGCAACCATTGATCAATATCATCGTCAGATTGAAGAAATGAGAGAACAATTGGATCGCTTAGACGAAATACGTTTAGAATTGGATGAGACATTGGCAGTGCAGGCAGAGGAACAGCATCGATATGATGTGATTACCAAAACCCAGGAATTGTTATCCATCGCAAGGGAGCAATTTACGTCCCGCTATATGGCACCGATTTCAAATGCTTTTAGAAAATACTACAACCGAATCATAGAGACACAGGGTGATGATTGGGTAATTGATGCAAGCATTTCTCTGAAGCGAAGAGAAATGGGTGAGCTTCGCACCGTAGAGCATCTTTCCGTAGGATATCAGGATTTGATTGGCGTTTGTATGAGACTTGCATTGGTTGATGCAATGTATCAGGAAGAAAAACCATTCTTGGTTTTGGACGATCCGTTTGTAAATTTAGATGAGGAAAAAACTGTAAGAGGCATGGAACTTTTAAATTTTGTAGCTGAAGAATATCAGACGATTTATTTTACCTGCCACAACAGCAGAATCCCATCATAGTAATCAAAGAAATAGATAGTAATACAAAGACATGAAAGAAAGGACCCGGAAGTATGAAGAAAATAGACGTATCTGCATATGCTTCAGAGAAAGAGAAGTTATGTATCACCAATGACACCATATCAGACAGCCTCTTTTCGGAGTACGGTGTAAATCGTGGCCTCCGCGACCTCAATGGAAAAGGCGTGCTGACCGGTTTGACAAATATATCAAAAATCATTTCGTTTAAAAATGATGATGAGAAAAAGTTCCCTTGCGATGGAGAACTTTGGTATCGAGGATATAATATTAAATCGCTGATTCATGAATTGAATGAGGATGAGTTCGGTTTTGAAAGAACTGCATATTTGCTTTTATTTGGAGAGAAACCATCCGCTGAGGAACTAAAAATGTTTTGTGATGCGTTGGCTGAAAGCCGCGGACTCCCGACTAATTTCACCCGCGATGTCATTATGAAGGCTCCTTCTAAGGATATTATGAATTCCATGACCAGAAGTATCCTGACACTGGCATCCTATGATGAAAATACTGCTTCAGCAGAAATTTCCAATTGTATTCGACAGTGCCTGCAATTGATTGCAAACTTCCCGATGTTGGCAGTATATGGTTATCATGCATACAATCATTATGAGAATGATGATAGTATGTATATTCATCGTCCGGATCCAAGTTTATCTACCGCAGAAAACTTTTTGCGTATGCTAAGACCGGACACAAAATATACCCATGTGGAGGCAAAGGTATTAGATGTCGCATTGATGCTTCATATGGAACACGGCGGCGGAAACAATTCCACCTTTACCACCCGTGTGGTAACCTCTGCCGGAACAGATACTTATTCTGCAATTGCTGCAGCAATGAGTTCTCTCAAAGGACCGAAACATGGCGGCGCAAATATCAAGGTTATGGAAATGATGGATGATATTCGCACACATGTATCGGATTGGAAAGATGAAGATGAAGTGCGTGCTTATTTGAATAAAATCATGGATAAGCAGGCTTTTGATAAAAAGGGATTGATTTATGGAATGGGACATGCGGTTTATTCTATTTCGGATCCTCGTGAAAGAGTATTCAAAAGCTACGTCGAGCAGTTAGCGGTTCATAAGAATAAAGAAAAGGAATTAGACCTTTATAATTTAATCGAAAAACTAGCTCCGGAAGTTATTGCAGAGAAGAGACATATCTTCAAAGGTGTGTCTCCAAATGTGGATTTCTACAGTGGATTTGTTTATGAAATGCTGGAAATTCCTATGGAATTATACACACCACTGTTTGCAGTTGCCAGAATTGTAGGCTGGAGTGCACATCGATTGGAAGAAATGGTTGGAATGAATAAAATCATCAGACCGGCTTATAAGTCTGTAATGATAGAAAAAGAATCAAAGTAGTATTAGTTTTATGGAAGGCAAAGAATCATGAGTTTTACAGAAATCAAAGGTGGAGTGTGTTCCGCAAAAGGATTTGCCGCAACCAGTGTCGCAGCAAATATTAAATACAAAGACAGAACAGATATGGCAATGATATTTTCAGAAGCTCCTTGTACCTGTGCAGGTACTTTCACAACGAATGTGGTTAAAGCTGCCTGTGTACAGTGGGATCAGAAAATTGTAGACTCCGGGAAACCGATGCATGCAGTGGTTGTGAATTCCGGAATTGCGAATGCCTGTACAGGACAGGAGGGATTTGATGCCTGTGAGGCGACTGCGAAAGCTGTGGAAGAGGCATTGAATGTCCCTTATGATTCTGTGGCTGTTGCATCAACAGGTGTAATCGGAATGCAATTGCCGGTGGATAAGCTGGTAAACGGCGTTCGTCAGATGAGTAAAACACTCGAATGCAGTGATGATGCAGGAACAAAAGCTGCCAAAGCAATTATGACAACGGATACGATTCATAAAGAAGTTGCAGTTACATTTCAAATTGCCGGATGCGATATCACCTTAGGTGGCATGAGCAAGGGAAGTGGCATGATTCATCCGAATATGTGCACGATGCTTGGATTTTTGACGACAGATTTAAATATTGAAAAGCAATTGATGCAAGAGGCATTGCGTGAGGTCGTAAAAGATACCTTTAATATGATTACCGTTGATGGAGATACATCTACCAACGATAGTTTGATTTTGATGGCGAATGGTCTCGCTGGCAATGCAATGATTACTGAAAAGAATGCAGATTATGAAACATTTAAAGAGGCATTGTTTTATGTATGTCGCTATTTGGCACGCAAAATGGCAGGAGACGGCGAAGGTGCATCCAAACTGTTCGAGGCAAAGGTTGTCAATGCAAAGAGCAAAGATGATGCCAGAACTTTGTCTCGTGCAATTGTAGGCTCAAATCTATCAAAGGCAGCAATCTATGGTTGCGATGCAAACTTTGGTCGATTCCTTTGTGCAATGGGTTATTCCGGTGCACAATTTGACCAGAATGATGTGGAATTGTATTTCGAAAGCGTCAACGGACGTCTGAAGGTGTTTGATAAAGGAACCCCGATTGTATTTGACGAGGATGAGGCGCTTAAAATCATGAAAGCAGATGAAGTGACAGTTTTTGTTGATATGCATGAAGGACGTGCAAATGCCACAGCATGGGGATGTGATTTGACATATGACTATGTCAAAATCAATGCGGATTATCGTTCCTAAATTTTTAAAAAAATGATTGACATTTGTTAAAAATATCAATAATATAATTAACATATTAAACAAATTCATATGAAATAGATTGAACGAAGGAGTTCGAACCGTAGGTTCGGACTCCCTTTTTTTGTGATATAGAAAGTGATATAGAAAGTGATATAGAAAGAAGAGGACATCATTATGAGAAACGCAATTGACAATGTAGACGAAAAAATCATCGCTTTGATGCAGGAAAATGCTAGAATCAATATTAAAGACATCGCTTCCCAGGTATTTTTGTCTTCACCTGCTGTTACTGCAAGAATTGAGCGCTTGGAACGGAACCATGTGATCAATGGTTATCATGCGCAGATTAATCCGGAAGCAATTGGTTATTCCATCAAAGCTTTTATCAATTTGGATGTGGATCCGATTCAAAAGAAAGAATTATATCCATTTGTTGCAGCCTGCACAAATGTCATTGAATGCAATTGTGTGACCGGCGATTATTCGATCTTGTTGGAAGTGGCATTCCGTGATACCAATGAATTGGATAATTTCATTAATGATTTGCAGAAGTTTGGAAGAACGAAAACACAAATTGTTTTTTCAACGGCAGTTGATCATCGAAACCTACCTATCTAAAAACGCGCGAAACGTGAAAAAAGCCTTGAAATATTCTCTTATTATGGTAGAATATTTTTTGCGTGAGTGCGAAAGGAGCTTTTGATTTATGAGTCAGGCAAAAGTAGACCAGTATAAGAAAGAGAAAGCAACAAGAAAGAAGACGCTTGCAAAGCAGAAAGTTGCAAGAAGAATCGGGAAAATCGCTACATTGGTTGTAGTGCTTGCTGCAGTTGGTTTTGGTGTATATAAAGGAATCGATAATTATTATGACAATCTTCCGGCCAATACATATTATGTGGATTTGACCGCAATTCAGGACTATACATCAGCTCTGGATGAAGAGTAAAATGCATTAAAAATTCGATTTCAAATTTTTTGAAAAAAGTTTAAAAAAGTTGTTGACATGACCTACTACATTTGGTAATATATCTCTTGTGCTTGAGGAACAGCAACAACATATGCGATAGTGGCGTAGTTGGTAACGCGCGACCTTGCCAAGGTCGAGACCGCGGGTTCGAGCCCCGTCTATCGCTCTAATCGTAGAAAAGAGACACATCGAAAGATGTGTCTTTTTTCTATGTTTAGAGCGATGGAGACGTCTCACTCGCGGTGCGAGTTCGAGTCTCCGCTCCGCTCCGGTCGGTGCAAAACCGACGTCCCCCGGACCTCGTGCACCCGTCTATCGCTCTACCGTAGAATAGAGACATCGAAAGATGTGTCTTTTTTCTATGCTTAGAGCGATGGAGACGTCTCACATAAGATTGATTTATCTCAGTCGGATAAGACCACTTCCTCTAAGCGAAGGTAGGGGTTATAACAAACTGGTCTCAGTCGGGGGTTACAATCTCCGACTGAGATAAACGCTCCGCGAGGATGCGCAGAGATTTGCATATGAAATATGTCAGCTACGCAGACGCAAATCTCGCGCCAAGTCTCGCGAGCGAGACTTGAATAAAAAAACAAGATGCTATAATATAGAAAAAGATAATAAATATGTGATTGGGAGGAATCGTGAAATGGATCCGTTATTCGTTTTTGGAGGGTTGTTTTTAGTTTTTGTTTTGTTGTCAGTTTATCTGTATTATTTGGCAAAGATGAAAAAGGTGGCCCATGTGTCAATTCCGTTTGAAATCTGTGCTGTTTTGATTGTATTATATATGTTAACACCGCTTTCAAATACTTTTGTTTTCTTATATCCATCTATTGTTGAAGTGATATATATTCTTGTAAATGTGTGCTATCGAAAAGTGAAGAAAATAGATTCATTTTAAAGTAGGAAATCAAATGATTTCCTGCTTTTTTTGTGCTGTTTTGTGGTATGATAGAGGATATCTTTTGGAGGCTGCGAAATGAAATATATAAATATTACGCCGGCGATATTTATCAGACGTCCCAATCGGTTTATTGCGGAGGTGGAGCTGGATGGACGCATCGAGGTGGTTCATGTAAAAAACACCGGTCGTTGCAGGGAACTTTTGATTCCAGGATGCAGGGTTTGGCTGACTGCGCCCGGTACGCCGAATCGAAAAACCAAATATGATCTGGTCGCAGTGGAAAAGGAGACCGGCGCAATCTTTAATATCGACAGTCAGGCTCCAAATCAGGTGGCGAAGGAATGGCTTTTGAATCAGGGATTTTCGAGAGTGGTTCCGGAATACACCTACGGAGATTCTAGGGTGGATTTTTATATGGAACGCATATCGGATGAGGGGGAAGTGATTCCCTATCTGATGGAAGTAAAGGGGTGCACTTTAGAGCGGGATGGAATCGGATATTTCCCGGATGCACCAACGGAGAGAGGCGTAAAGCACATCAGGGAACTGATGAAGGCGAAAGCGAATGGGATTCATGCGTCGCTTGCCTTTGTGATTCAGACAAATGATGTTTTTGAGGTTCGGCCGAATCGCCAGATGCATCCGGAGTTTGGAGAAGCTATGGATGCAGCGAGAGAGGCCGGTGTGGAAATCATCTTTTTGAAATGTCATGTGACAGAAGCGAGAATTGAAGTTGTTTCAGATTAGACTAGGAGGATTAGATGGTATGGAATGTCCAATTTTAGACAGAACCGAGATTGATAAAGAGGAGTGCTTTGCGATTTGTGCGGAGGCATATAAGGACAAAAATGGAAAAGAACTTCCTAAAAAAGTGAAGCGGATTATCGGATGGAAGGGGATTTGCAAGTCTTGCAAATATCATCAAAAGGACGCACAGTAATTTGATTGTTACCATTCACAGCATGCATTGTCTAGCATCCTCCGTCCATAGACCCGGTACCCCCCCTTCACAATTTTGCGAATATTTTAGGTTTTCAATATGCAAAAGGCGAGCATCATACATGTGTCTTTTGATGAATGAACCATTTTGAAAAAGGTTTATGAAGTGGCGGACACCTAGTTTATTGATATTATGTACTTCTCAATCTAAGAGATCCCCGGGTTCAGGCTCCGTTTACTAAGTGAAATAACAAAATGAGTTTTGTGTATATAGGCACCATGCTTTTATGCAACATCGTGTTGCAACCGCATTTGCGCCACCGTCCGTGGCGGCGCATGCCTATATACATCCAAACTCATTTTTATTTCACTAAGTTCACTCCAATTCACCCGGGGATCCTTTAGATGAGAAGTACATATACGACAGTTTTTGGTGTCCGCCAACCATAAAACTTTTTTCAAAATTGTACAGGCATTCAAAAGACGCATGTCTATCAGGATGCGAGCTTTTGCATATATGAAAACCAAAATATTCTTGCAAAGTGAAGGGGG
>SVFB01000022.1 GCA_015057085.1 Lachnospiraceae bacterium
ATACCCCGGAGAAAGAAAAATTCGGTAATAGAAGAAGCGAAACACGTTGGTGCAATTTTCGCAGCAAGACCTTGTGCGGGAAGAGGGAATGTTGGCGTGGTTGCAAAACAAAATCCGTCTTTAAAGTCTATGGAGCCTGCACAAATCATAAACTACATAGACCTGTTGCTGATTGAAATACTTCAAACGTGGACTTATGACTGTGAGGTGGCTAGAAATAGCGATCCGGATACCCCGGAGAGGAAAAATTCGTAAATAGAAGAAGCGAAACACGTTGGTGCAATTTTGCGCAACGAGCATTAGCTGAGGGAGGCGGTATGTTGGCGTGGTCGTTATTCAAAAGGGGCGCTCTATTTTCGGTGGTCTGCACATTTCTAATATATAAAGGCTTGTTGACAACTCCGAATTCTTTAAATGGCGGTGCCTGAGGCGGTTGCAACAGCGCTCTCGTTCGTGGAGGAATTTGGTTTGGAGGCGTGGCGCTTGCTGGGTGGCGTTTTGCGCGGAGGGCCGTGCAGGAAGTGGGCGGTTGGGTGGTGGAGCGGATGGATGGAATTTAAAAAAAAGAACCGACCTGATGGTCGGTTCTTTGTAGAATTTAAAGTATTGAAAACCCTTTGCAAAAAATGTTATCTTCTTGAATTCTTTAAGAAATCAGGAATATTAATATCCATTGGCTTTACAGTTGGTTCAGGTTTTACCGGCTTTTGAATTCCGGAAAGACCTGCAGATGCTGATGCACTGCTTGTAGTTGTTGCAGATGAAGAAACACCTAAACCGCTTGCTCCAAGGGTTGTGTTGCGAGTTGTCGATATCGGACGACTAGCAGTTGTTCCCACATTCAAATTTGACTGTGGCTGATTATAATGCATGGTCGGAGTCGGAATTGTACGAGTCGCTGTAACAGTACTAGTAGCGCTGGTAGATTCAAGACCGGTTGCAATTACAGTGATTGTAGCCTCATCCTGCATTGATTCATCATATTTTGCACCGAAGATGATATTTGCATTGTCTCCGGCCAATTCCTGTACATAGCTTGCTGCATCATTTGCATCCATAAGAGAAATATCTCCGGAAATGTTGATGATGACATGTGATGCACCATTAATAGTAGTTTCAAGCAATGGAGATGCAACTGCAAGCTTAACAGCTTCGATTGCTTTCTCATCACCCTTTGCACTACCGATACCGATATGAGCCATACCCTTATCTTTCATAACAGTCTGAACATCGGCAAAGTCTAAGTTAATTAATGCAGGTAAGTTGATCAAGTCAGTGATTCCCTGAACTGCCTGCTGTAATACTTCATCAGCTTTCTTCAATGCTTCAGGCATTGTAGTACGACGATCTACAATTTCAAGAAGCTTATCATTCGGGATTACAATTAATGTATCTACATTCGCCTGGAGTTTATCGATGCCTGAAATTGCATTGATCATGCGCTGCTTTGCCTCAAATTTGAAAGGCTTGGTAACAACACCAACGGTGAGAATTCCCATCTCTTTCGCAATTCTGGCAACTACAGGTGCAGCACCGGTTCCGGTTCCGCCACCCATACCACAGGTTACAAATACCATATCTGCTCCCTTAATGGCAGCTGATAAATCCTCTGAACTTTCTTCCGCAGCCTTCTCGCCGATTTCCGGCTGAGCTCCGGCACCAAGTCCCTTGGTAAGTTTTTCTCCAATTTGAAGTAAGGTAGGAGCTTTGCAAAGCTTTAATGCCTGCTGGTCAGTGTTTACTCCAATAAATTCTACTCCCCCGATATTTTCGTCGATCATTCGATCTACAGCATTATTTCCAGCGCCACCAACACCGATTACAATAATCTTTGCGCCGGATTCTGCTTCTGTCGTTCTTATTTCAAGCAAAGGTTCTTCCTCCTCAATTTCCAATCATATAGACTATAATATAATTTTTCCTACAAATAATCAATAAAAAATTTACTCATCTCGGTCAAAAACAATATTCGAAGCGTCTTCTGTCCAGTTCTCCATGTGAAGCACTCCGCTCTCTTCTGACAGAGTTGGCAAAATTTGTGCCAAATGTTCTAATTTCAAAGAAATCAAATCAATGGAGCCAAGTTGTACCCACACATTTTTGTATACCAAAATCGGTGAATTTTCTTTTCCGTAGATAATGGAATCCGGCACCAATTCATTTCTTTTTAAAGTTTGTGTCAATGTCAACAGGTCTGATAACACGGATTGATTGATATCCAATTTTTCGTAGAGGTTAATTTCCTCATATTCCAATCCCTTAATGAGAGGGACGCCTTCAACTACACGTTGAGAAATTTCCGCCACAAAACCGTCTTTATCAAAATAGACATTTTGCTCTTCATTTTCGTCATAGAAATATCCCATCACACCCTTCTCATATACTTTGATATGAAGTGTAGAAGGATTATCCAGCGAAACTTCTACAGTATCTATAAACGGGATGGCCTCCGGTGTCGTAAATTTGTATTTAAAATAAACATATAATGTATTCCATGAAAACTCATCATTTAGAATCGCATCTTCAATCACGGAATCTTCATATAGTTCATTTCCTTCGACAACAACCTTTTTGACACGAAAGAAATACCAGGCCGTCAAGAATGCAATTCCCGCAACCACCAAAAGTGTAAGTAATGTGATCCAAAAGGCTTTCCATCGTCTTTTCCGTTTTCGTTCTCGTTTGCGTTCTTCTTTTATCATCTAATCTCATCCAATTTTATTTGCCGTGATACCCCTAGTACAACGCCCATCTCCGCCATCAAAATGCTGACGGAAGTACCTCCGTAACTGATAAACGGAAGCGTAACACCCGTATTCGGAATCGAATTGGTAACAACAGCAATATTTAAAATCACTTGCAACGCAAGATGCGCCATAATGCCAACCACCAATAGAGAGCCATACAAATCTGCCGCATTATTTGCAATAATCATCATTCTCCACAGAAGAAGCACATACAACAAAATGGTACAGATTGCGCCAAACAAGCCCAATTCCTCGCAAATAATCGTGAAAATGAAGTCATTTTGCGACTCCGGCACGTTTCCAAGCTTCTGCATACTCTGTCCCAGTCCTTTTCCGAAGAGACCGCCGGAGCCGATTGCGTAAAGGCCTTGCAAAGTCTGATATACTTCATCACTGCTTGCATCCTCCGGATGAAGCCAGGTATGAATACGTTGCATACGATAACCGGCCAATGCGATAAAGATACCGCCAACCGCTCCCGCTGCACCAATAACAGCCGCAAACGGTTTGTATTTCGGACTGGCCACAAATATGATGCAAGCCACAATTCCAAAAATGATGATTGCCGTAGATAAATTCATATAGGCAACAACGCCAACCAGCGGAACCATAATAATCAGTTCTTTTACAATATTTTTGACTGTAAACATTGCTTTCGGAGCTTTTTCAATCATCATCGCCATAAAAAAAATCGCAGCGACCTTAGCCACTTCTGATGGCTGAAAGCTAATTGGTCCGAGAGACAGCCAACGGCTTGAACCATGAGAGCTCCGACCAAGCCCCGGAATATAAACCGCAATACAAAGTAAAAATGATACCAGATAAATAAATCCTCCAAGATTTTTCCATCTGCGATAATCAATCAACGTCAAAATAATCATTGCCACTAATCCGACAAGCAAATTTCGAATTTGAAGTTTTAAATAATGTGCACTGTCTCCGAATTCATTTGCCGCCACATATGAACTGGAACTATATAGCATGACCAGTCCAAAACAGATCAAAAAGATCAGAATAAACAGCATTGAATAGTCGAAGTAAAATCTTCTTTTACTTTCCATAATCTCTTATAATATCTTTAAATACGCGTCCACGTTGTTCATAATTGTCAAACATGCCCCAACTTGCGCAAGCCGGAGATAATAGAACAGCCTCACCTGCCACAGCATGTGCACGACAATAATCAACGGCCTCTTTGAATTCCTTTAAAATCACAACATTAGTGAAACCGTGTTTTTCAGCACAGGCCTTGATTTTTTCAGCAGTCTGTCCAATTAAAACCAAACCTTTCACCTTATCGCCAAAGGCTTCAATCCATTCATCATATTCAGAGCCCTTATCATATCCGCCACCAATCAGCCAGGTCGGTCGATTCATCGCAGAAATGCCCTTAATCGCTGCATCAGGATTGGTGCCCTTTGAATCATTGTAATATACCACACCATCAATCTCTTTTACAAATTCGATACGATGTTCAACTGCAGTAAAATTCTTAAGAGTGTCCACAATATTTGCCAATGGCACACCTAATGCCATTGCCATTGCACAGGCAGCCATTACATTTTCAAAGTTATGCAGGCCGAGAATGTTTAAATCATTGACATCAATCACTTTTATTGTCTCGCCCTTTGATGCAAAATAAATGCTTTCGTTCTTAAAATAAAAGCCTTCTTCAAGCACTGTAAAGCTGCTGAAGAATACAACTTTGGCAGGACAATCCTTTGCAAAATTGCGCAGCACTTCGTCTTCATAATTTAACACACAAACATTGTCTTTGTTTTGATTCTTCGTGACATCTTCCTTTGCCTGAATATAATTCTCCATTGTATGATGTCGATTCAAATGATCCGGTGTGATGTTTAATATCGCAGAGACTTCCGGTTTAAATTTATGAATTGTTTCAAGCTGGAAAGAAGAAACCTCAGCCACAAATAAAGTATCATCTGTAGAATCATATACCTTTTGCGTATAAGGAATTCCAATATTTCCCACGACTCTGACATCCTTGAAATAGGATGCCATAATTTGTCCTGTCAAAGCAGTGGTTGTGGTCTTTCCGTTTGTTCCGGTAATTGCCACAACACGGCCCTTGCCAAAATTATATGCAAGTTCAATTTCTCCCCAAATCTCGATATTATTGCGCTTCATGTCTTCTACTATTAGAAGATCGGTTGGCACACCCGGAGATAAGACGGCAATATCAATACTCTCTAATACCTCATCTGATAACTCTCCTACATACATCGGAATGGATTGAAGTGAAGGATTCTTTTTATAAAATGCTTCTTGATCAAAAGCACTGTTTCCTTCGAATAATACGAAGTCCTCTCCCTTCTTTAACAGCAAATCTGAAGCTGCAATTCCACTTTTTCCGGTTCCAAATACAAGAAATCTTTTTCCCATTTTTTGCCCCTTTTCTGCAATAGTTATATCTTAGTTTACTTTTTCTGCATTCCATTAAAATATTCAAGTCTCGCTCCGGACCATCCTACTCTTCATCCGGATTGTCATCTTCATTCGAATTATCTTCCTCATTCGAATTGTCTTCCTCATCCGAGTTATTTGATTCATTTGTGTTTTCCGAAGTATTACCGCCCGGATTATCTTCCACGATCTCGCTTTCCGTAATGGAGCCATCAGAATTTTCATCATCCAGCTGACCTTCTGATGTGCTTCCGTCCTCAGATACGGTTGCACCGGTAATATCTTTATTGGCATTGATTCCGGTGGTTTCCTCATCCGGATAGATATTCATATATGGATAAACCTCTTCCATAATCTCTCGCACAATATTCTGCGCATAGGTACTATGGGCCTGATCATCCACATTTGGTGTATCAACAACGCAATATATCACTAATTCCGGATTTTCCACAGGGGTAAATCCAATAAATGATACCAAATAATTTTTTTCAGAACGCGGATATTTTTGTGCCGTTCCTGTTTTGCCGCCCATGGAATAACCATCGACCTTTGCAGAAGTTGCAGTTCCGGCAGATACGGTTTCATATAAATACTCTTTCAACAAATCACTGGTGCTCTCAGACACTGTCTGCTTTAATGCTACAGGATCATAGGTTGAAACTGTATTGCCGTCCGCATCAATTACTTTTTTCAGCAAATGCGGTTGATAATAAGTGCCTCCATTAATCAATGAAGAAAAAGCACTAATCATCTGAATCATGGTACAGTTATAATTCTGTCCGAAAGAGTTTGTTGCCAAGTCCACAGGCGTAATATTATCCAGCGTATACATTAAGCTTGCGGTATATGCTTCTCCCGGCAAGTCAATATTAGTCTTTTGACCGAATCCGAAAATGGATTGATATTTCAGGAAAGTTTCGGCTCCAATCAGATATGACATTTGCATTAAAGCATCATTGCAGGAATCCATCAACGCGCCTTTTACTGTCTCTGTGCCGTGACCAGAACGCTCAAAGCAATGAATGACATCGCTTCCAAAGGTCTCAGACCCGTCGCAATAAAAAGTCATATCCGTTGTCACTGTGCCGCTCTCAATTCCGGAAGCAACCGTAAACGGTTTTTGAACAGATCCCGGCTCATAGGTTTCTGTCACACAATAATTTTTCCAGATTGCATTCAATGCTGCATACATTTCTTCATCCGACATTGCATCGATTTCTTCTTCCGTATAGTACGGAGTCAAATCACGGGGATTTGATAAATCAAAAGTCGGATAACTGGCCATCGCAATGATTTCACCGGTATTTGGATTTTGAATAATCACAGCGATATTCTCGGCTCCGTCTTCGCCTTCACGCACATTATCTTTATAAGCTTCATTAAATTCCGCAATCTTTTCTTCTACGATTGCCTGAACATTCTCATCGATTGAAATAACGATGCTGTCACCGTCTTCTGCCGCAATGACTGTCTTTTCGTAATCGCTGTTGCTGTTTAAATATCCATAGATACGACCGTTGACACCGTTTAAAATATCATCATAATAGTTTTCCAGGCCCACGGTTCCCACATCACCGGCGGAAGTAAATCCAATCACATCAGCAGCAAGGCTGTTGTAGGGATAAGTTCTCTTATATTCCGTTTCGAACCAGACCCCTTTTATATCCGGATTTTTCAAATTCCCGTCATCATCAACTGCTTCTTGAAGCGCCACAAAGTCCTGAATTTCATCATAGGACAATTGTTTTGCTAATACAATATACGCGCGCTTGCTTTCCTCGTTAATGTATGAGCGAAGCTTCTCTTCTTCTATTTGCTCCGGAAAGCATTGCAACAAAGCAGAAACGGTGGGTTCAATATATTCCTGACTTGATGTTAAAACCTTACAGTCTAAAATTACATTGTAAACTGCAACGCTAGTCGCAAGCACGGTTCCATTTGTATCCAAAATATCGCCACGCTGATACGGAATCAACTGACTGTCATAATCCTGTCTGGACAATACTTCTTTTTTATACTCCTCGCCATTTGTATAATTGATATACATAATTCGGCCAATAAGTGCACAAAGGCAAGCCAGTAATAATCCAAAGAATACTACCAGCTTGCTCTTCATATAGCGTTGAAATTTTATATTTTCTTTCTTTTTTCGTTTCCGTTGTTGCTTTCCCATCAGTACTCCTAATTTTCAGGGATATCTCCGTATTGATCCATATAATTGGTTTTATCTACATGATAATATACAATCTGATCTTCGGATGCATATTTCATACCAAGCTGATTCATCGCAATATCTTTGATTTCATTGAGATCCACTGATGTGTTTAATCGCTTTTCGGTTTCGTCATTGGATGTTCTAAGATCTGTCACCTGGCTCTCCAATGCAGTAATCGTCTTTAAATTCTGAGTTGCACTGGATTGTGCTCTCACCAATGAAACACATGCAGCAGCACATAGTATAACACAAATGCTCAAAAAAGTAACGAAACCAAAATTCATGGAAAGCGCTCTCTCTCGATTGCGGCGAACTGCGTTTCTTCTATTCTTTTGTTTGCGCTCTCGCTCAATCACACGAGGATCTCTTGTCGGAACACGCTTTGGTGCTGCATTTAACTCTCTAACGCTTGTTCCATCCACATAATAGTTTCTCTTTTCCATAATATCACTCTACTTTCTTCTCAAACACACGAAGTTTTGCGCTTTTACTTCTGGAATTTACTTCTAATTCTTCTTCGCTTGGCAGAATCGGTTTTCTGCTGATTACTCGTCCTTTTGATTTGTTTCCACAAACACAAACCGGAAAACTTGGAGGACAAGTACAAGGATTTTCGTTTTTCTTAAATGCTGACTTTACAATTCTATCTTCTAAAGAATGGAAGGTAATGATACATAATCTTCCTTCATCATTCAACAGATCAATCATCTCATCCAAGTGCTCTTGCAATACGGTTAATTCCTGATTTAACTCTATACGAATTGCTTGATATGTCCTTTTGGATGGGTGACCTCCGGTCTTTTTTACTTTTGCCGGAATCGCATGATCTATAATCTCGTTTAATTGGCCTGTTGTTTTGATTGGAGCCTTCTCTCTTGCCATGCAAATATGCTTTGCAATATTTTGAGCAAATCGATCTTCTCCGTAATCACGAATGATTCGAAACAATTCTTTTTCTGAATAGGTATTAACAATCGTTTCTGCAGTCGTGCTTCTGCGCTTGTCCATTCGCATATCCAATGGTGCATCTTCTGTGCGATAGGTGAATCCTCTCTCCGGTGTATCTAATTGAAAAGAAGAAACTCCTAAATCCAAGAGAATTCCATCCACCTTTTCGATTCCAAGTTCTGCCAATACGGATTTCATATCTGCATAATTACTTCTTACGATGGTGACCCGGTCCTCAAATTCCTTTAATCGCTCTGTTGCAGCTGCAATCGCATCCGCATCCTGATCAATTCCGATTAATCTGCCGTTATCCGTCAATCGCTTTGCGATTTGATAGGAATGTCCGCCACCACCTAATGTTCCATCAACGTAGATGCCGTTTGGTTTGATATTTAAATTTTCAATACATTCATTCAAAAGAACTGATACATGTTTAAATTCCATCATTTAAATTCCAATCCCAAGTTCAGCCATGTGCTCTGCAATTTCGTCCATATCTTCGTAATCTCCGCTTTCATTCCAGCGTTCCTTACTCCAAATTTCCACACGACTTAATACACCGACAGAAACAATTTCTTTATCAATTGCTGCATACTCTCTCAAATTTGCCGGAAGTAAAATTCTCCCCTGCTTATCTACCTCACAGGTAGCAGCTCCTGCGAAGAAAAATCTCATAAATTTTCTGGCATCTTTAGAGGTAAGTGGTTTCTCACGGAAGGATTCCTCGATTCGTGTCCATTCTTCTTGGGAATATACAAATAAGCATCCATCAAGACCTTTGGTAACTACGAATTCATTGCCGAGCTGTTCACGAAACTTGGACGGTACGATCAAACGACCTTTGGCATCTATTGAGTGATTGTATTCGCCCATGAACATGTCGGCTTCCCTCCCTTCCTTTTTTTATCCACGAAGTTTTCAACTTATCCACCACTTCGCTCCACTTATATGGTATTTTGTTCCACTTTCCACCACTTTTTCTATATAATACACCACAAATCCAAGAAAATCAAGGGTTTTAGACACTTTCGTTTTTTATTTGATTACAAATTTTCTAGCAACCGCGCCACATCCTTCTTCCCACACAAGGTCTCGCTGCGAAAATTGCACCAACGTGTTTCGCTTCTTCTATTACCGAATTTTTCTTCTCCGGGGTATCCGGACCGATATTTGTAACCGCCTCGCCGGCAAAAGTCCATCTTCGAAGTTCTTCGAT
>SVFB01000023.1 GCA_015057085.1 Lachnospiraceae bacterium
ATTCGGGGCGACCTGCCCTATAGACCCTTGAAGTACTAAGGCGGAGAAAATTAGCCCTGCTGACTTTTCGGCCATGGAGCCGAGCACGGGTGATATGCCATCTGGGAGGGTAAGAAATAGCGCCCTCGTGACCCGGAGAAGAATTTGCGATAGGAGAAGGTTATCGACGGCGATTGATTATTGGGATAAGACAAAAGAAAGTGTTCATGCTACCATAAATGCATTCAAAAATGGAGGAGAGAAAGATGAGCAAAGAGACATTAGAAAAGGCAAAGAAGTATACTTTGTTTTCGTTCACCGGTTATACGCAAAAAGAGTATCAACCGTTGTACATCGAGAAAGCAGATGGAATACGAGTATGGGATGACAAAGGAAAAGAATATATTGACCTTGGCTCACAATTAGTCAATGTCAATATAGGACATCACAATGAGGCAGTCATCAAAGCAGTGCAGGAACAGGTTGAAAAACTATCCTATGTAGCACCAAAACACGCATTTGACAGACGTGGAGAATTGGGGGAATTGATTATCGAGGAACTTGCTCCCAAAAATGCAGGTAAGGTTCTATTCACGTTAGGTGGTTCTGATGCAAATGAATTCGCAATTCGCTTTGCCAAAGCATATACGGGCAGAGACAAGATCTTTTCAAAATACGAATCATATCATGGAGGAACTTATGGAGCATCCTGCTTAACAGGAGAACCGGATAGAGCTTCTTTGTTCCCTACGATCCCGGGATTTATCAAATTTGAAGCCCCACATTTATATGGATACGATATTAAATTTGATACTGAAGAAGAAGCGACCAAGCACTTTTTAAACCGTTTAGAATATCAAATTATTCAGGAAGGTCCGGAAAAGATAGCTGCATTATTTATCGAATCTGTACCGGGAAGCAACGGAGTATATCAATATCCAAAGGGATATCTCAAAGGAGTGCGCGAAATTACAAAGAAATATGGAATCCTGCTGGTGGCAGATGAAGTTATGGCAGGTTTCCTTAGAAGCGGTGAATGGTTCGCAATCGAAAGAGAAGAGGTTGAACCGGATATCATAACCTTTGCAAAGGGCGTCAATAGTTCCTACGCACCACTGGGAGGCGTCATTATCAGCAAAGAGATTGCAGATTATTATGATGAAAATCCATTTACCGCTGGGTTGACATACAATGCACATCCTGTAGGAATCGCTGCAGCAATTGGATGCATCAATGAGTATAAGCGACTTGGAATTCGTGAACATGTTTTAGATTTGGAACCATACTTAAAGGAAAAGTTGAAATGGATCAAGAATAAACATATTTCGGTCGGAGATGTGCGTTCCATCGGATTGTTTGGAGCAATCGAATTCTCCTACAGCAAAGATACGAGAGAAATCATTGAAAACACCCCGGATGGAAAGCCGTTTTTAAATACATTTTTGGCATATCTAAGAGAAAAAGGAATTCTGACTTTCGGAGGTGGTTCTCATATCTTGATTGCACCGCCATTAATTATTACGCAAAAAGAACTGGACGAAGTATTTGAAATCCTTGATGAAGCAATTGATTATGTGGATGCAATTGTTGAAAAGAAATAACCGGAGAAAGGAGGGAGGAATAATGGCACGTTTTGATACAAATAAAATACATGCAGGATATAATCCGGCGGATCACAATTATGCGGTTTCTGTTCCAATTTATGCTACAGCAGCTTTTGAATTGGGGTCAGTAGAAAGATCTGATGAAATGTTTTCTTTTGATAGCTGGGATCCGCTATATTCAAGATTGTCAAATCCGACAACAGATGCTTTAGAAGCCCGCTTGATAGAATTGCATGGTGCAACAGCTGCGGTATCGCTTGCATCGGGAATGGCGGCGGTTACGTATTCATTGCTGAATATTACAGCAGGAAGAGGGCGAATACTCACAACACCGAGATTATACGGAGGCGCACTAGATAGTCTGACACAGATTTTTGCAGAGGGAAATGTTTTCTTTGATTTTGTAGAGAATCCGGATGACCCTGAAAGCTTTCGTAAGGCGCTTGCGCCGGATACCAAGGTGATTTATGTGGAAAGCCTGACGAATCCGAATGCGACGATTTTGGACATTGAAGCAATTGCCAAGATTGCACATGAGGCACGGATTCCACTCATCGTAGACAACACATTGGCAACTCCGTATCTTTTGAATCCTTTTGAATATGGCGCGGACATCGTCGTATATTCTGCAACGAAAGGCCTTTCCGGACATGGAAATGTGATTGCGGGCGCTGTGCTGGAAAATAAACAATTTAGATTTGATAGCGAAAAATTTCCGCAGTTTTATGAAACGCCGTATTTCTTAAGAGGCAGAGATGGTAAAGCGCGAAATTATTTGGATGTTTTTTCAGATGGACCTTTTACAGGAAGAATTCGAGCAGTTCATCTGAATTATCTTGGGGCAGCGCTTTCTCCGTTTAGTGCGTATCTGGTTTTGCTTGGAATCGAAACCTTATCCGAGAGGGTACAAAAGCAGGTAGATAATGCGAAAAAGATAGTGGAATATTTAGAAAGCAAAATCGGAAAAGGAGTGCTTTGGGTAAAGCATCCTTCAGCAAAAGAAAATCCATATCAAGAACTTGCAAAAAAATATTTTCCGAAGGGAGCCGGTGCTGTATTATCCTTCGGTTTGGCTGGAGATGCAAATCAGCGTACAAAATTTTTGGAAGCAGTTCAGATTTGGGGATTTCAGGCAAATATTGGAGATGCAAAGTCTTTGATTATTAATCCGTCTACGACCACACATACAGAGCTTACTCCGGAGGTGCAGGATGCGGCGGATATTCATGCAGAAACAATCCGTCTATCTCTGGGACTGGAGGATGCACAGGATCTGATTGAGGATTTAGAACATGCATTTTCTGTGGCTGGACTAGGAGAATAGCCGCATGAATAAAAAAGAAAAACAAAAATATTTTTTGTCTGTTGTTTTGACGGTGACAGGATTTGCATTGGCCGCAATCGGAAATGCATGGATTCCTACAAAAGCGGATGCACTCCATAAGAATTTTGAGTATCGCTGTGTGCTCTATGGAATTATTACACTTTATGTATTATGGGGGATTTATTCGGCGCGAACCAAGATGCGGCGAGAAAAGTACATTGGGGCAACGAAATTTCGCTTTGTGGCAGGTATTTTGCTCTTGCTTTGGGATGTATGTGGCACAAAATTACAAATTTTGCCGCAACCATTCTTTCCAGGTCCTGCCGGTATCATGGAAGCTTTTGTGACGGAATGGGATTATATTCTTCAGAATACATGGTATTCCTTGAGATTGTATCTGGTAGGATTTTCCATCGGGACAATCGCAGGAATCATTACCGGTGTGTTGGTTGGCTGGTTCCCGAAGGTACGTTATTGGGTGAGTCCGGTATTAAAGGTGCTTGGCGTGATTCCGGCAGTTGCCTGGATGCCTTTTGCTTTGACGCTTTTACCTACTCCTTTTTGGGCGGCTGTATTTCTGATTGCTGTGGTTGTATGGATGCTTGTAGCTACGCTTACTGCATCCGGTGTGGAAAGTACACCGAAAACACAATTTGAGGCTGGACGCATTTTGGGAGGAAATGCCAGGTATCTTGTGTTTCATGTTGCTTTGCCACATGCACTTCCGCAGATATTCACCGGGATTACTACAGCGAACGGCTACGCATTTACAACTCTTGTAATGGCGGAGATGATGGGACAACCGGGAGGCCTTGGATACTATATCAATGCCTCAAAGGTGTGGAGCGCATATTATAAGGTTTTTGCTTCCATTATCGTCATGGCTGTTTTGTTCAGTTTGATTACAAATCTGATTGAACTGTTACAAAACTATATGCTTCGCTGGCAGAAAGGAGTAGTAAAATGAGTCAGCAATTCATTCTAGAACTAAAAGGGGTAAATCGTGTTTATAAGGATGAACAGAATGAGACAATTGCGTTATCTGATGTAAATTTACAAATCAAAAAGGGTGAATTTGTCTCAATCATTGGTTCATCCGGATGTGGAAAAACCACATTATTACGCCTGATTGCAGGATTGGATTATCCACAGAGCGGAGAAATAAAATTAAATGGAGAACCAATCCTGGGGCCGGATCCTAAGAGAGGATATGTGTTTCAGAATGGTGGACTGTTTGAATGGCTGACTGTTGAAAAAAATATTGCGGCAGGTTTGAAAGCAAGACATGTTTATGCAGAAAAGAAACATCTCATTTCACCTTTGATTAAAATTATGGGACTTCAAGGATTTGAAAAAGTCTATCCACATCAAATCAGTGGTGGAATGGCACAACGCGTTGCAATCGCTCGTTCCCTTATCAATGAACCTGAGGTTTTACTTTTGGATGAGCCAATGGGTGCACTTGATAATTTCACGAGGGCGGATTTGCAAGATCATATCTTGTCTATTCGAAAAGAGACAGACGCGACGATGATTCTTGTAACGCATGATGTGGATGAAGCACTTTATCTATCTGATCGAATTGTGATTATGACACCAAGGCCGGGAAAAATTAGCGAGATTATCGATGTAAAGATGCCTCATCCTCGAAAACGTAACGGAGTGGATTATTTGGAATTGCGAAAAAAGATATTGGAAAAATTCCATTTAGCCAGCGAGTTACCACAGCCGGAATATAACATTTAAAAGCATTTTAAGAGAGGAAAAAATGAAAAAGATATTTAGTATTATAGGTATTTTAGCAGGACTAATATTGGCAGTCGGTCCATACACATTTTTGCATGTATGTAAAGCGATGGATATGGAACCGGTTTGCGGGGATATTCCATTTTGGTCTCTGCTTAATGGTATTGTTTTGATTCTTGTGAGTCTTGCAACACTGTTTATTGAATTTTTAAAGAAGAAATTAGTATTGCTGTCTAATGTATTTAGGGGTGTACGCATTGTCAACGGAATTATTGCAATCGGGTTGCCAACATTTATTGTGGGAGTGTGTGAATCTAAGCATATGCATTGCCATTTGGTGACAAAGCCTGCTTTGATCGTAATTGGTGTTGTGGTAATTTTGACGACTGCACTTGAACTTGTTGTGTCAACTGCCGGAGAAAGAAAACAATGAAATTACATCTTGTGTTTTCAATGATTCGACGTAAAAAAGGTAGATTCGCAGCAGTTTTAGTAATTGTTTCAATACTGACATTTAGTCTTTTGACAGGATGTGTCATATTAATCAGCCTTCATAATGGCATAGAATGTTTAAAGGAACGTATGGGAGCTGATTTGATGGTGGTCCCTCTTGGGTATGAAGCAAGTGCGGAAGATATTCTAATTAAAGGTGAACCAAGTTACTTTTATTTGGAGAATGGAATCTATGAAGACATTATAAATGCAGATATCATAGGAATTGAACAAATTACAGAGCAGTTTTATCTGACATCCTCTAATCAAGGATGTTGTGATATACCGGTGCAGTTCATTGGAATTGACGAAGAGAGTGATTTTACGATATCGCCATGGATTCGTGAAAACTATCAGTCTACGGAACAGCTTCTAGAAAACGGACAGTTGATTGTAGGGAGTGATATAGATATTCCGGAGAATAATACAATTCGATTTTTTGATCGGGATTTTGTAGTATCTGCGCAGCTTGAGGAGACAGGAACAGGATTGGATCAAGCAGTATTTGCAAACCGGGATACAATTATTGTTTTGTATCAGGCTGCAAAAGAGAAAGGATTTACCTTTCCTGATACATTAGATCCGAGCGATGGTGTTTCCTCAATCCTGATTCGTGTGGAGGAAGGCGTGGATACAGCTGATGTGGCACATGAAATTCGAACGAAATATGATGGGCTGCAGGTGATTGAAACTTCCGGAATGACAAGTTCAATTTCATCCGGACTAAGTGGATTTATCATATTATTATTTTTGTTAATGGCGTTATTGCTGATACTTACGCTTATTATCCTAAAGGTAACGTTCCAACTTTCTATTCTCGAGAGGAAAAAAGATTATGAGCTTATGGGGCAGGTTGGTGCAACCCCGGCGCAAATTCGTAGTTTGATTTTTATTGAAACCGGACTGATTAGTTTAGCCGGAAGTTTGATAGGTGTGCTTATGGCAGGACTGATTCTGTTTCCTTTTAAGGCATATATTTCATCTGTGATATCGATTCCATTTCTTTATCCGTCAAAGTTGGTTGCGATTGGATTGGCAGTGCTGATATTCGGAATTGGTACAGCAGCAGGTCCGGTTTGCGGAGAATTCGCAAGTAGGAGGATTTTGCAAAATGAATCGAATTGAGGCAAGGGATATTTCTAAAAGCTATGTGCGTAGAGGCACAAAACTTTTGGTATTAGATCAAATAAATTTTCTTGCAAAGTCAGGAGAGTTTGTGGCAATTGAAGGAGAATCAGGATGTGGAAAGACCACATTTTTATCAATTCTCGCGGGGATTTTGCCGGCGGATGAGGGAAGTGTTCGATATTTCGATTCACGAAACGAGCTGGAGCTGTCGAAATTAAAGCCGACTGAAAAATCTGTTTTGCGCAGAAGGGATATTGTTTTGCTTCCTCAGTTACAAAGCGTAATAGCGGAATTGACTGTTGCAGAAAATATTCTTTTACCGGCGATGTTTTCCGGGCAAAAGCGAGAACAGGTGGATAAACATCTTGACTTCCTAATCAATCGTCTGGGATTAAAGGATTTGGCTGATTGCTATCCGGATGAGATTTCCGGTGGGGAGTTAAGGCGGCTTGCGGTTGCAAGAGCATGCATTCTTCAACCTAAGATTATATTGGCTGATGAGCCAACGAATGATTTAGACAGAGAAAATCGTTTGGTTATTTATGATTTTTTTAGAGAAATGGCAGATGCCGGTGCGATTGTGATTGTTGCAACACATGATAAAGAATTGGCAGAGTCTGCAGACCGACGAATCAATATCAATACAAAAACTGGAGGAATTATATGAAAAAGAAATTATTGAAAATGGCTCTGGTAATGTCACTTTTGGTGACAACCATTGGAGCATGTGGCAAAAATGCCAAGAATGATTCAACAGCATCGGGGCAGGAATACAAATATGGAACAGTAGAAATTCCGGCATTAGATGGCTCTTTATGTGGTGCTCCGATTTATATTGCATATGAAAAAGGATTTTTTGCTGAAGAAGGAATTGATGCAAAATTAACATCGGCTGATTTTGAAACAAGAAAAATCGGATTGAACAATGGGACAATTCCGATTGTAAATGGTGATTTTCAGTTTTTCTCCTCTGTTGAGCAGGGGATTGCTATGAAAGTAATCGGAGGAATGCATTATGGCTGTATCAAGCTTGTTGTAGCTTCTGATTCTCCGCTTCTTAAAGATAATTTAAGTGCATCTGATTTGGAAAATTTAAAAATTGGTGTGGATGAAGTTGGAGGAACGACATATCAGGTCGCAAGCATCTGGTTAGAAGAGCAAGGAGTATCAGCAAAGCCTGAAGATGGAGAAGCTACATTCCTTCCGTACTCTGATGGAAATTTGGAATTGGAGGCTCTCTATAGTGGAGACATTGATATTGCAGCAGTTTGGGATCCGCTAGGAGACATTGCAGTTGCATCTGGAAAAGCAGAAGTGTTGGTAGATATCAGTACTGATGAACCGTTTGCAGGAAAATATTGCTGCTTCTATTACGCCTCCGAAAAGGTATTAAATGAAAATCCTGAAGAAGTAAAAGCGCTTTATACAGCATTGTTAAAGGCTCAGGAATGGATTAATGAGAATCCGGAAGAAGCGCTTGATATTATTGAAAAGGGAAATTATTCAGAAATTGAAGATAAGGAATTGGCAGCGAAGCTAATCACAGATTATCAGTATGAAACTATAGATAGTGATCATGATGTAAAGGAGGATATCCTTTATTTCGCTGAAGAACTTAAAAATATAGGATACTTGGAAAGTGATCCGCAAGAGTTTACAGATAAACTCTATTTCAAGCTATAGGAAATTTCTCCGAAATTCCTATAGCATGAAAAGCACTCCGTGCAGGATGCGACTGGTGCGCAGATGAATATGCAAGCTAATGCTTGCGCGCACCAGCGCGCAAAGAGTTGCACAGCAACTCTTTGTTCATTTAGATTAAATACTACATTCATATATCGTTTATTTATCTCAGTCGGGATTACAATCTCCGACTGAGATAAACGCTCCGCGAGGATGCGCAGAGATTTGCATATGAAATATGTCAGCTACGCTGACGCAAATCTCGCGCCAAGTCTCGCGA
>SVFB01000024.1 GCA_015057085.1 Lachnospiraceae bacterium
TAGACCTTCTAATAAGAATATCATATATTTCCTTACCAACCTTCTCTTTTTTGAACTTGCATTCGCCAATAACCGCAGTCTTATCTGCCGTAGATATTCCGACAACATCAATATCAGCCGACTGCTGATAGTAATTATCATCATCATCCTCTTTTTAGTACATTTAATTCAAATTGATTTTATTAAAATTGATTTGAATTAAATATGACACATCACTTCACTAATTACAACAATAGAAAAAAAGAACCATTAAATTCTTCCTTTCAAAAGATTTAATGGTTCTTTCTTTTAGAAATTATTTAAAATAAGCAACACCGGATTCAAAGATCTTCAAATCCTGCTCTCCGTAAATATTGATTGCTACCGCATCGCCACGGCGTTCAGAATGTGCCATCTTACCAAGCACACGTCCGTCCGGTGATGTGATTCCTTCGATTGCACAATAGGAACCGTTTACATTCCATTCTTCGTCCATGGTCGGCTGACCGGCTTCGTTTACATACTGTGTTGCAACCTGTCCGTTTTCGAATAAGCGATCCAGCCATTCCTTCGGTGCTACGAAACGACCTTCTCCGTGTGATGCCGGATTGGTATAGGTCTTTCCGAGTTCTGCCTGTGCAAGCCAAGGGCTCTTGTTCGAAACAACCTTTGTATAAACCATCTTTGACACATGACGGTTAATGGTATTGTAGGTCAGAGTCGGTGAATCTGCAGACTGCATACGCACTTCGCCATAAGGCACAAGTCCAAGCTTAATCAATGCCTGGAATCCGTTACAGATACCAAGAGCCAAACCGTCGCGCTCATTTAAGAGGCGTGTGATTGCTTCTGTCATCTTTGCATTTCTAAATGCTGTAGCAAAGAATTTTGCAGATCCTTCCGGTTCATCACCTGCGGAGAATCCGCCCGGGAACATAATAATCTGTGACTGATCGATTGCTTTTGCAAATGCATCGACTGAATCACGGATAACCTCAGCACTTAAGTTCTTAAATACCTTTACGATAGTATTGGCACCTGCGCGCTCGAAAGCTCTTGCACTATCATACTCGCAGTTTGTTCCAGGGAATACTGGAATAAATACAGTTGGCTTTGCAATCTTATTCTTGCAGACATAAATGTCTTTCGCCTTGTAGATTCCTGTATCCACAACGGAGGTATCTTCGTGAGAACGTGTATGGAATACACCCTCAAGTTTCTGTGTCCATGCGTTAATTGCCTGCTCCATTGGAATCGAAACATTGTCACAGTCGATGGTCTTTGTATCATTTACATAACCAACCACTGCTTCTACACCATTTAAGCCTGCCTTTGTCAAAATCTCGCGAACGATTTCAAGCTTATCTGTTGGGATTTCTGCAACGATATTACCAAATCCCGGTGCAAATAATACATCGCTTGTCACATCATCTTCGATGGTCACACCCAGCTTATTACCAAATGCCATCTTCGAAACTGCTGCAGCAAGTCCCTTTGAATCCAATGCATATGCAGCTACAATTGCGCCTGCCTGAATCATATCGCGAATTGCGGTATAAAGCTTCATAACCTGTTCATATACAGGCATATCGTATTGATTCTTTTCGATACTAAAGAGTACCAACTGATCTCCGGTCTTCTTTAATTCAGGAGAAATAATATCCTTTTCCTTTGCAACATCCACTGCAAATGATACAAGTGTTGGAGGTACATCAATTTCGTTAAAGGATCCTGACATGGAATCCTTTCCTCCGATAGAAGGAAGACCAAATCCGATCTGCGCATTGTAAGCACCTAAAAGTGCTGCAAAAGGCTGACTCCAACGATATGGATCTGCATTCATTCTGCGGAAATACTCCTGGAAGGTCAGACGAATCTTACTGTAATCACCACCATTTGCAACAATGCGAGAAACAGATTCAAGCATTGCATAAGCAGCTCCATGATATGGACTCCAGCTTGATAAATACGGATCAAATCCGTAAGCCATCATGGTAACAGTATCGCACTTGCCCTTTGCTACAGGAAGTTTTGCTACCATTGACTGAGTCTCTGTCAACTGATAGCGACCACCATATGGCATAAATACGCTTCCTGCTCCGATGGAACCGTCAAACATCTCTACCAGTCCCTTTTGAGAGCATACATTCAAATCAGACAGTTCTGCCATCCATGCAGCCTTCATATCACCACGTGAAAGCGCATCCTCAACTGCAGGGATTGCAATCTTCTTCAAATAATTATCTTCCTGCTTTGGCATTTCCACTGCCACATCTGTCTCCTGATGTGCACCATTTGTATCAAGGAATGCACGAGAAAGATTGACAATTTCCTGACCTCTCCATACCAATACCAGACGAGGATCTTCTGTGACAACAGCAACTTCTGTAGCCTCTAAGTTTTCTTCTTTTGCATATGCCATAAACTGGTCCACGTCTTCCGGTGCAACCACTACAGCCATACGCTCCTGAGACTCGGAAATAGAAAGTTCTGTTCCATCGAGTCCGGCATATTTCTTCGGAACCTTATCCAACTGAATACGAAGTCCCGGAGCCAATTCTCCGATTGCGACAGATACACCGCCGGCACCGAAGTCATTACATTTTTTGATGATATGAGATACTTCCTCACGGCGGAATAATCTCTGAAGCTTACGCTCTGTAGGCGCATTTCCCTTTTGTACTTCTGCACCGCATACAGAGGTAGATTCTGTATTATGTGCTTTAGAAGAACCGGTTGCACCACCGATTCCATCGCGTCCGGTGCGTCCACCCAAAAGGATGATCTTATCACCCGGATCGGAATTTAATCTCTGTACTGCGCGTCTTGGAGCAGCACCCATAACTGCACCGATTTCCATACGCTTTGCAACATAATCAGGATGATATATTTCTTTGACATATCCTGTTGCAAGACCAATCTGGTTTCCGTAAGAACTGTATCCATGAGCAGCTTCGCGTACAAGCTTTTTCTGCGGAAGCTTTCCTTCAATGGTATCCTTTACAGCCACTGTAGGATCAGCTGCACCGGTCACGCGCATTGCCTGATATACATAGGTTCTGCCTGAAAGCGGATCACGGATTGCTCCGCCGAGACAGGTTGCAGCGCCACCGAACGGTTCGATTTCCGTCGGATGGTTATGTGTTTCATTTTTGAAGTTTACAAGCCACTCTTCTGTCTTGCCATCTACTTCAACAGGAACTACGATGGAGCATGCATTGATTTCATCGCTCTCTTCCTGATCATCTAATTTGCCCTCTTTCTTTAAGCGCTTCATGGCCAGAAGTGCCACATCCATCAGGCATACAAATTTATCATCGCGATCTTTATACAAATCAGCGAAGGTTTTCTTATAATCATTGAAGGTTTCTTCAATTGGAGTCTTATAGAATCCATCATCGAAACGAATATTCTTTAACTCAGTTGAGAAAGTCGTATGACGACAATGATCTGACCAATATGTATCTAACACTCGAATCTCGGTGATAGAAGGATTTCTCTTTTCTTCATTGTTGAAATAATTTTGGATATGAAGGAAATCTTTAAAGGTCATTGCAAGATTCAAAGAATCATATAATTCCTTTAATTTATTCTCAGGCATTGTTGAAAAGCCTTCGAGAATCGCTACATCTGCCGGTTCTTCGAAGTTTTGAACAAGTGTATCAGGTTTTGTCAGATCGGTTTCTCTTGAATCAACCGGATTGATGCAATACTTTTTGATTGCTTCGAATTGTGCATCTGTCACATCTCCCTCGATTACATAGGTGGTGGCAGAACGAATAATCGGTTCCTCGTTCTCATTTAAGAGTTTTACGCACTGCTCAGCAGAATCTGCTCTCTGATCGAACTGGCCCGGTAAATATTCTACGGAGAAAACTTTTGCATTCCCATAGTCAAAAGATTCCTCATAAATATCATCTACAGGTGGCTCGGAAAATACGGAAAGAAGCGCTTTTTGATAAGTCTCTTCACTGACATTTTCCATGTCATAACGAATCAGCACACGAACATTCTCAATTGATGTCACATCAAGATAGTGCTTGATTTCATGCTTAAGTTCCTTCGCTTTAACAGCAAAGTCGGGTTTCTTTTCCACGTACACACGACGTACATTGGCCATTGTTGTTTCCTCCGTGATTATAAAATTGTTAGTGCAAATCATAGTTGCGCCAAATGTCCGCAACCATCCATAAGTATAACACTTGAATCTGTATTCGTACAATAAAAGAAAAGTTGATTTCTCCGGTGAAAATTAGACATTTTGCCAAAATTTTGCCAACACATCCGGCAATTGGTCCTCGTTTACCACTTTTGCATTCTCCCACTCTCTCGGAAACAGACCGTTATAGTCTCCGGATAAAAATCGCTTGTCCAGAAGTAAAATCACGCCATAATCCTCCGTCGTACGAATGACACGTCCCGCCGCCTGAAGCACCTTATTCAAACCGGGATAACGATAGGCATAATCAAATCCATTCTCGCCATCCTCATCATAATAATGCTTTAAAATTTCCTGTTCGTTGGAAACCTGAGGCAGTCCGTTGCCCACCACAATTGCACCGATCAGGCGATCTTCTTTCAAATCAATGCCTTCGCCAAAGATTCCTCCCATCACGCAAAAGGCCAAAAGTGCGCCCTCTTTTTTGTCGTCAAAGGCATCCAAAAAGGCTTCTCTTGCAGCTTCATCCATATTATTTTCCTGCACAATCACATCCACCGGAACCTTTGCTGCCAAAGCCCGCTTTTCGAAGATTTCACGAATTTCCTTCATCATCTTATAGGACGGGAAAAATGCCATATAATTTCCTACTTTTCCACGTACTGCTGCCACCAGATAATCTGCAATTTTGGTATAGGTTTCAACTCCACGCTCTGTATATTTTGTAGAAACATCATTTCCGAAGGCAATTAAGCTTTGCTCCGGTAAAAATACGGATTTTGCATATACTGCGTAATTATCCGTATTGGTAGAAAGCAGTCTCTTATAGTACTGAATCGGAAGCAGAGTTGCCGAGAACAATATGGTAGCTCTCGCTTTATTTAAGCAGTTTTGGAGATTTTCGGAAGGATCCACATTAAATAATTTTAGTTTAAATCGTCCGTCCTCTGTATGCTCCGTATAAATCACATATCGCTCTGCCGTCAAATCATAGATTTCTAAGAACGTCCTAAGCGTAAACCAAAATTCCAGCACATCTTTCCGCTCTGGGAATTCTGTCTTTTTCTTTAAAAATTCATCCAGTTCTGAAGTCAAACGCATCAAGGAAAAAAGGAAATTACCAATGTCCTCATAAGTCCGATAGGTTTCACACTCCCTCTTGTAGGAAAGCATCACCTTATTGCACTTTTCGCACAACTTCTCCAGATATGGATTGTATTGTTTTAAAATGCGTTTTGCATTCAAAAAGTCCTCTTTGTAAATCGTAGCAGAATACATTTCTCTGCTGCGATCCACCAGATTGTGGGCCTCGTCCACCAAAAAGATATAATCGCCCTTTGCACCCTCCGCAAAGAAACGTTTTAAATAAACATGAGGATCAAATACATAATTGTAATCGCAAATGATGTCATCACACCAGGATGAGACATCCAAAGACATTTCAAATGGACAGACCTGATATTTCTTTGCCTGCTCGATAATCTCATCTCTTGTGAAGATATTCTTTTCCTGCAGCAAATCATATACTGCATCATTTACCCGGTCAAAATGCCCTTTTGCATAAGGACAGTGCACCGGATTACATTCCATTTCATCGCACAGGCAGAGTTTTTCTTTTGCTGTCAGCTGAATCAACTTTGCCCGGTAACCGTCCTTTTCCAAAAGCGCAAAGGACTCCTTTGCCACAGATGCTGTAATCGTCTTCGCCGTAAGATAAAAGATTCTATCACCTTTTCCCTCTCCAACCGCTTTTACCGCAGGAAAGACTGTTGAAATGGTTTTGCCGACTCCGGTCGGTGCCTGCAGAAAAAGCGTCTTATTTCTGGCGATGGTTCGATATACGTCTGAAACCAGTTTCTTTTGTCCTTCGCGATATGGAAACGGAAACTGCAACGGTTTAATGGATGCATTTCGGATTTGTTTCCATTCGTATTCGAAATCAGACCATTTCTGATAAGCTTTTAGGGTATCAAAAAACCATTCTTTGATTTCTTCAAAAGAATATTGGAATCGAAAATATTTCTTTTCTTCGGTTTCGAGATTGACATAAGTCATCTGTACACCAATGGCTTCTAAGGAATTGTCCGATGCAAAGATATAGGCATAACACATTGCCTGCGCCTGATGGACAAAGATGGGTTCAGTGAAATTCTCCACCTTTTGATACATCCCCTTGATTTCATCGATATAGGTCAGCCCGTCCTCCATAAATATGCCGTCCGCGCGGCCTTCGATGATCAGATCGTAGTTCTCATATTTTTGGACATACTTTAAGGGAACCTCAGCCTGATATGAGGTTCCCATAGATTTTTGTATTTTGCGATGGATGCGAGTGCCTTCTAACATGGCATCAGGGCTGTTCCCGCGTCCTCTGTTGTCAATATCTCCGGAGCGAAAAATAAATTCCACCAGATTTCGAACCGAAACATTTGGCATATCAATACTTCCTTTACATCTGATAGAATTTTAGGTTTTCTTTGAACTCTGCGGTAATTTCTCCACCCGCTTTTTCGTAGCGATCGTAAAGGGTATTTAATCGCTGCTCGGCCTTAATATTTTCCGCATTTAACTTTCTAAAGGCATTCTCGTACATCGGATTTAGATTAAGCTGTGCACGAATATCTGCCGCAAACGGACAATAGGTCACAAGAATATTACGCGATACCTTATTCAAACGGAATCCACCCTTTGCTTCGAACTTCAGCCAGTTCACATAATCCTTTACAAATACTTCGCGATAGCTATTCTTGGCACGAGTCAGCTGGCTCTTCACCTTTTCTCTTGCCTCTTGTGAAAGATCGTGATTCTTTTTATAGAACTGCAAATAATCCGAGTATTCCGCAGTCAAACTCTTTTCTCTGATATCATTCCAACGCACGCCCATGACATGCTTGCAGAATTCCCAACGATAACGGGCAACCATTTCTATCATTTGCTCGTTCAAGTCCATAGAAGAGAAAATCGGCAATAGGAATCTGCCCTCTGTTGCAGAGCGAATTCCTGCTGTTTCCTGCCACATCATGCCTTTCGAACCGACTGTCGGCATCAGGATGACATATGGCAAAATCTCTTTCTTAAAGGTTTCCGCATTGATGCCATGCTCCGGATCCGAGAATTGCACATCATGATAAAATGCCTGATAATCCACATGGCGAACTTCATTGATTGCATCTTTTACCTTTTCTGCTGTTACAGACATCTTTTCGATGGAAGACATCATTTCCTCGCCGGAGAGAACCGGCATAAATGAAGTAACACGGCCATAGGTAATACGATGTCCGGAAGTAAACATATTTTGAATTTCGAAGATGACCTTCTGCTCCTGATCATCCTTGAGTTTTGCCATCTGCTCCGCAGTGATACGGCCATTGCGCTTTTCATCCAGCAGATATTGATTATAATCCATATCCAATTCACTTCTGGATGGTTCTTCCTCTCCTCTATAGATTTTAACAAGCCAATCATAAGCCGTCAGTACATAAGAAGATTTGAAGAAGCTCATACGCTCTGCCAGACTTACCAGCGAGCCAATCTTATCCTCGCCCAGATAGTCCACATCCATAAATCCGAAATTGAAAAACATCATCATAATCGGATCCAATTCTTCCTGCTCTCTCACCGAACGAAGGAAAGCCTTCTCGTAAATCGCATAGAAGGTCTTTGTCAGGCGCTTTTTGATCTGGAACTGTTCCGGCTCCAATGATGATTTGTCCGGAATCTCTCTGAAATCGTCCAAATCCTTCTTGTACGCTTGAGCCTCCTCTGCGGTATAACCGGCATATTTCATAATATGCTCCACGCAATCAATCTTGGTTACATCGAAGTGTTCCTTCTTTCCTGCAGACTGTCCGTAATTCTCGTTCAAGTGCTCACAGGTTCCAACCTGACCCTTGGTATACAATCCGAGTTTCTTCATCAAATCAATGAGACGATTTAATGTGTCTTTGATTCGATCGGTACTCTTGCCTTCTGCGTGAAGAACGGTTGCCAATTCATAGATTAAATGGAATAAATCATCCTCGGACTCAGTAAATAAAAGGTCTTTGTTGAACATCAGATAGTTCACCATTTCCTCGATACCCTGAGTCACACGGCGCATCTGCGCGGATGCTTCCATGATTGCGCCCATGCAAAGGGCCTCATCCTTCATCATCAGCTGCATATATTCTGTAAAGTATGTTCCGACCAGACTATTGCTGGAATGGATTTCCCAGTCTGCCGCCTTATGCGCCATCTGAATCGGCTCAAAATTCTCGATTTTTGGGAATGTACGCTCCGGAACCATGTTCTCCAAAGCGATTTCTGAATATTCGGTATAAAATCTCTCTGTATAGGAATGCAGCATGTAGCACTTGGTGCTCAGCTGAGAATACAGTCCGAATGTCTTATGACGCTGCATAATTGCAGCACGCAAAAAGAGTGGTCTGAAGTTTTGATACGTACTTAAAATCTTTTGCAGATCCGTTGCATCCTTGCATGGGATGACAATCAAAGTCGTATCTTCCTTTGCCACATAATCACAAATAAACCAGCCCATCTCTAAGATTCCAATGATGGAGTTGGCTTCTAATTCTATATCCACAAGTTCAAATTTTTGAAGGACGCTGCCTTTCTGAATCAGGTACCATTCCATCACCTTGTCTGAGCGTGATGCAATCACCTGACCTTTTTTAAACTCTAATACTTTCATAATTCCCCCAAAAAATTATTCGGTAACCTGGCTTAAAATGCTATTTAATACTTTATGTAAAATCACAGCCTCTTCCTGTGTAATTGTAAAGCAATTGCCCATCTTAACTGGAATTTCGACTGCCTTTTCCTTTAATTTCTCGCCCTTTGAAGTGATAGAGACATTCAATACACGCTCATCTTTCCCATCCCTAGTGCGCTTCACATATCCCTTTTGCTCAAGTTTCTTCAACACAGGTGTTAAAGTGCCGGAGTCCAGATAAAGATATCCTCCCAGCTTTTTGACATTCATACTCTTATGCTCCCACAAAACCATCATGGTAATGTACTGAGTATAAGTCAAATCAATTTCGTCCAGATAAGGCTTGTACTTTCTGACAATCTCCTTTGAACATGCATAAAGCGGAAAACATAACTGGTTTTCCAATTTTAAAACATCATACTTATCCATAATTGTATTCTCCCTCACTCATCATTCCAGGGTATCTAGATTTTTTACCAATAAAATAAACTTGCGTACATTCAAGTCTCGCTCGCGAGACTTGGCGCGAGATTTGCGTCAGCGTAGCTGACATATAAAATAAACTTGCGTACAATAAAAATAGCACTAATTTCTATTGTACGCAAGTAAATTGTCTGATTTTTCTTTTACTATTTTTGTGTCTTTGCAAGTTCACTTAAATATTCAACGACGCTGTGAGAAGCCACATTGCCTTCCCCCATTGCCTTTGTATACTGATATGGACGTCCTGTACAATCGCCTGCTGCATAAACACCTTTCAGATTTGTTTCCATTTGACGATTGACTTTAATATGTCCACCTTCTGCCTCTAAGTTCGGCAATAAATTGGACAACACAATGGAATCTCTTAAGAAAAAGATTCCGTCCACTTCAAATTCTGAACCGTCCTTGCATAAAACCTTTTCTACTTTATCTGCTCCAACAACTTCCGTAGCCTTTGCTTTTACAATTTCAACATTGTCTGCCACTTCTGCCGGTTCTGTGTATTCCTTAAAGAGATATACTTTATCCGCAAGTTCTGCAAGGAAATTCACCTCATGTTCAAAGCGCTTGGAATTGCAAACAACGCCAACCGTCTTGCCGCGATATAAGCCGCCATCGCAGGTTGCACAATAGCTTACACCCTTTCCTAAATATTCGCTTTCACCAGGCAACGCGGTCTTGTTTGCCACGCCTGTGGTTAGAATCACAGTCTTAGCTTCATAGAATTCACTTCCTGCCATCAATGCATAAGATTCTCCCATTGGCATAATCTGGTTTACCATCTGCTCAGTAACTTCGATTTCCATTTCCTCAATCTGCTTTTGGAATGCATCAATCAATGCAGCTCCTGAAATATTTGTAAAACCCGGATAGTTTGAAATGCGTTCTGCCTTTCGAATCTTATCACTCAAGTTCTTGCTTCCAAGCCATATAAAATTCTTATTATGAATCTTTAAATTTAAAGCAGCCTCAAGTCCTGCAGGGCCACTTCCTACAATCGCACAATCATAAACCATTCTAAGTACCTCCTTAAAATAAAAATATCATTATCCAAAATATCATTATCTGTTTTTTCAAATTGTACGCAATTAAATTGTGTTTGTCAACACTTTATTAAAATTTCTTTCGAAACAGTCATAAAAATGCTATGATATCAATATTCATTGTAAAAGATAATGAAGAAGGAGTCACAAATGAATTCTGAAATCAAACGTTCCAATCTGATTGCAATATTGGCTCTCATCGCAGTTTTGTCGATCATCCATCTGCTTACCCAAGGCCAATATACTGATGCTCTCGGCAATAACTATACAAAAATTATCGAGCAAAAACAATTCTATAGGCTGATTACCTCTATGTTTTTACATGCTGACTTCGGTCACTTGTTTCACAATTGCTTATCTTTGTTGATTATTGGTTTAGCATATACCCGCAGAAAATCGCTTTTTAAATTCTTCTTAATTTACTTCATTGGCGGACTCTGTGGAAACATCGGCAGCCTTGTGTACCACGGAATCATTCTCCGTGCCACCGATACCTATTCCATTGGCGCCAGCGGGGCCATTTTCGGAGTTTTAGGTGCTCTGGTTCTGTATTCTCTTCTCTGCGAACACGGCCGTGATCGCTATGGCGCACTAATGTATGCTTTGATTGTATTTCTATTGGGATTTGAAAACTTTTCTACCGACAATGCCGCTCACTTCTGCGGCTTGATTGGCGGATTTATTGCTGAGGGAATTAAGGAGTTATTTGATTCACATGAAGATTTATCGCATACCATTTTTTGATGAATATCATTGCCTAATGGGAGACTGTCCTATCGCTTGTTGCCGCGGATGGAAAATCCCGATTGATCCTGAATCCTATAAAACATACAAAAGCACCAAAGGTAAACTGGGGCTTCAGCTTCGCTTTGCCATGGGCAAAGAAGAAGGCTTTCCTGTATTCAGTCCGTCCGCGCGTTGTTGCCACTTCTATACTAAGGAGGGGTTGTGCGGCCTGCAACTGGAAAAAGGCGAATCTTTTATTCCCGGCATTTGCAGGCGTTTTCCCCGTCGTTTCAAAAACTATGGAGCCTTTTGCGAGGAATCCCTCGAGCTTGCATGTCCGGCATCGGCACTTCTCTTCCTCTCTCATCGAAAGCATGAGAATCCGGATTTTATCTATGTTCCAACAGATGGAGAACCGACCTATCCGGATACCACTGAAAACAATGATTATCTGTATCTAAACAGATTGGTGGACTGTCGCGCCGGAATCATAGAATCCCTGTTGCAGGAGGATACGCTTCCTCTGTTTGCCCAATTGATTCGTCTGCAAAAATACGGTCATGCCCTGCAGATGCACTGCGCAATCACCGGCTTTAATAATCCAACTCCGGATTTATCAGCCATCTCCATTTCCGAAATTTCTTTGAGCGAGAAGGAGATTTTGGCGCCTTATCTGTTTGATGCAAAAGACACGGATGCCCTTATGTGCAGCGGCATTTATCATATCAACCTGCGCAAACGTCTTCCGATGTTTTATCAAATCTGCCTGACATATTATTCGCTGTTTGACCCGCTGACCAAATCTCAGGCAGATGATTTGCTTGCTCAGAGTTTTAAGGATTTTTTTAATGCGCATCCTGATGCAATCTCGCTTTTACGAGATTATTATATTTATTATTTAGAGACCACTTTCCTACAAAATTATGAAGATTACAGCTTTCAGAAAAATCTTTCCATGGGAGCTATGCATGTGCACTTTTTGCTATTATTCCTATGCCTCTATGAAAGACAAGGGAATGAAATGAATGAAAACAATATCAGTAAAACAATTGCAATTTACGAACGCCATATGCGTCATAATGATGATTTGACGGATACGCTTTGGAAAATCTTGCCAAAAAAATTTTAAAATCCATTGAAGCTACATAAGCACTCTGCTAAAATGAAATATGTGAAACATTTAAGGAAAAATTATCCTTAAAAATACTTGATTTGGAATTAGATAAAGCTCATGTACGTTTATTATTTTGATTATGCAGCAATTTTAATTTTTCTTACAATTGCCGGGTTTTATTTTCCCAGAAAACATGTAAATAACCAACTTCACAAATTATTCTGCGCAATGTATGCAGATGCGGTTTGCATCACCTTATTTGATATCATCGGTGGGCACTGCATTGACTATCATGCGTCTGCAAGTATCGTTTATACTACAAATATCATTTATTATATTTCCTGTTGTGTTATTGTGGGCCTATTTGCATTATATGTATTTGCCCATCTGAATTTGCATCATATTACATCAGTGTTTCGACATATTATTTTTGTTCTGCCGATTGCGGTGACGTTGGTTGTCATCCTTTCCACGCCATTTACAGGCTGGCTCTTCTCCTATTCGACAGACCATGTTTGGACCACAGGTCCTGCACTTTATGTCTTATACGGAGAATATGGAATTTATTACATCATCGCGATTATTTATTGTATTACACACAGAGATAATCTTGACAAATCATTCCGCTCCAAGCTTTATCTCATTGTGGCATTGAATTTCATCCCATTGATTCAAACCGTAATCATCGATGCCCTTACAAAGGGGTTTATCACCTCTGTCAGCCTGCTGATATTATTATTTGACCGCATGCTAAGCGAAAGTGTCATCGACTTAAAGACCGGAATGGCCAATGGTCAATATATGAATGATACGGTAAAGAAATACTTATATAATTCGCATCCGTTCACAATGGTTCTGGTTCGAATTGGCGATTTCAATGTCATCAGCACCTGCTATGGTACAGAAACCGCAAACAAATTAAATATTACGATTGCATCTTATCTTTCCGCACTTGTCAAGCGTGGACATGCATACAAAATCGGAATGGCAAGTTACGGACTTCTCTTCGAAGGAAAAGATCCCGAACTTTTGATAAATACTATTTATCATAATCTAGATCAAAGCTGGCATGTAGAAAATGTGGATGTATCCCCACAGTTTTTCATTACCTATTTGCCATATCCGGAGCATATTCAAAATTTAGATGACTTTACTGCTCATGTTACTTATTTTGATGCTGTGCAACGCGTTCGCTATGGCATCATCCATGAATCCGAATTGCAGGTGCGCGACTACCGCAGAGAAAATGATATCATTGCTGCAATTCATAATGGTTTA
Organism: Lachnospiraceae bacterium; assembly: GCA_015057085.1. GTDB lineage: Bacteria > Bacillota > Clostridia > Lachnospirales > Lachnospiraceae > Roseburia. Next base: position 13,494 of record SVFB01000024.1, read on the forward strand.
AAAAACGGAAATTATCAGATTTACTATCAACCGATTTATGATACCAGAACAGGACGATTCCTCGCTTGTGAAGCACTCTCTCGTTTATATGATCCAAAGCTTGGAACCATTCCGCCAATGGAATTTATCACTCTTGCCGAGACAAACGGTTTGATTATTCCAATTGGTTTTTATGTCATTGAAGAGGTATGCAAATTTATTGCCAATCATGATTTAGATGCCTTGGGGCTTGAATATATTGAATTAAACCTTTCGGTAATTCAGGGCTTGCAGCGCGACTTTATCCCTAAGCTCATTCGCCTGACCAATCAATACAATATCGATCCGTCACGACTCTGCTTTGAGATTACGGAGACCGCTTCCGATTTTGCGCCTCAGATATTGGCTGATAATCTTTCTAAATTAAAGGCTTTGGGATATAAATTGGCATTAGATGATTTCGGTTCCGGCTATTCAAATTTCGAACGTATGATTACCACCGAATATGATTACATCAAATTTGATAAAGAAATGATTCAAAAAGTATTATCAGAAAAAAGAGTGCAAAAAGCCTACGAAAAGATGCAGACCGTTTTGCACTCGATGAATTCAAAAATCATTGCGGAAGGTGTTGAGAAAAAATCCGGATATGAGTACCTCCGCCGTATCGGATGTGATTACATTCAAGGCTATTACTTCTCTCAGGCGCTCCCTGAAGAAGAATATATTGCTTTCCTTTTGCATGAGCAAGCAAAGAGAGCAAAAAAAGCAAACTAAAAATTAGCAGATGCGAGGCAATCCCTCACCCTGTAATATATCCAGGTTTCTTCTACCGCCGATATGTGTTTTCAAAATCACATTTCCGGCGGTTTTCTTTTGCGCATCTTCTGCGGCAACCTCGCCAATGCAAACCGCATTCTCACCGTATTTGCAGCTTCTTATGATTTCAAGCGCACGGTCGGCATCCTCTTTTGCCACAATGGCAACCATTTTGCCTTCATTTCCCATGTAAAGCGGATCTAATCCCAGCAATCCACAGAAATCACGAACCATAGGATTCACCGGAATCGCATCCTGCTCAATTTCGAACTGTTGCTTGCTGCTCTGCGCCAATTCTTTTAATACTGTTGCAAGTCCACCTCGTGTTACATCTCGCAAAACATGTACATCAATTTTGTTTTCAATCAATGCAGAAACCATTTCGCCCAAAGGCGCATTATCGGATGTAATGGAATTTTCGATTTCCATACGGCAACTCAAAATTGTAGCATGATGATCACCTACATTTCCGGAAACCAAGATCCGATCCCCCGGTTTCGCATTGGCAGCTTTTATATCAATTCCCTTTGGTACAATTCCCACACCGGTTGTATTGATATAGATACCGCCGTTGCCTTCGATTACCTTTGTATCTCCGGCCACCACAATCACTCCGGCCTCCTGTGCCGTCTCTGCCATAGAAGCCACAATGCGCTTTAATAAAGCCACATCTGCACCCTCCTCCAAAATAAAACCGCAGGTCATATATTTTGGAACAGCACCTCTCATCAGCAAATCATTGACCGTTCCGCAGACGCATAAACGTCCAATATCTCCTCCCGGAAATTCAAGCGGTGTCACCACGAAACTATCCGTTGTCATTGCAATGGTCTCGCCCCCCGGAATGACTGCTGCATCTTCCATCTGAGAAAGAACATCATTGGAGAATGCATTTTCAAAAATTCTTTGAATCAATTCTCCTGTGGCACGTCCGCCACTTCCATGTTCCATAATAATCTTTTCCATGATTGTTTGTACTTCCTTTAATTTGATAATTCCTGAATTGCTGTAAAGCAGCTACCTTCGTAACTGACCATGCATGCACCCTGCGGATGCGCAGGATTACAAGCGGTATGAAATAACGGGCAATCCTTCGGCTTTGCCTTGCCCATCAGGATATCGCCACAGCGACATGCTTTATTTTTCTTATGATCTTCATTTAATCCCGTGCTGCCTGCGTCAAAACAACGAAATTCAGGGCGTAGGATAAAGCCTGAATCCGGGATTTGTCCCATTCCTCTCCATGCCGCATCATAAGGCATGAAATAGTGCTCAAGCTTTTCTAAGGCGATCAAATTGCCCTGAGGTTCCACAACAGAAGGATAATAATTTTCTACCCCCACCTTGTGATTTTCCACCATTTTCACAAGCCCGTAGATTGCCACTAAAAGCTCTTCATCCTGAAATCCTGATACAGCAAATGGAATCTGATATTTCTTTGCTATTTTCTCAAAATAATCGCTTCCTGTAATTGCACAGACATGCCCAGGTGCTATGAATCCGTGAATATCAGCGCCATGTTCCATCAAATAAGAGATTGCCATCGGCATCGTCTTAAGCGCTGTTAACAGCTTGATATTATGAAGACCTTCTTTGATTGCCTCTTCAATCAAAAGCGTATAGATTGGAGCCGTGGTTTCAAATCCTACAGCCGCAAAAACAAAAGTAGTATTTGGATCTTCTTTCGCCAGCTTTAACACATTCATAGGAGAATAGACCATCTTTGCTTTTGCGCCTTCTCCCTTTGCTTCACTCAGACTTTGTCTGCTTCCCGGGACGCGCAGCAAATCGCCAAAGGTGACAACGCAGGTATTCTCCTCCTTTGCCAGTGTAATCAAGCGATCAATGTAGTCGGTCGGTGTCACGCAAACAGGACATCCCGGACCGCTAATCAACTCAATCTGATCGGATAAAATCTGGCGGATTCCATATTTTGAAATTGCTGCGGTATGGCTTCCGCATACTTCCATTAATCGAATCTTCGGCCCACTGTATTGACTTAAATATTCTGTAATTTCCCTTAATTCCATCTTACTCTAAACCATTCATAAGCTCTGTGATTTCTTCGGCTTCGCTTTTCTTCATCGTCTGAATGATACAGCCCGCATGCACAAGCGCATAATCTCCTACTTTTACATTCACCAAGCCCACATAGGCTTCCACCTGATTTCCGGAGAAATCAATGATTGCCTTTCCATCTTTGATTTCCTTTACTTCTCCCGGTATTGCTACACACATTCTTTATTCGTTTCCTCTCTCTTCTGCAAGAAATGCCTGCCCCAGACATAACCCGCCATCGCCGGCCGGAACCTTTTCGTTGATATAAACCTGATATCCGTCCTGCTCTAATAATTTTAATGTTCTCTCTAATAAGATTCTGTTTTGGAATGTTCCTCCTGATAATACCACCAGGCATTCCTGATTCTTTTGACGGCAATGCAAATCGCAACATGCCTTTATCCAATCTGCAACAGCATAGATAAATCCTCTTGCAAGCTGTCCGGTATTTGCGCCCTTATGCGCCATCAGTTCCGGAATCCAGTTCTTAGGATCCGGAGAAATCGCAATCCATTCCTCTTCTTTTGCTGCTGCATTTTCCAGTTCAATCGGAGCCTCACCCTCATAACTGTTGTAAGTGCAAATGCCCAGCAATGCGCTGACTGCATCAAACATTCTTCCCATCGAAGTGGATGTAATTGCATTGATATTTGCAGAAAGAGCTTTCTCTACCAATTCATATCTGGATGCATTTGCGCCCAGATAATCCTTTATCTGTTCTCTGTCCACCAGGGGCTGATTTACCGTGGATAGATATCCGTACAGAATTGTTTCTGCATTTTTAGCACCCTCATCTCCGCCAATCAATTTCACAGGAGGCAGATGATCAATCCGCGTCATCTCATATTTTTGCGCATCCCAGAAAAAGACTTCGCTTCCCCAGATGGTTCCGTCATCTCCGTATCCGGTTCCGTCAAATGCAAAGCAGATTGCATCCTTTGTAAGATTATGCTCAGCAATCACAGAGGCCGCATGGGCTTTGTGATGCTGAATAACTATCTTTTTCATATTGCGATAATCAAAATCATCTTCATTATGACCGCTCTCGGTTGCAATCTGATATATTTTCTCTGCGCTACGGGCGCTTCGATAAGCCGGATGTCGGTCATAGGCAATTGATTTTGGTACAAATCCAAAGAGATTTTTCATGCGTTCCAATTGCTTTTGGTATTGCATAAAGCAGCTCTCGTCTTCCAAATCTCCGAGATACTGGCTCAAATATGCCTTCCCGTATCCGGTATAACAAAACGTAGATTTCAAATCTCCGCCGATGGCCAGCATATGATTTTGGACAGGGATATCAATCGGTGTCGGCACAAATCCTCTTGCTCTGCGAAATGTCTGGACACGATAAGTCAAATTCGGTTTTTGACCGGTGCAGATGACTCTTTGAATTGAGTCATCCAATGAGGTTAAAATCGGTCGATCATGCGTCAAAATGCCTATCTGCTTTGATGCGGCTTCCTGCATCTCTTCCGGCAAATTGGTGATATACTCTCCCAACATCTGTCTCACATCGTCAGTCTCTGTCAAAATCAGTTCGCCTGAACGATTTGCGCTGGTCATGATTAAAGGCCCACAAGCGTCTGTCAACATGATCTGAATCGGATTGCATGGAAGCATCGCTCCCACATCAGGACTATTCTTGCACACTTCCTGATCCAAAAAAATTTCCACTTCCTCATCCGTTCGCTTTTTTAACAGGACAATCGGACGCGCTTCCGAGAGTAAAAGTGATTCTTCGCGATGATTGACCAAACAATAGTCTCTTACTTCATTTAAATCTCGAAACATCACAGCAAAAGGCTTTTTCTCTCGGCCTTTCATCCGGCGAAGATTCTGCACGGTTTCTTTTCGAAACGGAGAACATGCCAGGTGGAATCCTCCGATATCTTTTACAGCCACAATGCCGCCTTGCTTGATGCAGTTAACGGCCGCTTCTAAATAGCTTGCAGATTGTTCTTGCCGCTTTGTCTCGTTTGTCTGAATCTGATTCCATTTTGATTTTTCATATTTTTCGTACCAAAGAACAGGTCCGCAATCCCAGCAGGCAATTGTCTGCGCATGTCTGCGGCGATTTGCCTTCATGCCGTATTCCATCTTGCAAATCGGACACATGTCGAATTTTTTCATGGTGATGCGTTCTCTGTCATATGGCAATGCTTCGATAATGGAGTAACGTGGTCCACAGGAGGTGCAGCTAATAAATGGATGTCGATATCGTCGATTATTCGGATCCCGCATTTCTGCTTCACATGTCGGGCATGTAGGGAGATCCGCCGGAATCAATGGATAGTTGGCAGACAGTCGCTCTGCACTTTCTATAATATGAAATTGCTTACCATCGTCCGGAATTACCACGTCGTCCCATTCACCGCTTTCGCCGATGTCTCTGATTTCGATGGAGTCTACTTTTGCGCCGATTGGGGCGCTGAATTTGATGGTATGCGAAAAAACGGCTAGAAATGCATCTTCCGCCGTGGCATGGATGACTACAATGCCGTTTACGTTGCGTACCCATCCTGCGATATTAAATTTCTCGGCCAGTTCGGCCACGAAAGGTCTGAATCCAACGCCTTGGACCATGCCTCTGACCACAATCTCTTTCGAAACCATAGCTACCTGTCCGCTTAAACACCATTCAACATTGTTAATTTTTTATCTAGTCTGATTTTATCACGCCACACTCCCACATTCAAGTCTTTCACTTCTAACCCGAATATTTCTCCGCCTCGCCGGCAAAAGTCCACCTTCAAACACTTTCATCAGCAACAGGTCTTCGAACTTCTTCGCTTGTGCAGGCTCCGCCACTTACTCAGTACGGATTTTGTGCAACCACAGCCACATCCCTCTTCCCGCACAAAATCTGGGCTCGCTGCGCAAAAATTGCCCAAGCAAGTGTTTCGCTTCTAACACCGAATTTTTCTCCGGGTCACGAGGGCGCTATTTCTCCGCCTCACAGGCATAAGTCCACCTTCAAACACTTTCATCAGCA
>SVFB01000126.1 GCA_015057085.1 Lachnospiraceae bacterium
TGCTGATGAAAGTGTCTGGATGTGGACTTATGACTGCGAGGCGGAGAAATAGCGCCCTCGTGTCCCGGAGAAAAATTCGGTGTTAGAAGCGAAACACTTGCTTGGGCAATTTTTGCGCAGCGAGCCCCAATTTTGTGCGGAAAGAGGGATGTGACTGTGGTTGCATAACAAAATCCACCTTCGAAGTTTATGGAGCCTGCACATGAGATAAACTACAAAGACCTGTTGCTGGCGATAAACTTTAAAGGTGGACTTTTGACTGCGGGGCGGAGTTTAGTCGAGATCTTCGGCCTCGATGGTGGTTAGCAGCTCTTTGCTCTGCGCAGCCTCCGGGAGATTCACAATGCGGGAGGCATGCTTAGAAATGGCATGCTCCATATAATTGCGAACATCCCTCGCATTTGCAAAATTGTCCGGCTTGTTCGCAACCAATTCCTCCAACACAGCCCTGGCTTTCTCAGCCGCGGCAGGAGACATATGATACTCCTGCGTTTGGAAATTCTTCACCAGGATTTCAAAAAGCTCTTCCGCCGTATAATCCTCAAAATAAATAAAATTACTGAAACGAGACTTCAGCCCCGGATTCGAAGCCAAAAACTGCTCCATCAAATCCGTATAACCGGCTACAATCACAATCAACTCACCACGATGATCCTCCATGGCCTTAAGAAGCGTATCCACCGCTTCCTGTCCGAAATCCCCTTCCCCCTTGTTTACAGTAAGGGTGTATGCCTCATCAATGAAAAGGATGCCACCTAATGCTGATTCGATGACCTCTAATGTCTGGGTTGCTGTCTGTCCCACATATCCACGAACCAGGCCGCCTCTATCCACCTCAATCAACTGGCCTTTTTCCAAAACGCCAAGATATTTGTAGATTTCAGCCAGCATACGCGCGACTGTCGTCTTTCCGGTTCCCGGATTTCCGGAGAATACCATATGAGATGACACCTCTGACACTTTTAAACCTTGGGCTTTTCGCATCTTCTGAACCTTAATCAGATTCACGAGGCTGTTCACCTGATACTTGACGCCTGTGAGTCCGGTCATATGATTAAATTCTTCCAGCAAGGCTGCAAGCTTTTCGGCTTTCTCTTCCTCTGTTTCCGGATCTTCGGTGATCACTTCAATTGGTTTATATAATTTTTGCGAACCGGAATACCAAACTGCATATTCCCGCAGGAACTTCTCCATGCGGTCCATATAGGCTGTGTAAAAAGCACTTTCCGCAGTATCCGGTTCCTTTGCATGAACGGCCAGAAGCATTTGTCCAAACAGACCGAATGCATCATAGATTACCATCGCTTTTTGGCCGTGGAAAGGATCGTTTGCAATCTTCTTTCCGGCATCTGCGAGCACTGCAAATTTCAGAACCGATGGCACTTCATTTGCAAAATTCGCTGATAACTTTTCTTTTTCCTTTGCAAGCTGTTCTCCATCTGTTTTTACACCGAGATTCTCTTCTATGAGGCGCTTTTCCGCCTCTTCCATTTTTCCGTTCGCATCTGACAAATAAATCGCGAATCGAAGTAGCTCAGCGCAAAAACGCTCCGAAAGAGACATTTCTTCCGAAGCGTTATTTCCTACGTTTGCCGACTTCAAAAGTTCGCATATTTCATTTGCTTTTGCTATATAACCTTTGATATCAAGCTTTTCCATTTCTACATTCCAATTTTACATTCCGAGTTTAGCCTTCAATGCTGCCAATTCATCATCTACAGAAGCAGAATCACCTGCACTGCTATACTTTTCTGTGAGGCTTTCTGCGGTTACGGTTTCTGCATCAAGTTCAGCTGCTGCATTTGCTTCTGCAAGCATGCGGTCAGCCTTTTCTTCATAAGCATTGAATGCATCCATATTCACAGTGCTGTTTGCGCGGGCTGCGGTCTTGTTGATAGATTCCTGTGCTTTTGCCATGGAAATCTTGGCCTTTGCCACATCCTTGCGCTGCTCTAATTCTTCGATATTGCGTACAAGCTTGTTGTAACCGGCCTGCATCATCTCTGCATTTTTCTGAGCGAGTGCAAGATTCTGAAGAAGACTTTCTCTGGTCACCTCTGCGTTCTGCTTAGCAGCCAAAAGTGTACGTGCATCATCTTCGTTGCCGGCCTTTAATGCGTTCTCTGCTGCCTTTTGCTTTCTTGCGATATCAGCATCGCAATCTGCAAGTTTCTTCTCTGCCATCTTTACATCTGCCATCACTGCAGCGGTATCGCGCTTAACGTCTGCAAGATCTCTCTTGTAATCAATCAAAAGCTGATCAATCATCTTTGCAGGATCCTCTGCCTTATCTAATAATGCATTTAAGTTTGCCTCTAAAATCTTTGGAATTCTTCCTAATGTGTCCATTAAACCCATGGTAATACCCCTTTCCTAAATAAATGTTTTTGATGATTTTGTTTTTTAATTACTTTGTTTTTATCTTAATATTTTTACATCATCGTGTCAGTGTATTAATATTCTTATATGATATTTTGTTTGATTTTTAATTGGATTTATCATCCTCGTTCAAATATTTCTTCGTCAGGTTTTCGGCGATATCCTCTGCCATATCATTGATTGGCGTGTTCAAAATCTTTTGATCTTCCTCGGCCTTTTCCTTTGCCCGTCGTATTTTCAATCTAACCATATAGACTATGAATCCGAGGACTGCTACGACAATTGCTGCAATCAGGAACCATTTCTTCACGTCCTCAGGGTTGGTTGATACTTTCATAATCGTATCTGCCGTATCTTCAAATGTGTCGATGAATACCTGATCTGTGGTTCCGTTGCCGTACCAATATTTGTCCAGATAATTCCAGAATATTTCAACGGCTTGGCTATCCATGACTGATGAGGTTTGCTTTCCGTTGACATAGACCATATATCCGACGTCGTTATCTGTATCTTTTTCTGCAAAGTATACATAGAGGAAGATGTTTTCTGTGTCGAAATGTCCCTCGTAGTATTCTTCTGCCCAGGTTTGCTTTTCTGAGTCTGTGGTTAGTTCTGCGTCATATTCGTGCAGGATCACATATGGTTGCACACCGGTTTTTTCCCAGAAGTATTTGAGTTTGGTTTCGGTGCTTGAGATATTTTCGAACCATCCGATTTCGTCTATGATACAGTCGTTGATATAGGTGTTTCCTGTTTCTAGTTTTGTGCGTTCGATTGTTGATTTGGAGTCGATATCATTTTCGTCTCCTGATGTGAGTGCGGATAATATCAGCACGCATATGATGACTACAAATATGGCTACCAGAACTGAGCCACCGCTGCTTCCTCGTCCTCCTCCTGAGTATATGACGGTGCGTCTTCCCGGGCCTCCATAGTATCTGTGCCTTGGTCCTCGGAATCCGCCTCCTCTGAAACTACTGCCGCCGAAGCTTCCACCGCCGGCTCGAGATCCGCCTACCCGATGGCCGCCACTGACTCTTCCAGACGAGTGACCGCCGCTGGAAACGTGGCCTCCGCCACCTCCGCCTGCTCTTGGCATATCAAATCCTCCCCTATTATTTTCTCGTTGTCTTCATCTGTTCTCAGATACACACTATTTTACCCTATTCTCTTCCAAAAATCCATAAACCGCCGGTATTATTTCCCCCGCCCCTGCCTGGCCTATTGCCCACTTCCTCAGAGCCCCCAATCACAGCCGCTCCGCTATCAAACCGCACCGGAGCCATAGACTTCTTGATGGGATTTTGTTTTGCAACCACGCCACCATTCCCTTGTCCCGCACGGAGTGCAAATATTTTCTAGAAATTTGCTATGCGAATTTCTAGAAAATATTTGTATCGACCCGAATACCTTGGAGAAAGAAAAATTGCTGACCAATCTTTGCCAGGGTGCGGGAGCAGTCAGCAGAAACAGGATAAAAAGGAATAGTTGCTGACCAATCTTTGCCAGGATGCGGGAGTGGTCAGCAGAAAACGAATAAAAAGGAATAGTTGCTGACCAATCTTTGCCAGGATGCGAGAGCGGTCAGCAGAAACAGGATAAAAAGGAATAGTTGCTGACCAATCTTTGCCAGGATGCGAGAGCGGTCAGCAGAAACAGGATAAAAAGGAATAGTTGCTGACCAATCTTTACTAGGGTGCGGGAGCGGTCAGCAGAAACAGGATAAAAAGAAAAAGTTGCTGACCAATCTTTTCCAGGAAGCGGGAGCGGTCAGCAGAAAACGAATAAAAAGGAAAAGGTGCTGACCAATCTTTGCCAGGGTGCGGGAGCGGTCAGCAGAAACAGGATAAAAAGGAAAAGGTGCTGACCAATCTTCGCTAGGATGCGAGAACGGTCAGCAGAAAGAGGCGAAAATAGAAAAGTTGCTGACCAATCTTTGCCAAGGTGCGGGAGCGGTCAGCAGAAACAAGATAAAAAGGAAAAGGTGCTGACCAATCTTTGCCAGGGTGCGGGAGCGGTCAGCAGAAACAGGATAAAAAGGAAA
>SVFB01000025.1 GCA_015057085.1 Lachnospiraceae bacterium
CTAAAAATCTTATTGCAGATAAAGACATTTATGGTCACACTCTTATGGTAGGTGGTGGCTCACCGGCACTTCTCCGCTCCGTTCAGCAAAAGCTTATTTCATCAGGTAAAATTGAATATTTTAATAGTCCAGATCATGACACCACACTTACTAACGTTGCTTCAGGCAAAGGAATCTGTCTGGCTCCCGGTTTTCTGAATGACCATAGCGGACAGTTTGCATGGATTCCTTATGACTGCGAGGATACATTCTCCTGTGTCTTATGCACGCACAAATCCGATCAACGCAAGAGCCTTGATGCTTTTATTAATATATTGCAAAAGCTATACAACGAAGCGGTTGCATTCCCTCTATAAAAACAACAAATATTCATCAAAGAATTTTTCCATTATTTGCGATTGCAGTCATATTTGTGCTGGCTTGCGGTTGACCTATTTCCCATTATTTGCGATTGCAGTCATATTTGTGCCCATTTATTGTACTGTAAACTCCGTCCACTCAATATGATTGTATTCCATGACATCATCAGCTTTCTTCATCCCAAGCTTTTCGTAGAATGGAATCGCATTTTCGTTTGCAATTAGGTATATTGCGATATCTTTTTCTCCACCCGCTATTTCGTGTGCGGTTGCCATGAGTTGTTTCCCTAACCCTTGCCTTTCGTAAGCTCTATCAACACCCAAATCTGTGACATAAAGCCAATAGGCAAAATCAGTTAGTCCGAACAGTACACCTACAACAGTCCCCTTTTCATTTCGAGCAGCAAGGCTTATTGAGACATTAACTACAAGTTTCTCGATTCGCTCCCTGAAACGTTCTTTGGGATATTGTGAGCCCAAATCTGTTCTTTTCAAAAAATCGATATATTCATCCGCCGTGAGATGTTCTTCTTTAATAGTCACATTACTACTCATAATATTTGACCTCACAAATAATTGGTTAAAATTGTTATCGTCAATCCTTATCCGCGTACTTTTTTGTAATAACCAGGCTGTAAATAATCATGATTGCTATGGTTTCAAACATCACGCCAAGAATTGACAGCAGGAGCATCGGCGAATTTTGGCCAGCCAGTATCGGAAGTCCCAGAAGAATAAAAATGATTCCGTAGAATATAAATAATAATCCGGTGGCACGATTATGACCTTTCACATTATTTGCTTTGATCGGCTTCGCATTGGCCCAGAATCCTACTGTTTTCTTCGAAAACATATCTTTTATCCCTATGCCAATAATAAATGCACCGCAAAGTGCCCATATCAAAAAAGCAATCATATTTCCTCCTAGATATGTTATAAATCAAATGTTTTCTTCAATGCCTTTTCAGTAGGAATAATAGAACCCAAAAGCAAAATTAACTGTACAATCATGAGACAGATACTTACATTGCCAATGCAATCATCACTGCTTGATGTAAATGGAATCAAGACAATCATCGATGGAATCAGACTGATAAAACCGATTCTAAACCATAATCGCCCGCAATATTCATTGCCGAATTTCCAAGTTTCTTCATTTTTCATTGATCTTTTGGTTCGATATCCCATTAGATGATTAATATTTTTGGGATAATGTTTCCACATAAACCAGCCGCATATGATCATCACTGCAGGGATAAAACAGTTCATTATCTCCATAAACCACCAAAACCACATACCTTTTTCCTCCTGGAAATGCTACTCTTCAACCCTTCGAATCCTCGGTTTATTCGTCTTCTCCTGAAGCCATGGCAATGTCGCATTGGCGAAGACGCCCAGCTCTATCATAATCGCGATCAGCAAAATCAAACCTTTGAGAATGATTCTTACTGCAAGGCTGCCCAAGTGATCAACCGGCGCCCAGAAAAGAGCGGTCAAAATGATTACGCCGCCAACTGCCGGTGCCAACGCCACGATATGAATAAATGATAACATCATATAGAGTATGACAAAAGCAATTGCCACTCCATAAGCACCACCCTTACCAATCATTGGCGATAGCTTTTGGTGTATTGGAATTGCCCATATAACTGCAGGTATGATGTTAATCAGCGGGAATTTATAGTTCTTTTCGTATTTTGTTGTATTGTTTTCTTCGATGATATATTTTGCCATTTTCACTCCAAAATCGGCAAGCAAAGTTGCCTGTCAATCCATGATTTCTGAGGAACATCATGGATCTGATCATCCGGTCTATAATTACCGATCAAAAACGGTGATGTCGGGTCGTGCTGTTTGCTGTGCTCCATAACCAGCGTCTGCTCTGCATTGGCATAACAATAGCGGCACAAATGCTTACAGGTATTGTATGCACCAATATCGCAGGATAAATAGCAGGCGCATTCAGCCCGCGCACCTTTCTTTTTCGGTGCAATCAATCGCGCACCTATGGCTTTCTCATAATCGCTCAGCTTCATGCAGCCACTGCAATCTGCACCAAAGGGAGCCAGGTCCTCTCCTTCTGCGCAAGGTTTCACCACCATATGGTGCTTCTTTGCAATTGCGATGAGTTCCTTGCCTAAGGTGATTCGATCAGTCGGCGGCACTTCTCTCGCCTCCGGGAAATTCCGCCGTACCTTTGGATACAAATCGATAAAGCTAATCACAGCAGTCTTTGTATATCCGTCCAAAGCCTCTGCGATTTGTGCAAATGCATTGATGTGATAATCAATCGTATATTTTTCGGATAACAGAATCGGATCATATCGCCATCCTATACTGTCCACACCTACCATTCCCGATAAGTGTTGAAAATCTCGAATCAATTGATGCTTATCTTTCACATTTGGTTCAATGTCTCGCCCATATGGCGTAATACTAACAAACCAATACTGCCCATAATCCTTGAGCAAATCCATATACGGAAACATCGGCGCCGGATTTTTGGTGCAAAAACCAATCGCATCCACCACCGATGGGTCCAGTCGATAACGACTCACCTGCTGTTCATTATATGGATTTCGCACACAGACAAAACCTTCTTTTAGCCGATTTGCAAACCACTCGGCATAAAATCCCGGAATATCAGTCCGCTGCCCTGTATTTATAATCATTCCTACTGGCACCTTTCATTTGATTCAAGTCTCGCTGTACTTCTTCGTACCTAATTATTGCATATGCATCAGATTAAATCTCCGGAAAAGTGCTGTATCTCATGCTGGATAATCTGCGCTGTAAAATCCTTATACTTGCCATGTTGCTTCTTGAAATTCTGATCCAGGTAATCCACTTCGATTTCCTGATAGCGCGTACATGGTCTGACTCCATCCAATGACAAACAGCCTTCCTCGGTTTCGTACTTCCCGCTTTTCTTTGTAATCACAGGATTTACCATAGGAAAAATAAATGGACCTGCCGCCACAACAATAATCTGTTTCTTGACTCCAATCATATTTGCAGCCATTCCCACACATCTGTCGCTGTTTGCCTTTAATGTGTCCACTAAATCTATAATCACCTGTTTGTCCGCTTCTGTTGCAGGTTCAGATTTTTGCTGCAAAAAGAGAGGATCCCTAACTATCTGTTTTACCATTAAACGCCGCTTTCCTTTCCCTGACTTCTCAGCATAGATGCAATGACCGAAATCAAAAATCCCAGAGTCCCTCCGATTGCCAATGTTCCTAAAAACAACAATATGATTTCAACAAAATTATTTGTTCGAATATTGGACAACAGCTCTGAAATCGCATATATGATTAGACAGACAACAAGCCCAATTAGGCTCTTCTTGGTATTTTTCATTAAAAAGCCAAGAAATCCTGACACCACTAATCCTATCAGTAAAATAATAACAGTATCTGATGAAAATAACTCATCTAAAATCGGAAAAAATCTCATACTCATCTCCCCCTTATGTCTGTGCAACATCCTACATTCAACATTATCGCATATGACAACAATGTTTTTCAACAACAGAGATTTCTTAGAATTGACAAAAACTAATAAAAAGTAATAAAATAAAGCAAAAGTAATAAAGACTAATAAAAAGTAATAAAACAAAGTAAAAGTAATAAAGACTAATAAAAAGTAATAAAGTAGAGGACAACATATGCAAAATACAAATCCATACGAATTAACATTTGGGAAAAATCCAAACCAGAGCATTAGTCGAGCATCTGAAGCCTCCGACATTATAGAATCCTTTACCAGTACTCCATCTACTCAACAGGTATTTATGATTACAGGAGTTCGCGGTTGTGGAAAAACTGTCTTTATGACTAATATTGCAAAGCAATTAAAGTCGCAAAAAGACTGGCTGGTAATCGAACTAAACTCATCTCAGAATTACCTTGTAAACCTTGCGGCAGAATTAAGCGCCACTCAGAAGATTAGTAAACTCCTCAAACAGTCAAATGTAAATATTTCAGCTTTAGGAGTAAGTCTTGGGATCAACAGTAGCACCAATTCAACCGGGAATGAACAAATATATATCCGCAATATTTTAGAGCATCTCAAAAAGCAAAATAAACGACTCTTAATCTGCATAGATGAAGCAACCGCTTCAAAAGAAATGCGCGAATTTGCCAGTGCATACCAAATTTTTGTACGCGAAGAACTTCCGGTCTATCTCCTCATGACCGGGCTATACGAAAATATCAAAGAAATTCGAGATGAAAAGAATTTAACCTTCCTATATCGCGCTCCGGAAATTAAGCTAAAGCCTTTGAATATCGGTACCATTGCAGCAAATTATGCCACCAACTTTGATCTTGATGAATCAGCTTCTCTAGATATGGCAAAGCTAACTAAGGGCTATTCGTTTGCATTTCAGGTTCTTGGCTATTACACATACCGCCACAATGGGGACTATATGGCTGCGCTAGCCGAATATCGTCAATACTTAGAAGATTATTCTTACGAAAAAATTTGGGCAGAATGCTCCACGGAAGACAAAAAGCTGCTCTTTGCACTTGCACAATCTCAAACAGGAAAGGCAAAAGAACTGAAAGAAATACTCGGTTGGGATGACAAAAAATATCCACCTTACCGCGATCGCCTTTTGAAACGTCAAATTGTCGAAAGCGAATCATATGGGTACTTACAATTCATGCTTCCTGAGTTTGACAAATTTGTAAAAACAAAAGAATGCTTTTACTGATTTGTCCTCTCATCAAATACAATATGTTCGACACCATGATGCTCTGCTTGAAGATATTGCTTCATGAAAGTTGGGAAGGCTCTGTACCTATCGAGTTGATCAATCGGGAGCCAATACATCGACTCTTTCACCCCCTGGGTATAACTGTTGCTGTTTAGTTCCCGAGTGCCTCTCGGCTTCATCATAAAATACAAAGCAATCTCATGGCAATCCAATCCTTTTAGTCCGCCTTGATTCTCGTTAAAAAAGTTCTCGTGGATAACAGCTAAATGATCCACCTCATATGCAACGCCAGTCTCTTCTAAAACTTCTCTCTTAACGGCATCCTCAGCGGTCTCGCCCATATGAACTGCGCCGCCAATAGAATAGTAATAGTCTTCTATTTCATTTCCGGCGAATAACACATATCCGTCCTCCACGATAATTGCCGCGGCACGATAACGAAACCACTTGTTGTCATTGGTAAAACCGCAATTATATTCTTTTATTTCTTCGTTCATAAAACCACTCTCTCCTAAAATTAAAAATCCATCCCATGTGGATGTACCATACCAGTCAAATCATTAAAAAATCAACGATAAAATAGTATATCTCTTCACTATCTTTTCTCAAATTCATTAGATATAATAGTGCCTTTGTTTCTGTTTCAGCTCCCGATTTTCTTATATTTTTTCGTAACCACATTGGTTAAGATGTGGTTAGGTTATTTTCTCACGAAAAATATTTCTGATTCTTACTTGATGGCTTTTCCGGTATAGTCATCTTTAACACACCATTTTTCAGCATAGGTGTTAAATACTTTCTTCTAAAACTTGTCCTGCTATCAAAATAAAATTCATCCATTATTTCTTGGACCGATTTCGGTTCTTTGCAAAAATCAATGATTTGCTTGTTCAAATCCTGACCATTTTGGTTAGGATAATGGTCAGGATGCTGACCCTCATTCCTCAACAACCCCAAATACTTATCACAAGCCTTACACAGAACCATAATTCCAGTCTCATTAATCTCGTATTCCGGCAATGGTCCATCATACAACACACAGGCTTCCCTAATCTTCTCAAATCCTCTTCCCCACGCTTCAATCATACCGCTTTTGAAAAAGACATTAGCCAATTTCGGATTATAAGGCTTTGATGAATGCTTCATAAACAACTTGTCAGTAGAATCCAGATTTGGAGGCATCTCACCATCATTCCAAATATATATCTTGTCCTCGTAAACGCTAATC
>SVFB01000127.1 GCA_015057085.1 Lachnospiraceae bacterium
AAAGTTCTTTCTTTGCATCTACAAGCTGTGACTGAAGATCAGCAACAGACTGTCCTTTTAATTCATTTA
This sequence comes from Lachnospiraceae bacterium, assembly GCA_015057085.1. Taxonomy (GTDB): domain Bacteria; phylum Bacillota; class Clostridia; order Lachnospirales; family Lachnospiraceae; genus Roseburia. Next base: position 70 of record SVFB01000127.1, read on the forward strand.
AATATGCACTAGTTTTCATTTGATTCACCGCCTTCTAAATCTGCACGAGAAACTACTTTGCACTTGCAAGGTAATTTATGTGTAGCAAGACGTAAAGCTTCACGAGCAACGTCTTCCTGTACACCGGAGATTTCAAATAATACTCTACCTGGCTTAACAACAGCTACCCAGTACTCAAGGGTTCCTTTTCCTGATCCCATACGGGTTTCAGCTGGTTTAGCAGTTACCGGTTTGTCTGGGAAAATCTTAATCCAAACTTTACCACCACGCTTTACATAACGTGTCATAGCGATACGGGCTGCCTCAATCTGGTTAGACTTGATCCAGCAAGGTTCTGTAGCCACGATACCATACTCACCATAAGTGATCTTATTTCCTCTGGTTGCCTTTCCTGTCATGGAACCACGGAACTGTTTTCTATGCTTTACTCTCTTTGGTGTTAACATAATTACTGAGCTCCTCCTTCCTTATTTGCCTTTGTAGGAAGTACTTCGCCCTTGTAGATCCAAACCTTAACGCCAACCTTGCCGTAAGTGGTATCTGCTTCAGCGAATCCATAATCGATATCAGCACGAAGTGTCTGAAGAGGAGTAGTTCCCTCATTGTAGGTCTCTGTACGAGCCATATCTGCACCGCCAAGACGTCCTGAAACGGAAGCCTTGATTCCCTTAGCGCCGGTCTTCATGGCACGACCCATGCAAGACTTCATAGCACGACGGAAAGATACACGATTCTCAAGCTGTAATGCAATGTTTTCTGCAACAAGCTGAGCATCTCTGTCCGGTCTCTTAACTTCTTTGATATCAACAACTAATTTCTTCTCGGTTAACTTCTGAACTTCGCCCTTGATCTTTTCGATCTCAGCGCCACCCTTACCGATAACAACGCCCGGCTTAGCAGTGTAGATGATAACCTTTACGCGATCAGATGCTCTTTCGATTTCAATCTTAGAAACACCTGCAGCGTATAACTTCTTCTTTAAAAATGTTCTGATATTGTAATCTTCTACTAAGTAGTCAGCGAAATCGCCTTCTGCATACCATTTGGAATCCCAGTCTTTGATAACGCCTACTCTTAAGCCATGAGGATTAACTTTCTGTCCCATGATCTGCCTCCTATCTTTCGTCCAGCACGATGGTAATGTGGCTTGTTCTCTTCTCGATTCTGTAAGCTCTACCCTGTGCTCGTGGATGAATTCTCTTCATTGTCGGTCCCTTATTAGCAAAGCACTCTGCTACATAAAGGTTTTCAGCCTTAAGGCCGTTATTGTTCTCTGCGTTAGCAACAGCTGACTTTAACAACTTCTCGATAACGCTGGAAGCATAACGTGGATTGTAAGCTAAGATTGCAAGTGCAGTCTGCACATCTTTTCCACGGATTGCATCTAATACGAAGCATGCCTTCTGAACAGATACTCTAGCATAAGATACCTTTGCTGAAGGTCTGGTATCCTTTACTTCGTTTCTTTCTCTCTTGATTTGGCTTCTATGTCCTTTTGCCATTGGATATTACCTCCTTCCGATTATCTTACACCGGACTTCTTATCGTCCTTACCGTGTCCTCTATAAGTTCTTGTAGCTACGAACTCACCGAGCTTATGTCCTACCATGTCCTCAGTAATGTATACCGGAACGTGCTTTCTTCCATCATGAACTGCAAATGTATGTCCTACGAAGGAAGGGAAGATTGTAGAACGGCGTGACCAGGTCTTGATAACCTGCTTGTCGCCTGAAGCGTTCATAGCATCTACTTTTTTAAGTAAGCTTGCATCAGCAAATGGTCCTTTTTTCAATGAACGTGACATTCTTCTTACCTCCTAATTATTTGATAGCGCGACCGTCGCGACGACGTACGATCAGCTTGTTAGACTGCTTGTTCTTCTTTCTGGTCTTGAGACCCAAAGCAGGCTTGCCCCAAGGTGTTGTTGGGCCTGGGCGACCGATTGGAGCTCTACCTTCACCACCACCGTGTGGATGGTCATTAGGGTTCATTACGGAACCACGAACAGTTGGGCGAATACCCATGTGACGCTTACGTCCAGCCTTACCAATATTTACGAGGTTGTGATCACCATTTCCGATGACACCGATTGTTGCACGGCACTGGATTGGAACCATTCTCATTTCGCCTGAAGGAAGACGAAGTGTTGCATACTTTCCTTCTTTAGCCATTAACTGAGCTGAGTTACCAGCAGAACGTACAAGCTGTCCGCCCTTACCTGGGAATAACTCGATGTTGTGGATCTGAGTACCAACTGGGATGTTAGCCAATGGTAAGCAGTTACCTACACGAACTTCAGCTTCCGGTCCGTTCATAACCTTCATTCCGTCGGTTAATCCTGCAGGAGCTAAGATGTAAGACTTTGTTCCATCTGCGTAGCAAATCAAAGCGATATTTGCTGTTCTGTTTGGATCGTACTCGATACCGATAACAGTTGCAGGAATTCCGTCCTTGCTATTTCTCTTGAAATCAATGATTCTGTACTTCTGTCTGTTTCCACCACCCTGGTGACGAACAGTAATTTTACCCTGGTTGTTACGACCGGCGTTCTTCTTCTTTGAAGCAAGAAGTGACTTTTCTGGAGTCTTCTTTGTGATTTCTGCGAAATCAGAACCAGTCATATTTCTTCTGGAAGGTGTATAAGGGTTATACTTCTTAATACCCATTTTGAATTTCTCCTTTCAAATTCTTGGTTTGATATCGTGCTTTTCTGCACATAATTTGGCATCTACCGAATTTTACAGTCCTGCGAAGATTTCGATTTCCTTGCTGTCTGCTGTAAGCTGTACGATTGCCTTCTTTGTCTTAGCAGTCTTTCCGCTGGTCATTCCACGACGACGTGTCTTACCATCGTTGTTCATTGTGTTAACCTTTGCTACCTTAACACCGTCGAACATTTTCTCTACTGCTTCTTTAATCATGGTCTTGTTTGCTTCCGGATGAACTAAGAAAGTATATTTCTTCTCTGCCATCTGGCCCATGCTCTTCTCGGTTACTACCGGCTTGAGGATTACATCATAATACTGTACGTTTGCCATTATGCATACACCTCCTCGATTGTTGCAACAGCGGCCTTTGTGGTCACTACTGTATCATACTTTAAGATGTCGTAAACGTTGATCTCGTTGGTCTGTGCAGTCTTAACACCAGGAATGTTTGCTGCAGAAGCAATTACGTTGGTGTCCATATCGTTTAACACTACAAGAGCCTTGTTCACATTTAAGTTCTTTAATACTTCAGCGAACTTCTTTGTCTTGATCTCGTCTAACTTTAACTCATCTACTACTACGAACTTCTCATCTGCTACCTTTGAAGATAATGCAGACTTAAGAGCGATTCTCTTTTCTTTCTTATTTAACTTGAAAGAGTAATCTCTTGGTACCGGAGCGAATACAACTCCACCACCTGTCCACTGTGGAGCTCTGATAGATCCCTGACGTGCATGTCCGGTTCCCTTCTGTCTCCATGGTTTTCTTCCGCCTCCGCGAACTTCAGAACGGGTCTTTGCCTTCTGTGTTCCCTGACGGTCATTTGCCTGCTGCTGAAGAACAGCAAGATGAACTAAATGTTCATTTACTTCTACGCCGAAAATGGAATCTGCAAGATCGATCTTTTCAACTTCCTTGCCTTCCATGTTATAAACAGCTACTTTAGCCATCGTAAAGTTCCTCCTTTCTTAATTCGCACTACTTACCAGACTTGGTAGTTTCTTTAACGGTAATGAGAGCCTTCTTTGCTCCCGGTACAGCACCCTTGATGAGGAGCAGGTTCTGCTCTGCATCAACGCGAACTACTTCGAGGTTCTGGGTTGTAACCTTTACGCTACCCATGTGTCCAGGCATTCCTTTTCCCTTGAATACCTTAGATGGTGAAGAACATGCACCGTTTGAACCCTGATGACGATGGAATTTAGAACCATGAGCCATAGGTCCTCTGTGCTGTCCAAGTCTCTTAATAGCACCCTGGAAACCTTTACCCTTTGAGATAGCGGTAACATCTACCTTATCGCCTTCTGCAAAGATATCAGCTTTGATTTCATCTGCTAAGTTATATTCTTCTGCGTTCTCAAAACGGAATTCGCGAACGAATCTCTTGCCTTCTACACCGGCCTTGTTGAAATGTCCAACCTGAGCCTTGTTAAGACCATGTCTGTGAGCAACGCTCTTCTTACCTGCTGCATCCTTCTCTACGACCTTTGCTACCTTGTCGCCGAATCCAACCTGTACTGCACTGTAGCCATCATTCTCTACAGTCTTAACCTGAGTTACTACGCATGGACCTGCCTGTAATACAGTAACCGGTACTAAAACGCCGTCTGCATTGAAGATCTGGGTCATGCCAACCTTTGTTGCTAAAATCGCTTTCTTCATTGTTTACCTCCTGTTTTCTACAGCGGAACGCTTTCGCGTTCATCCTAAAAAGTAGGATATTTTACTTTTGCTTCATTTTGATATCAATATAAACACCAGCTGGCATCTCAAGACGAGATAAAGCATCTACTGTCTTCTGGGTTGGTGTAATGATATCGATGAGTCTCTTGTGAGTTCTCTGCTCGAACTGTTCACGGGAATCTTTGTACTTGTGAGTAGCACGTAAGATTGTTACAACTTCCTTCTTAGTTGGAAGTGGAACCGGTCCGCTCACCTGTGATCCGTTCTTCTTAACAGTCTCGATAATTTTCTTTGCGGATGAATCTACCAATTCGTGATCATACGCTTTGAGAGTGATTCTCATTACTTGACTTGCCATAAAAAAAGCCGCCTCCTTTTCGCACTTAAAATTTCAGTACGACAAGTGGTGACTGTACACTTCTCCGTGTGTGTCCTAACGCAACTCATTCGGATTTTCACACGTTGTTTCTACCATGTTGTAGACGATTGTTTGTACAGTGACTTGCCGTCAGTTTCCTAACTTGACATTCGCTCCGCCGAATTCTCTACCACGATGGGTAGTAACTTCAAACTTCATCGCTATCATGTCACAGCACCGTCTATTATAGCATGATTTCAAGATATTGCAAGATATTTTCAACAATTTTTTTCAAATATTTTTGTGCAGATTTTATTATACTACTTTTCCGTCTGCAAGCTCAATAATTTCATCAGACAATAAATTTAATTCTTCCCGGTCATGACATGCTACAATAATGATCCGGTTACCATTTCTTAAGTCTAATAATAATTTTCGAATATCCTCTACGCCTTTTTCATCCAGCGCATTAATTGGCTCGTCCAGCAAAATGATATCCGGCTTTTCCATAATCGCTGCCGCAATGCCAAGTCTTTGTTTCATTCCAAGAGAATACTTTCCGTATTTCTTTTTATCATCCGGATTTAATCCTACTGCGCTTATTACATTTCGAATATCTTCCTCTCCAATCAAATGCTTAATATCCGCAAGTGCTTTTAAATTTTGATATCCGCTATACGAATCAATAAAGGAAGGATTCTCTATTAACACTCCAATGCTTTCCGGAAACGAGAAATCTTTTCCCAGCTGCTTTCCATCGATTAAAATTTTTCCGTTGGTCAGAGTAATAAGTCCCGCGATAGCTCTCATAAGCATCGTTTTTCCGGATCCGTTCTTTCCACGGAAGCCATAAATTTTTCCGCTTTCAAAAGTAAGGCTGATGTCATCAAGAACCACAGCGCCTTTTATAATCTTTGTTGCATTTTGAATTTCTATCTTCATTTTCTCCCCCACGGTTAAAAAACATCTTTTTTCTTCATTACAAACGCACCGGCAACTATTGCCACGACTGAACAAGCAATCATTCCAATTATAATCTTTAGGATTCCTCCGCTTAATATATAGGAAGATAATCGCACGCCCATCGAGATGCATGGAAACAGAATCGCAGAATCATAAAATACACCCGCCAACATCAAAAATCCTACTGTGCCAAAAGCAATCGCTTCATTAAATACTATAATAAGCAATAATTGCAAAAGCGAAAGCGTAATCGAAGCTAGGACAGGAATGATGAAACAAAACATCATCAATCCCACACTTGAATATATAGAATAGTCGACTTTAAGGAACATCTGTATGTCTGGTCGTACGCCAAAAATACTTCCACCCATCAGAGCTACCGCCACAAATGTCACCACATATCCGATGAGATAAATTACCAGTACTGTCGCAATCACCCATAGGACTTTTCCCAGCCACCAGAGTCTCTTGCTTCTCGTTCTGATCAGCATATTGATTCCGTAATGCTTCAAATCATATAATGGATAACTTCCTATTATATAAGCAATAAAAAGTTGCAATGCGATCCATAGAATCGGCATTTCCAGCTGAGACACATCAGTTATCTCTGCCAATGGATAATTCCCCTGAAAAATATATAATATGGATTCTACCACAGAGGCATGCGCACTATCATAACAAATATTGTTTTCTGCCATAAGCGTTCCAACAAAAAACAAAAAGGCAATCAAAATCATTCGCCTAAACTGTGCACATCCTGCAACAAAATCATGCTTTATGATTCCTCTCATTGTACACCTCCGGAGACAGGCACTCTTACTTCAATCAGCCCCGGCCATTCCACTAATGACACGCGCCAATCATCACTCATCGTACGAAAGAATTCCGGAGAAACATTCACGATTGTGGAAATGCCTATTTTCTTGGTTTCCCCAGGTGCAATCATCCCGTCAAAATCATCTCCATTTATTGCCCATAAACTAAAATAGTCGACTCCGTTCGCCCAATAATCACAGCGAAAAGTGCTATCGGTTAAAAGAATTTTTTTCTCCTCATCCGATTTATTTTCTACCTGAATGAAGCAAACGAGTTCTATGCCCGCATCTGCATCCTCTTCTTCCTGTATCTGATAACGCTCTATATATTCGGAATGCGTCATAAGTTCTCCATACAGTGCCTTATAGGCAACCCCATCCACAGATACTTCTTCGCCTTGAGGAACGGTCACTGTTTCTTCTATATGAAATTGTGCATTTACCACATGAAATCGAATTCCATACAATACGCCCCCAATTAATACAACCACACAAATGGCTGCTATTTTCATTCGTTTATTCCAATTCATCGCTTCTCTTAATTCCCCATATTATAGAAATAACCGCACCTGCAAATAATACCAATAAAACGATTGCTATCTCAATCGGATCTGTGCTTACGCCCGGTTGCGACGGACATGCGAATGAGTCAATCGTCCAACAGTTCTTGCCAATGAATGCCAGCACTACATTCATACACTGAGTTATAACAAATGGAATCATCAGCACCGTAAAGTTGTACTTAAAAACCCAACCCAACGATAAGGATAGTGAAGACAAAAATCCATATACCACAAAATCTAACAGCAAATATAAAAGCAGATATAGATAGGTGTGGGTATAAAAGATTCCGGCCCATAACGATTCCGGGAAGATTCCGATATATCCTAATCCCGTCAGCGGAACATAAGACGGAAGAAAAAGTGCAGTGATTGCAACATTTATTATCTGCGGTACAACGGCAACGACTCCGGCTGCAAGAAATGCCACAACATATTGCGCAATATAATAGTTTCTCTTTGGCATTCTTGTAAACAGATTCTTGATGTATCCGTTCTTTCGATCCTGACTCATCACTGTCCCATATGGAATGCCAATCAAGATTGGAAGAAACATAAAATAATATGCCGGAAATACACTTCCTCGTATCATGCCCATACATTTGCTAAAAACAGAATGCGGATATAATCCCTGCAAATTCCCTGCATTCACCTCAACCATCGGAAGAACATCCACAAAAACCTGTATGATTGCAAAAAGAATTCCCACTGCCAAAGTAACAGCCATCCTTCTATTTATAAACGCTCTTTTTAACTCAATTTTAAAATAATTAAACATTTCCCCTAGTGCCTTTTTATTAAATACTATCCGGACTCCACAAGCCTTCCGCATGCATCTTATGTGCATAATTTGGGCTCATGAAAATAGCCTCATACTTAAAGCCTTTCTCATATGTCCAATTTCTGATTTTCTTGGTGGTTCCTTTTTTAAAAACATATACATAACCGTTGGATACATCAGTTGAATCACCAGCCCTTCCAGTATTATTAGCGATCGCGTGTGCTGTATAAGAATCACCTGAAGTTATATACGTACATTTCATATATGCTGATGAATCATCAGTTTTTCTGCGATAATCAGTCACCCACTGTGTCCCAGAAACAGTAAACGCAAACACTGTATCCTGGTGATTATTTCCGCTCACAGCTGTTGTCTCAACCGCTCCACCTAATAAAATCACCCCTGCAATAGTACACATTACATTTCGTAACATCTTTTTCATTTCTACCATCCTCCTAATATTATTTATTGTAATTTTACTAAAC
>SVFB01000026.1 GCA_015057085.1 Lachnospiraceae bacterium
CGCCCTCGTGACCCGGAGAAAAATTCGGTGTTAGAAGCGAAACACTTGCTTGGGCAATTTTTGCGCAGCGAGCCCCGATTTTGTGCGGGAAGAGGGATGTGGCTGTGGTTGCCAAAATCCGTGTTGAGAAAGTGGCGGAGCCTGCACAAGCGAAGAAGCTCGAAGACCTGTTGCTGATGAAAGTGTTTGGAAGTGGACTTATGTCTGCGAGGCGGAGCGCTATATCATAAAAAGACTTCACATTCTTGTGGAGTCTTTTTTTGTTTTGTATTATAATAGCCGCGAGAATAAATGCTTAAAGAGGGACCACCATGAGTACACATAATTGCCAAAAGAAAATTGCAATCATCAATGACTTCTCCGGATTCGGACGCTGCTCCATCGCAGTTGCACTTCCAATCATTTCCACTATGAAGATTCAGTGCTGTTCGCTTCCGACGTCTATTTTTTCAAACCATACCGGTTATCCAAGTTACTTTTATGAGGACTTCACTGCCTCTATGCCGGCATATATCAACGAATGGGAGAAATTGGGATTGGAATTTTCCGGTATCATGACCGGTTTTTTAGGTTCGGCCGAACAGATTAATATCGTATCTGATTTCATCAAACGGTTTAAAACCAAAGATACGACGGTCATCGTGGATCCTGTTATGGGGGATGATGGCAAGCCGTATCCGACTTACACAGATGAAATGTGCCGCCGTATGAAGGAATTGGTCAGCCATGCAGATATTATCACACCAAATTTAACGGAAGCCTGCATCTTAACCAATACCCCATACCGTCCTCATATGCATGTGTCCGAAGTCGTAAAGATTGCCGAGAAGCTAACTGCCATCGGCCCGACAAAAGTTGTCATCACAGGAATTGTGCAAAGAAGTTTTATCAGCAATTTGTGTTATGAAGTCGGCGAAGCTCCGTCTATGAGAAAGACGCAAGCCGTTGGAACCCAGCGCGCCGGAACGGGAGATATCTTTGCTTCCATTATCGCAGCTGATGCAGTCAACGGCGTGCCGTTTAAAGACTCTGTGAGAAAGGCATCTTTATTTATCAAGAAATGTATTTTGCGCTCCATCGAAATCGATGTGCCATTACAGGACGGCGTGTGCTTTGAAGAAGTGCTGCACACGCTGCGCCCTTAAGCATTCTAAAAATATTTTTTACAAAGTTTCAAATACAGACGGATCAAATCCGTGTTCCGGTTTTTCCGGTAACGAAATCGGAACATGTCTGCGCAGCCATTTATTGGCCAATGGCATCCACTGTGCTACGTCATCATTCACCTGTTCTAACGATGATGCGGAGGATTGGTCCGCATTTGCCAATCCGTGGTCTCCCACTTCAAAGGTATGCACCTCGTACGGCACCCCTGCTCTTGCAAGGGCAGCGCCCATAATCATCGTCTGCTGTGATGGCAGCGTATTATCTCCGCAAGTTGTCCATAGAAACATCGGCGGTGTATTCTTAGACACATGAAGCGCAGGACTTCCCTGTGCAAACTGTTCCTCACTTGGATTTCTTGTTCCGAAATAAGAAAAATCAATTGCTTCGTTCATTGCCTTTGCAAAAGGATCTGTTACTTCCTGTTTTCTAAAATCACTCCAGTCGTAATATCCATATCCCAGCACAGCGCCGGCCGGGCGAAAATCTTCTGCCGGACGATGGAATCGCTCCCTCAAAATATCACTGTCCCAATGGGTGCAATACATTGCGCTATTATGTGCACCGGCGGAGAATCCTGTCAAAACAATCCGATCCGGATCCACCAGCCATTCCTTGCTGTGGTCCCTGATATACAGCATCGCTGCGCCTACATCACACATGGCATTCGGATACAGGCTATCTTCGTCCACCTTTAAATCTCCAAGTGGATTTACCATTTTACCTTTATTGTAAACAGAATAACGCAAAACAAATGCGTGATATCCCATAGCAGCATAGCGAATTGCAATTGGTTCTGCTTCTCTGTCAGAGCAAAAAGCATAGGCTCCACCCGGACAAACCAAAATTGCCGGACGCGACTTGCCGTTTAACATCTCTCCCGAATCATCTAAAAGATAGGTTGTCAGTGTTACATCCTCTCGATTTTCGTACAATCGAATGGTTTCTGTCTTCATTTAAAAATCCCCCTTCTAGCCCTTTACGGCTCCCATGGTAATTCCTTTCACAAAATAATCCTGGAAGAATGGGTATATCACCAAAATCGGGATGATGCCTAGCATTGCTGCTGCCATTCTGACGGTTTCAGAAGGCATTACGGTTCCTGTTCCACCGCCCTGCATCAAATACTTTGTATTCTCATTGATGGCATTTAAGATATTTTGAATTCCATACAATTTGGCATTATCCAAATAATACATACCGTTTTGCCAATCATTCCAATATGTCACACCCACCAGCAAACCTAAGGTTGCAATAATCGGTTTGGACAGCGGCATTACCAAAGTAAAGAATACTCTATACTCATTTGCTCCATCAATGCGTGCTGCCTCCAAAAGTTCCTCCGGAATGTTATTCTGGAAATAATTTCTAACCATTGTGATGTAAAAAGCATTTGTCAACAAATTCGGCAAAATCAAAGCAAATAATGTGTTCTTAATATGAAATGTATTAGAATACATGATGTAAGTCGCAACCAATCCGCCGTTAAATAACATGGTAAAAATCACATAGAAGTTAAAAAATCTGCGTAGTGGAAGATCTCTTTTCGAAAGCATATATGCAAACATCAGTGTAATCAAAACACAGACGATTACACCTACTACCGTTACAAAAAATGTAATCAAATAACCTCTTCCAAACAGCACCCATTTCTCAATCAAATATCGATAGGCATCTAATGACCATTTCTTTGGGATCAGACGATATCCGGAATTCACGGCGGTGCTTTCATCCGTAAATGAGGCCATAATCAAAAGCCAGAATGGCAGAATCGCCAACACCGATACGATAATCAAAACTATATGAGATAATGCTAAAAATTTCTTATGTCCCTTCATCTTCTTTTCCTCCTAGAACAGCGAATCTTCCTTGCTCAGCTTACGAATGATGCCATTGAATACCAAAATCGTAATAAAACAAATGATGGACTGATAGAATGCAGCAGCTGAAGACAATCCCACATTTCCATTTTTCATCAACGCTCTAAACACGTATGTATCGATAGTATCTGTCACATCATAGAGCAGCCCTTGATTTCTCGGCACCTGATAAAACAGTCCGAAATCCGAACGGAAAATATTTCCCACCGACAAGGTTGTAAGCATAATAATCGTAGGCTTTAACAATGGGATGGTGATATGGCGAATCTGCTGCCATTTCGTAGCGCCATCCAATTCTGCCGCTTCAAAATAGTCATCTCCGAAGCCCACAATTGTTGAAAGATAAATGATGGTTCCGTAGCCGATTGTTCTCCACATTCTTACAAATACCAGAATAAAAGGCCAGTAACTTTTCGTGGAATAAAACTGAATCGTCTCTTTCCCGAAAAATTCCAAAATACCGTTGATTAATCCTGTTCGATCTCCGATGAAAGCATAGGTCAAATAAGAAACCACAACCATGGACATCAGATACGGAAGCAATATCACGGTCTGATAAAATTTCTTTGTGGTTTTCTTTCTGATTTCGTTCAGGAAAATTGCAAGTGCAATGCAGCATACACAATCTAAAATGATAAATACAAAATTGTACAGAATCGTATTTCTTGTAATTTCCCATGCATCATTATTTGCAAATAAAAACTTAAAGTTCTCTATGCCATTCCACGGACTTTCCGTAATTCCCAACTTATAATTAAATTTCTTAAAGGCAACAATCAGTCCGTACATTGGCATATAATTATTGATAAACAAATAGATAAAGCCCGGAAGCCCCATCACAAAAACCGGCAGCCAACGCTTGAATCGTCGCTTCGATCTTGTTTTTTGATTGATAGATTTCTTCTCCATACGATTCTCCTCCATAGATAAATTCATTTTCTAGACTCATTTTATCTGTAATACGCGCTTTCCCATAGGATTATCGTGACACAGGGTTGGACGAAAATGACCAAAAAAATACAGGCTCCGGATTGCTCCGGAACCTGCATTTTATATATTGTATATGGATGGATTTTTACTGTTGTGCCAACCAAGCATCCAACTGGGATTGACATTCTGCAATAATATCATTCATGCCAGCGGCTTCTAATGCTTCATTAAATGCTTTAATCTGCTCTTCCGGCTCTACGATTCCGCACTCAAGTGCAGGTGCGTACTCCTGAATCACTGCCAGCACATTTTCTACCTGCGTAGAAACTTTTTCGGAATTAAATGTAAATCCGATGTATTTAGAAGTTGCAGCATTCGGATACATATAATCCGGAATATGCTCTACAAACTCGTCTGTCAAAGGTTCTCTTTGATAGATTTTTGAAGAATCACCGTAAGTACCAACAAAATTACCATATCCAACTGTTGTGGCATCCACTCCGTCCGGATAACTGATAATCTTGCTTCCTTCGTTTGTCACATAATGTGTTCCTTCGATACCATAATTCATCAGATTCATCAAATCCACATTCGTATATAGAAGCTCTAAGAAATCCACTACTTTCTGAGGATTTTCACAAGTTGAAGAAACACCCCAGCTGAAATTGATTACATTATCTGCTGTTGTTGTGATATCAGACATCGGAATTCCGGCAATGTTCTTTCCGGTGATCTTTGACCAATATGCACTGCTCATGCCGACTCCACCATTTGAAACAAATCCGAAGATCTGTCCGTTTGCCATCGAATCAGATGTTGTATATCCATTGCTGCTGGAATCCGGAACACAGTAGCCTTCCTGATACCACTTGCGATGAGTCTCGCATTTCTTTGCATATTCCTTGGTGCCATAGAAGTTCACAACCTTATCGTCTTCATTGAAAATGACTCCATAAGAGTTGTATCCTGCATCGCCGAGGGCGTCAAAGTCATTCCATTCATATTCTGCTGCTACACCGTCTCCCAAAGAAATTGCATACTGTTCCATTCCACTTTCTTTCACCTGCGAGAAAATAGAATTCCAATCATCTTCAGATGTGATACGTTCCGGCAACTGAATGTTGTACTGTTCTGCCAAATCTGCGTCATAGAAATAAGTTACCTGCACACCGTTTGCAGTTGCACCAGGATAAGCATAAATCTTGCCGTCTACCTTACATGCGTCAAGAATTCCCTCAGAAAGAGCCATCAACTCATCAGATGCCTCCACATACTCTGTAATATCGGTCAGTAATCCTTGTGCCACAAGATTGGTAGGAGTGGTCAAAAGACCTGTACAAACAAGATCGATTTGAGTATTTGAGCTGACAAGCAAGCCCAGCTTTGTTGCCTGCTCCATAATCGGAATTGTCATAAATTCCACTTCCACTCCGATTTCAGGAACTGTAATCTCGTTTACCGCATCCTGTACCATTCCAAGGTCTGCATCATCGAACCCGTAGGTTGTGATTTGCATCACCATATGGTAGACATCGTCTTCGCCTGCCTTTGATTGTGTATCGGAATTACCGCCACAACCACTGATCAGGCCAACTGTCATACCAAATGTCATTAACAGTGCTACCAATTTCTTTTTCATACGTTCAAAAACCCCTTTCCTATTTTTGTAATTTCATCTTATCAACCCAAGATTTTTTCAAATAGGAAAATTATGACACCACATTGGACGAAAATGACTTATCCTTTTTTCACTTCAAAATAATCGAATGCCGCTTCGTTTTCGCTTTCCACGCCGTTTCCTGTCGCAAACATGGCAAGAAGAGTTCCTGCCATCGGTCCGACTTCTTCCGGATTCAATAATCTTCCGTCCCCATGTGTCGGAAAACTTTTCATTGTTGCTTCATCGGCTCCGTAAGAAAATGTATAATCCTGTCCTTTGGCCTGCATTCTAAGGATAACGGTATCCTCATCATATGGAACTTCCTCTAATACCTTTGAAGTAATCTCACATCCAAATCCCGGAAGCCATGGCAATCCGTGCAATGTGGAAGTATGAAGCACAAGCTGAAGCAATTGTCTGCCATCCTTTTGCACCTTCTGAAGAAGATATTGATGGTCGCTTGCCTGCATCACAATCAATCCTGCAGCTTCTTGATTCTTAGCCACAAAGGTCATCTTTGTTTCCATTGTGAAATCCACATATCTCTGACGTCGTCCCATCATTGCCACAAAGCCGTCTTTTGTCTTTGGATATCCGAATCCGCGCACCGGTTCCGTCACACCGCGGGCAATACATTTCAAATAAAGATGGCTATCTGCCACTCGATCATATTTGCGATAAGGTGTTCCCCATGCAGTCATATACAGTGGATAATTGCCTTCGCATTCCTCTTTTGTATCGAAATCCGTTCGTTCCGGCTCCTCATCATACGGAGTCCAAGGCAATTTTTCATCGGCCGGATACTCGAATTCCATCATACCGGTTCCCGGTGAAAATACCGGCCAATTCCGCTCCCATTTCACAGGGCAGATGTAGGTCTCTCTTCCGAAGTTTTTGTAATATCCGTCGATGGTGCGGGAAGCAAGCATCACTGCATACCAATCGCCGTATTGTGTTTCCACAAAATCTGCATGGCCGACATTTGCGATTGGTGCATCAAAGCCAAGCATACGATGGGTCATCACAGGGTTGGCCGGGTTGCCCTCATACCAACCTAAAACATCCTTACTTCTTGCTACAGTCACGCAGTGATAGTGCTCTGTACCGCCTTCCGCAATCATCAGATAATAATAATCTCCAATATGATACAAATGCGGCGCCTCCGGAGAGGAAGCATTGCGCAGTGCGCTGTCCCAGATTGCCACAGGTTCTCCGATTAATTTATAATTCTCGATATCATACTCAGCCGCCCAGATTCCGCGATCCATTTTGCCATCGGCACGCTTTACCACATCACCTGTTCCGATGATATAGCACTTATCATCCTCATCAAAAAAGAATGATGCATCGATTCCCGGCACATCCTTTAACCAATGCGGCTCAGACCACGGTCCTGCCGGATTTTTTGCAGTAATGATGAAGTTCCCATCATCTGCGAAATTGCAATTTATAATATAATAGGTTCCTTTATGATAACGAATGGTTGGTGCCATCACACCACCGGCCCAGGAATTGACATCCACATGAAATCCGTTCTCTTTTGTCATCGCATAGCCAATCTGTTCCCAGTTTGCCAGATCCTTGCTGTGAAAAATCGGCAGTCCCGGATAAGCCTCAAAGCTGGAACAGCAGATATAATAGTCTTCGCCCACGCGACAGATTGATGGATCAGGATAAAATCCCGGAATAATTGGATTTTGAATTTTGTGTTCTTGCATAATGTTACCCCCTCGGTTTTTATCTTTTTTCATTTTAGCATGATATTAAATGCCGTCCAAACAGCACCTCAATATAGTGATATTGCTATTAAAATAATTATATTTATGGCAAAATTTTTATCTCTGTATTCCTCGATATTGTTTGGGTGACATCCCGGTCTCTTTTTTAAACACGCGATTGAAATAGGTATAGTCCGAGTATCCGACCATATCCGCAATCTTTTTCACCGGCAACTCCGTCTCCCTTAGAACTTTTTTCGCTGTGTCAATTCTACATTTGGTAATATATTCCACAATTGACATTCCGGTTTTCTTTTTAAAGGCTCTCATCAAATATTGCGGATTAAAATGCAACGTCTCTGCGATATTGGTAACCGATATCTCATTTGTCATATTCTCGTGAATATATTTTTTTATTTCCATCTCAACATTTCGATCCCGCTCCGTCCGATCGATTTCTCGAATATCACCATCGGTCAGGCCGCCCCAATTAATCGCATCCGGCGAAGTAGCACCATTTTCCGTCGCCTCCATTCGCTTTACCAGTTCCGATAGCGCCTGCGAAAATTCATCATAATTAATTGGCTTTAAAATATAATCATAGCAGCGCAGCTGAATGGCTTTTCGCATATAATCAAACTCCGGATGACAGGTGACAAAGATACAGTTGATTGGCTTATCGTGATCTTCGAACCACTCCAAGAGCGAAAGCCCGGAGCCGTTCGGCATCTCGATATCGCAAATCATAATATCAATTTTTTCCTGCTCATATAAGGTGATTGCGCTTTGCATACTTTCTGCGCGGAACACTTTTCGAATTCCGCATTCCCGCCAATTCACATTCTTCTCGATTGCATCAATGGTACGTGGCTCGTCATCCACCAACAAAATGTTATACATCGCAGCCCTCCTTAATTGGAAGATATATTTCTACAACCGCACCTCCCGACAATGCATTGCGGAAGCAAACTCCGGCACCTTCCCCATATAAAATCCGTATACGCTCAATAGCATTTTCGATTCCGATTCCCAAATGTTCCTGATGCACACCGGTTCTTTTATACTGTTCCACCGCTTCTATTAGATCTGCATCAAAGCCTTTTCCGGAATCGGCAATCATCACCTTCAGCCGTCCTTCCACAATACTTGCTAACACATAAATAAAGTTTTTCTTGCCATCAAGCATTCCGTATTTAATGCTGTTTTCCACAAAGGTTTGAATGATAATCGGTGGAACCAAAATCTTCTCTGTTCCCATTTCCCATTCCACAAAGAAGTCCAGTCGATCCACATAGCGCTCCTTTTGAATGTTCAAATATGCTTCCACGAAATGTATTTCCTGACAGAGCTCCACATAATTTTTCCTGATATTTACAACATATCTAAAATAATCCGTCAGATAGAGCACCATCTTTTTGATAAGAGGGAAATCACTTTCCTCACATACATAAATCACATTGAGTGCATTTAAGATAAAATGCGGCCTGATCTGCTGACTGTATACTTGAAGCGTCTTTTCCTGCTCACGGATTTTGGCCTCGTAAAGTGAAAAAGAGATTTCATTTAATTCGTCCATCGTTTGATTGATGCGCTGACTCAATCGATCAAATTCATCCTCTGTTTTTCTGTTTTTCAACTGAATCCGATAATCCACATTTCCCTCACCGATGATATGCATTGCCTCATCAATTTCCCTCATCGGCCCCGCTATCTTTTTCCGCAGCCAGATGACAATCATCGGAATCAGCGCAATCGAAGCGAATGCCAATATCAAGAGCAGATAGATCATCGGCGGTATGTTCATAAGGATACTCTCGGAATTGACGATGATACCAAGCATCACCTCTTGCTTTTCCGGCTCAGCATAGCGCACATCCTGCTGCTTTGCTTCTAAGAGATTTTGTTCCTCTGCATTTAAGGTTGTATTTCCAAGGTAATCCTTGAGAAATACGGTTCCACGATAAGAAGTTGCCGCAAGAGAAAGATCTCGTTCCAAATTCGGGAAATAGATCCATACGCCGCCATAAAAATTGCCATACTTTTTGATATTGATCAGATAGCATTCCTCATCAATGTTCACGATTTCCCAATGATTAAATGTACCTTGCGCATCTTCCAAACGCTTCGTAATCAAATCATGCATTCGAAAATTCGACGCGCCTCTAAAAAGCTTCACCTCAATATCCGGGAAATAGCAAAATACGCCTTCGATTTCTGTATATGAATCCTTTAGTGTTTCCATCCAAATACGCGTATTCTCGCGATAGGTAAAGTAAGACTCGATTGGATCTTCCTTTGTACAATTGCGAAGCCTACGATAGCTCTGGTTGGAATTCCAATACTCCACATAAGTCCGATCCAATTGATTTAAAAGATTTTCCAATTGCGATTGCGAAATGCTAAGAGAATTCATATTGGAATCCACGATTTGTTTTTGTACATGAAATAAGGTAACACCGATGGATACAATGGTAACGATTGCAATTAAACTCATTACCGTCAACGGCCAAATGACTATTTTTTGAACGACTGATTTATATTTCTTTTTTTCGCTTTTGACCTTCTTTCGCATAACACCCCTCCATACTCATTGTAAAAAATACAGCCGAAAAATGTAATAAAAAAAATGACCTAAGGACATCATAAAAATGACTTCCTTAGGCCTGTTATCCACATAAATTTTAAGTTATATACAATTTTTAGACAAAAACTCTATTTAACCAGCGTACAAATAAGTCCTTCCATGCTTCTACCGCATCATAATTCGGGATTCCAAAAGGTGTTGGTCTTACCACGCAACCGCCGAACCCGTGTCCGCCGCTTGGGAACATATGATATTCGGTAGGAATTCCAAGCTCCACCGCTTTGGTATTCAGTCTGGCAAGATTGACAGGAGGAACCACATCATCATCCTGGCAGCAGCATAAAAACATTGGTGGAACATCTTTGTGAAGATTTTTTACCATATCGATTTCATCTGCCAACTGCTTTCTCTTTGCCTTGTCATTGTATTGATCAATTCCAATCAAAACAGATAATGCCTTATCATGCTCCATGCTGACTGCCGGATAGCACATTCCGATTGCATTCGCACAGGCATCCACCGCATCGATTTCGTCCGGTACATATCCCGGATAATCCACCGGCTTGTTTCCAAAACAGATTCCTGTCACTCCATTTAAATTTCCGCCTGCAGAGAATCCAACTGTTGCAATCTGATTCGGGTCAATTCCGAAATCATTTGCATGATAGCGCACATATCGAATTGCTCTCTGAAGATCCATAAACATCAAAGGCATACGATATGGCTGTGTGCGATACCAGAGCACAAAGCAGCTGATGCCATTGGCATTTAAAAATGCTGCAATATCGCTTCCTTCACCTTCGACCGATTTGGATAAATAAGCTCCACCCGGGCAGGAAATCACACACTTTTTGCTTCCTTCCACCAGATATGGAACTAAAAACGGCACATCATCAAAGGTTTCTTTTGCATAACCATTTTCGATTTCCTCTTTCCAAACCAAAGTATCATCTGCGACGGTCTCTGTAATTTCATCAGAACTCTTGTCCCAGATTCCGCCTTTTGATGAAAAGATATCCTGCATCGTCATATTCAAATCCGGATGCATCACAGTTCTTTTGTCTTCTCCGGTATTTCCCGGAATGACATCGCCCCAAATCGGAAGCATTTTTACGTCAGTTGTAAACTTCATTGTTCGTCTCCCTTAATCCGCTGATTAATTATCAGCACGATTATATCCGTTTTTCATGTTTTTGCTTGCTTCTAGCAATACCTTGTTTAAAGTCTCTGTGGTCTTTTCCTTTGCCATCTTTGCAAGAAGCTCGTTTGCCTCAACCAAAACTGCTGCATCCTTTGTCTGCTCATACTTCTCATCATATTCTTTGATGATGCGTCGTCCTTCGGTTGCCACTGCACTCTGATAACGCTCCACATGCTGAATGGCTGATGCATAACAAGAATCCGCAAGCGCTCCGATGAGACGGCTGGACCAATATAAATTCTCTGTGGAAGTATCCAGTGTCACATTGCTTAAATACTTTGGCATCCGATTCACATTGGTATAAAGCGGCAGGGCTGCAGAAAAAGCGGTCGATCCAAAGATAATCCATTCGATTCCTTTTAACGCATCCGGCACATCACTTCTGATCTGACAGATGGATGTCACACCGGTTCGATTGATTCCGATGGAGCGATACATTCCGCGCTTTCCCGTATCATGGCTGGAATAAGGATTGTATTCCGTTCCCTGATAATAGGTGGACAAAATATATTTTACATCTTCTGCTGTTACCTTCTTATCTGGAATGATAGACCATGGCAGGCAATCGCTCTCCGGTGTAAATTCTGCATCCGGTCCATCCCATTTGTGTGAGAAAGGCGCAAGAATACGTCCCATATACCAGGCACGCGGTGTGTTATACACATGATCTTGATCGGTATGGGAACCGAAGCAAAATCTTGGATTAAACGCCTCGCCCTCCTGATTTAAATCAAGATGATTCTTCTGAATGAATTCCTGTAAATCCTTGGAACACATATTTTCTTTTTGCGCGCCGAAGGCATCCTCGAAATCGAATCGATCCATTCCAAATTGATTCGGTGCTACAACGACTTCCTCATCTGCGATGCGTCGTGCAATCCAATGATGACCACCGATGGTTTCCAGCCACCATACTTCATTTTCGTCGTTAAAGGCAATTCCGTTTGACTCATAGGTTCCGTAGGTTTCCAGCAAGGCTCCCAGTCGCTCCACGCCTTCTCTTGCGGTATGAATATATGGCAGTACCAAGACCACAATGTCCTCTTCTCCGATTCCGCCAATCTTCTCCTTCTCGCCACGCTTCTTTGCCTTTTCATAAGTCACAAGCGGATCAGCTGCAAGCACTCTTGGATTTGAGGTGATTGTTTCGGTTGCAGTCATTCCCACATTTGCTTCATTAATTCCGGTTGCTGCCCAAATTCCATCCTTTGGATTGACACTTGGACATGAAGTATAGCGCATTGGATTTTCCGGCAATTCAATCTCCACATGGGACAGCTTACTCTTATATTTCTTCGGCTGTTTCTCCGGTGTTACCACGATGATCTTCTTCTCATCAAAGAAGCCGTCATCTGTTCTGGCGATCATTGTAGAGCCGTCATTGCTGGCTTTCTTTCCTACTAGCATTGTCGTACAAGGCATTGTTTTCCTCCTCATTGTAATCTGCCTCAAGGGCAAATTGTTATTCCATTTTTTTATACTGTGATAGTCTTCCCGTTCACAGAAAGCTTCACCTGATCTGAAGTCACATTCTTCTCCACCACAATCTGCGCTCTTCCGTTATAGGTCATGGTCTTTCCGTCTGTATACGAAAGCAACGGACTGTGATTTCCGGAGCCGATGAATACGCGGGCGTTTTCTCCGCCTGTGACAGTCACTTCTTCCTCAGCTGCACTATTGAGCACACCATCCTCATCTCGCAATTCCAAATCGATAAATACCAGTCTACCACTGCGACCGAATTCCACGTCGGCTTTCAAGCTGGCTTCTTTGGCAGTACGAATGCTGCTACGCCCGATTTCCACACCGGCTTCATAAGTAACCGCTTCGATGGTACCCGGCTCATATGTGATATCAAATTTAGCAATATGTCCTGCTTTTTCTCCCGCCGGTTGCTTGCCCATGGATTTTTGATTAACAAATAATTCCACTTCATCCCCTGCAGAATAGACCTCCACGTGCACCGGCTTGCCTTCCTGTCCCGGATAAGTCCAGGTCTCAATTTTATCTGTCAAAGCCCATGGCGTCAAATTCACACGGTCCTCATAATGAGCCGGATCCTGTGTACAGATAAACGGATTCTTTCGCGCGCCAAATACAATTTGCGCCAGCCGTCCGGCAGGCTTGCAAAATCCTGTGATATCAATATCTCCGGTGTAAGACATAATACATGGGTATGGTGTTCCAAATCCGTCGCCATGTGTATTATATCCCGGAACTCCGATACCGGATTCTCCGATATAATCCCAGCCGGTCCAAACAAAATCACCGATGATATTATTGGTATTCTTAACCCATTTCCAGTTCTCAGAAATGGCAGAAGGATATGTTTCGGAACCGACCACAATCCGGTTTGGATTCTTTGCTTCCACTTCGTAGCGCGGTGTCATATAATTATAGCCCAGCAAATCTAATGAAGCCTCTGCAGATGCCAAACATTTTGAAACTTCAGAATGATTAACCACCTCATCCATATGCGCAAATGTGGCCATCATCTCATTGACATTGGCATCATCGCCTGCTGCCGCCGGCTGTTCGTCCTTATGTCTTTCCATAATATCTGCAGCCACTTTGCCAAACACGGTTCCGATTGCAAACAGTCCGTTGATTGAGCAAAGGGTATATCTTGTCGTATCATATTTCCGCACCTGATCCGCCAACATACGAACCCAATTTGCGCCTTCCGCCGTTCCAAGTTCAGGGATTTCATTTCCCAGTGAATACATAATAACGCTCGGATGATTATAATCATGCTTTACCATGTCCAGCACATCCTGCTTCCAGCATTCGCGAAATACAATTCCATAATCGCTATCCGTCTTGCTTCTGGTCCACATGTCAAAACCTTCGTCCATCACATACATGCCCAATTCATCACACACATTCAGTAGCACATTTGCTGCCGGATGATGTGCCATGCGGATTGCATTAAAGCCTAATTCCTTTAATCTTTTAATCTGGCGATAATGAAAATCATAATGTGTGGACGCACCGATGATTCCGTTGTCATGATGAATACAAGCACCGGATAGCTTCACTTGCTCACCATTCACCCTCAAACCGCGCGCTCCATCTAAAGACAGCTTGCGCATACCAAATAAAATACATTCTGTATCCAATACAGCACCCGCGCCATCCGGGCCATCATACAATACTGTCTCAAGCTCATATCGATAGGGATGCTCTGCCGACCAAAGCTGCGCATTCTTGATTGCAAAGCGGGAGAATGTTTCGCGCTCCTCGCCCTCAAAAATGGTCAATGGAACGATTTCCTCAGCTACGATAATTCCACCTTTTTCTTTGATTGTATGCTTAACAGAAACCGCACGTCTGCCCACTGCTCTTTGCTTAACGGTAGATACAACTTTTACAACTGCGATTTGGTCATCCACACTTTCTGTGGTAATTTTAGTTCCATCCGGTGTCAGATAGGTCTCTCCACCTGTCAACAGTGTAACATCGCGGTAAATTCCTGCTCCGGAATACCAGCGAGAGTTTGGAATCGCAGCTGCTCTTACGATGACACGAATCTCATTCTTCTCACCAAATTTCAAATGATCGTTTAAAGGCACATCAAAGGGTGTATAACCATAAACATGGCTTGCCACAGGCGCACCATTGATATAGATTTGCGCATTCATATAAACGCCGTCAAAATGAAGAATCAGCGTTTGATTCTTCATCCCTTCGCTAGGTGTAAACTCCTTTGAGTAGTGATAGACGCCGCTATCTCTAAATCCGCTATTTCCTGCATTTTTTGACTCTGCATAAGGTTTTTCATAAATCATGGCATCATGTGGCAAGGTCACAGGTTCTGCCTTAGGATCCACATTCCACATCAATGCAAAGGCATCTTTTTCTTTCCAGTATTTCCAATCTTGATTAAACAGTTCTTTCTTCATATCGCTATCTCCTCGCTTGCTATACTATAACCCACACTACTATTCTACCAAGATTTCTCATTATTTTGGTTCCTATTTCTAGCAAAATTCTGATAATTTTATGACCTGGTCAGCTTCTTAATCCACCGATATCTGACAAAATGAATAAAGGTTGGCACACACTTAAATACCTGATCGGATTGCACCACAATCACGACCCATTCCACCGGCCATTTCCACCAGAATGCAGCCATAAAAGAAAGCGGCATAACGATTAGCCAGGTTGAAATCATATTCATATGCATCGTAAATTTCGGATCTCCTGCACCTTGAATGATACCCATGGATACCGGCATTTGATAACTCATTCCCATCATGATAAATCCCATAATCACAATGAGATTTAATGCCATTTGTGTCGCATCATCCGTCAAATGATATAAAGACAAAAGCGGATGTCTCAAAGCCATCAATGTCACACCGAGCACCACACCAATGATGATATCGATGACCGACAAAGTTCTGGCATCGCTTTTCACCCGCTGCATGTCTCCTCTTCCAATTGCATTTCCGATCATCACTGCAGAAGTGGAAGACATGGCTACCACAATCACCTTCAGATATTGATAAAAGGTGGTCGCGACAGAATTTGCCGCAATCGCATCATCCGACAAATGTCCGAGAATTGCTGTCTGCATTGGGACAGATACACCCCAGAGCACCAGCGAAATCATAATCGGAATATAGGTCTTCGTGTAATCCAATCGGAGCATACGATCACCGGAAAAGAAGCGTTTCACGAAGCCATGCTCCATCAGATTGATTTTCTGATCCTTCTTGTAAATATAAATCGTGACAATGATCAGTTCTAAAATACGAGCCACCAGAGTTCCGATAGCTGCACCGGCGACTCCCATCTCCGGCGCACCAAACTTACCGAAAATCAGAGTATAATTAATTGCCACATTCACAATCAGCGAAACCACACTGATATAAAAAGAAATATTCACCGTTCCAACCGCACGTAGCGCTGCCATCAAAGCATTGGTAATCAAATAAAGCAAAAAGGTATATTGCACAATCGACAGATACCTGGTACCCTGACCGATGATGGCTGCATCATTTGTAAAAATCGAAATCAATTGTGTCGGAAATATCATACAAATCGCTACAACCACTGCGCCGGTTAAAAAAGCCAGCTTCACAGCAATCGCAGTCAGTCGTTTGATTGGTTCCACTCTCTTTTCGCCCCAGTATTGCGCTGCCAGCACAACCAGCGCATTGCCGATTGCAATCGCAAACTGTTGAATGATGAAAAAAATCTGATTCACGGTAGCTGCGCCTGAAAGCGCATCCTGATTATAATTTCCCAACATAATGTTGTCTGCCATATTGACCGAATATGCGACCAGATTTTGAAGCGCCACCACCACTAGCATCGCAAATAAGCTTTTATAGAACTTTTTATCATGTGTAAAAAATGTCATCGTCGTCTCCCATAACTATTTTCTCTTACATAAGCAATTATACTCCAGAACGTAGGACCTCATCCACCACATTTCAACTCAGTCGGAGGACAAGCTCCGACTGAGTTATGATTTGATAGTTGTCAAAATATTTTAACTCAGTCGGAGAAATCCCCCACCTCTAAGCGTTAGCGTAGGTGGGGGTATGACAAACTATACTCAGTCGGGGTACAAGCTCCGACTGAGTTAAACGCTCCGCGAGGATGCGCACGGATTCGGACAGGAATTTGTCTGCTGAAGCAGACCCGAATCCGGCGCGCAAGACTCGCGAGCGAGTCTTGACAA
>SVFB01000027.1 GCA_015057085.1 Lachnospiraceae bacterium
AATTACCTATGATTCACTCGAAAAACTGATTTCTGAAGCAACATTGGAAGGGCAGATTGAACAGATTCGTTTTACCTATGCAAATATGTATCATATGCAGCTGGTATATATCGTAACCTCAGAAGCAGAATATATTATGCCGCGTATGTTAGAAGAGTATGATGGCATTCAGTCGAATCATTTTTATCAGGTGGATGAATTCTTTCAACAAATGAATCAGGTATTTGATGAATCTGCAATTGAACCGAACTCGAATGTTGGGGTGCCGTTTAGAAAACATTTTAGTGATTTGATTCCGATAGGAATTGCTTTAATCGGATTTTTAGGCGCAGTGGTATGCATTTATTGTTGGTTTTAGAAAGAAACACATGGACAAAAAGATGAATATGGCATAAATTAATCTTTAGAATTACAGGGCCGATCGCAATTGCGACCGGCCTTTTTGTGTGATAGAATCATAAAATAATTATAGTCGGGGTTTGGATAAGGAGGAAAAAGCATGTCAAACTATGAAAAGATTGAAGATATGATTATTTCTGCAGGACGCACAGCGGTTTCTGCCACAAAGGAAATTGCCGGCGCTGCAAAAAACAAAATCGATGTAAAATCAAAAGAATATGATTTAAAGATGCTTTACGCAGAACTTGGACGCGCATATTATAACGATCATAAGAACGATGAACCATACGATTATGATGTGATGCAGACCATCTTAAATGCAGAAGTAGAGCTTAAGAATCTTAAATCAGAATAAGATTTGCAAACATCAAAGGAAGGGTTTAATCTCTTGAAAAAAAGAAATATTTTAATCACAAATGATGACGGAATCACAAGTGATGGAATTGTACGCCTGGCGCAGGCTGCGACGAAATTCGGAAAAGTATGGGTAGTGGCACCGAAGCATCAGTGTAGCGCAATGTCCCATCGCATCACGTTGCACGAGCCTATGGATTTAGAAAAAGTGGATTTTCCGGTGGAGGGCGTGCACGCCTATGCAACAAGCGGAACACCTGCGGATTGTGTACGATTCGGCCTGCTGAACGTTGTGGAAGGGAAAGCAGATGTGGTATTTTCCGGCATCAATTACGGATACAATTGCGGTTCGGATGTGCAATATTCCGCAACCATCGGCGCAGCGTTAGAAGCTGCAACTGCAGGAACAGCCGCGGTGGCATTTTCGGAAGGCGCGTCTGAATGCCATGAGGTTACAGACCAATATCTGGAAAATATGATTGCAGAAGCACTCGAAGAAATCGAGACAGAATCCTTACAGTATAACGAAATCATCAATATCAATTTTCCATCCTGTCCTATTTCCGAATACAAAGGCATCCTTCGAAATCGTGTGATGGCAACGAATGCTTTTTATATTGACAGATACAAGATGGAACCAAACGGAAAAGACAAATGGATCCTAACTGTTGATGCAACTTACCACGAGGATGCAGCAGAAGGCACAGACTTTAGAGCAGTTGTCGATGGCTATATTTCAGTCGGTCGAGTGCAAAACCTTCATACACCGCATGGGAAATAGCCAAGCGTGATAAGTAAATACAAAGAGTATGATAAGCGTATAAAAATTTAAAAAAATACAGATAAATAATCTTGAATAATTTGAAATAAGGAATTGGGAATAAAAATGGCAGAAAAACATGCATATTTTGCGGGCGGATGTTTTTGGTGCATCACCCCTGTATTTAAAATTTATGGTGCTTCAGAGGTAATCAGTGGCTACTCAGGTGGCGACGAGGAGAATCCGAAATACGAGGATGTAAAAGCGCAGCGCACCGGACATCGCGAAACCATCAAAGTCACCTATGATAGCGAAAAGGTGGATTACGCAAAGCTGGTGGAAATATATTTGGCGAATGTGGATCCGTTTGATGAGGGCGGACAGTATATGGACCGGGGCTTTTCCTATACGTTGGCCATCTATTATCAAAACCAGGACGAAAAGGCCATTGCGCAAAAGGCAATTGATGCATTACAACATCCACAGGGAAAGAAGGCAGCAGTTGCGCTGGAGGCATTTAAAAGCTTCTATCCGGCGGAAGAATATCATCAGGACTATTATTTAAAGAACCCTGAGTCCTTCGAAAATGAAATCAGCGAGCGAAAGCAGTGGGAGCAGGAACATAAAATAGTGCATAATAATTTTTGAAAAAATTTGACGATTATGTAGAAAAAACTTTTCTAGGTTTTCTCCATAATCGTCAAGTGCTATAATTGAATTCAGATAAGAAATTAAATAAAAGGCGTGAGAAGAGAGTGGAGATGATGGATATAGAAGCGCAAGCTTCTTTAGAAATTATGCCCGCTTTTTTATTTCCTCACGTGGGGAGGATTACATGGCGAAATATATTATGGCACTCGATGCCGGTACAACTTCAAACAGATGTATTCTATTCGATCAAAATGGAAATATCTGCTCCATGGCACAAAAGGAATTCAAACAATATTTTCCAAATCCGGGCTGGGTAGAGCATGATGCAAACGAGATTTGGTCCACTCAGTTTGGTGTGGCAATTGAAGCGATGAGCATGATTTCCGCAAAGGCGGAGGATATTGCGGGCATCGGAATCACAAACCAGCGCGAGACAGTCATTATGTGGAACAAAGAGACCGGCGAACCAATCTATCATGCCATTGTCTGGCAGTGTCGACGCACCTCGGATATTGCAGATGCGTTGATGAAGAAAGGACTTTCGGACAAGATTCGAGAGAAGACCGGATTAAAGATTGATGCATATTTCTCAGCGACGAAAATTAAGTGGATATTAGACAATGTGGAAGGCGCAAGAGAATTAGCAAATGAGGGTAAGCTTCTGTTTGGAACGGTTGATACCTGGCTGATTTGGAAGCTGACCATGGGCGCAGTTCATGTCACAGATTATTCCAATGCCAGTCGAACCATGCTCTTTAATATCAACACCCTGGATTGGGACGATGAAATTCTGGAAGAGTTAGATATTCCGCGCAGCATTTTGCCGGAGGTGAAGCCATCCAGTTGCATTTACGGACATACGGAGAAGACGCTGTTTGGTGCGCCGATTCCAATCGCAGGAGCAGCCGGAGACCAGCAGGCCGCATTATTCGGGCAGACTTGCTTTAATGAAGGCGAGGCAAAGAATACCTACGGCACAGGATGTTTCCTTTTGATGAATACAGGAGAGAAGCCTGTCTTTTCAAATAACGGTCTGGTTACTACCATTGCATGGGGCTTAGATGGAAAAGTCAATTATGCTTTGGAAGGTTCTATTTTCGTGGCAGGCGCAGCGATTCAATGGTTAAGAGACGGAATGCGTTTGATAGATTCGGCAGCGGATTCAGAATATATGGCAACCAAAGTCAAAGGTACACACGGATGTTATGTAGTTCCTGCTTTCACCGGACTTGGCGCACCACATTGGGATCAATATGCGAGAGGAACCATTGTGGGAATCACCAGAGGCACAAACAAGAATCATATCATCCGCGCAACTTTAGAATCCATCGCGCTTCAGGTATGTGATGTCATCGATGCCATGAAGGCAGATGCGGGGATTGATATCCGCGCATTAAAGGTGGATGGCGGAGCCAGCGCAAACAACTTTTTGATGCAATTCCAGGCGGATATGTTAAACGCACCGGTCAATAGACCATCCTGCGTGGAATCCACTGCATTGGGTGCGGCATATTTGGCCGGATTGGCAGTCGGTGTGTGGGCGAATAAAGAGGAAGTGGTGAAGAATCAACAATTAGATCGTGTCTTTGTGCCGGATATGAGCGAGGAAGATCGGCATACAAAGAGAAAAGGATGGAATAAGGCTGTCAAATATGCTTATGGATGGGCAAAAGACGAGCCGGAAGAGGAAGAATAATACAATTTTAGATTATCTTCCAAAAAAGAGAATCAAAAACATGTTAAGGCGTGGCATGGACAAGGCGATGGACCTTCTCTATCCACGCCGTTGTTTTATCTGTGAAGAGATATTAGAGCCCTGGGAATATCACAAAGGAGTTCATCAACACTGTGAGAAATTGATTTTGCCCATAGGGGATAAAGTCTGCGCACATTGCGGTGCGCCGGTAACTGGGCAAAAGGAATATTGCATTGAATGCAGCCGAGTCAAAGAAGAGGCATTTGCCTTCACACAGGGTAAATCACTCTATCAATATAAAGGGGAAATCAAAGAAACCTTGTATCGGTTCAAGTATGCCAACAGGAGGGAATATGCCAAGGCATTTGCGCATCAAGCGGTGGCGCGTTACGGAGATTGGATCAAATCCTGCGGAATCGACATGATCATTCCGGTTCCAATGTATGCAGAGAAAGAGAAGTCCCGCGGATACAATCAGGCAGCAGTCTTTGCGGCCGCTTTGGCATTGGAACTAGGAGACTTAGAACTTGCAAAATACAATCTCGCACGACGTGACAAAGACACCATCCCTATGAAAACCTTATCGAAAAAAGAGCGCTATAATAATTTAAAAAGTGCTTTTCAGATATCGGCAAACGTGATAGAATGTGGGAAGATAGCACTAGTGGTCGATGATATATATACAACCGGTGCTACGGCAGACGCATTGGCAAACGGCCTGCGGAATGCCGGAATAGAAAAAATCTTCTTTTTGAGTATATGTATCGGAAGAGGAGTCTAGGAGGAAAGCAAATGAACGTAACAAATTGCAGAGGCTGCGGCAGATTATTTAATCAAGTTGGAAATGAAAAGCTTTGCCCGTCATGCGTACAGGAATTAGAGGACAAATTCCAGGAAGTAAAGGAATATTTGAACGAGAATCCAACAGCATCTATGAATGACATTTCTAAGGAAAAGGATGTTTCAATCAAGCAGATCAAACAGTGGGTTCGCGAGGAGAGACTTGTATTCTCTGAAGGATCTTTAGATGGCATCGAATGTGAGAAATGTGGCGCATTGATTCGCACAGGACGTTATTGTGATTCTTGTAAGGCAAGCCTTACCAATACTTTAATGAGTGCAATCGATAAGCCAAAGGCAGAATCACCTAAGAAGAGAGAGCGTACCAGAGAGCGTATGCGTTTCTTGGATAATTAAAAGGAAATCCGAAGGAATTTTCTATTATATCAACGTCTAAGAAGGCAGAAAATGCCAATTTCAATGGAAAAATCAGATAATTTTAGAAAAATTATCAAAAAAATTAAATTTTAATTGAAATTTTTTGAATTTCGGTATAAAGTTTAGTTAAAGAATGGCCGATATTGGAGACATAAGAGTAACTACGTCACGGATGACATCTATTAACCAAGGAGGGATAAGTTATGAACTTAGACGCAATGAATGCCTACACTGGCACATTGTCTACCTCGAATAGCACAAAGCGCAAATCTTTTGAGCAACCGCTAAAACAGGTGGACAATACCACCGAACAGGTTGTAATCGGAAAGGATAAGCCTGCGGAAGAGATTACATTCTCTGAAAAGGCTGCAGTTTATGAACCATCGAAGGAAGGTTTGGAATTGCAGGATGCGCACGCAGTAGAAAAGTCTGATACCACAAAGACTGAAACTGACCGCACCGCACTTATTCAACAGCTTCAAGCTGATGCCGAAGCTCAGAAGAACAGTTTGATTGATATGGTACGAGAGGCACTTGGCAAACAGTCAAGCACCTATAGCCTTTCAATCGGCGATGAAAATGGCGTTTGGAAATTCCTTGCCAGCGGCGATTATACGGTAACCGAAGCCGCAAAGAAAGAGGCACAGGAAGCAATTTCTGAGGGTGGATACTGGAGTGTAGAACAGACCGCACAGAGAATTTTTGATTTCGCGCAGAATCTGTCAGGCGGAAATGTAGAAAAAGCAGATATGCTATTATCTGCATTTGAGAAGGGATTTGACCAGGCAACCAAGATCTGGGGAGATGAACTTCCGGAAATCAGCCAGCAGACATATGATGCTGTGGAAAAGAAGTTTGAAGAGTGGAAAAACTCAGTAGCAGAATAAAGATTTTGACAAAGGGCTGTCCGAAAGGACAGCCTTTTTTTGTCGATTGTACCTAAAAAAATACAAACAGGTTTACTATCCGGTTGGAATCTGTTAAGATAATCACATTGTATACAAAGTGCAAATCTCAAAAAAACTGTACAAATTAGTCAAGACTAACTATAATATAAAAGGGTATCTGATTTGGATAATATATCATTAAAAGCATTGGCAAAGATTAATTTGGGTTTGGACGTGCTTCGGCGCAGAGAAGATGGATATCATGAAGTATCCATGATTATGCAGACCATTAATCTATACGACACCTTAGAAGTAAAGAAAACAAAGGATCCGGAAATCCGAATTCAAACCAATTTGAACTTCCTTCCGGTAAACGAAAACAATCTTGTCTATAAAGCAGCAGCTTTATTAAAAGAGGAATTCAATATCAAAGAAGGTGTGGAAGTAAAACTACACAAAAGCATTCCGGTGGCTGCCGGAATGGCAGGCGGAAGCACCGATTGTGCATCTATGCTTTTCGGAATGAATCGGATGTTTGATTTGGGACTCAGCCGTGAAGAATTAATGAAACGCGGAGCGACACTTGGCGCGGATGTACCATACTGCATCATGCGAGGTACCGCTTTGGCTGA
Source organism: Lachnospiraceae bacterium (assembly GCA_015057085.1). Taxonomy (GTDB): domain Bacteria; phylum Bacillota; class Clostridia; order Lachnospirales; family Lachnospiraceae; genus Roseburia. The sequence continues at coordinate 6,598 of SVFB01000027.1, forward strand.
AGGCATCGGTGAAGTACTCACCCCGTTGCCGGCTATGGTGAAATGTCCGGTATTAATTGCAAAACCGGGAATTTCAGTATCAACAAAGTGGGTTTATCAGAGCTTAAAGCTCGATGAGACCACGAAGCATCCGGATATCAAAAAGCAAATCGAAGATATCAAACGCCATGATTTACAAGCAATTTGTGATGATATGGGAAATGTATTACAAGACGTAACCATTCCATCCTATCCAATCATCGGGGAGATTAAGGCAAAAATGATGGAATACGGGGCTGTGGGAAGCATGATGAGCGGCAGCGGCCCGACAGTGTTCGGCTTGTTCGAAAGTGTTGGCGCTGCAAAGAAGGCTAAAATTGCTATCAAAGAAAGCGGTTTGGCAAAAGCAGTGTATGTGACCAGTATTTATAACAATCGAAACGGAGAAGTAAAATGACGGATGATTTAAAGCTCAATATGGATGCTTATTTACCTTTGCGCGATGTTGTTTTCAACACCTTGCGAGAGGCAATTTTAAAAGAAGATTTAAAGCCGGGCGAGAGACTGATGGAACAGCAATTGGCAGTAAAGCTGGGGGTTAGCCGTACGCCCATTCGCGAAGCTATCCGTATGCTTGAGCAGGAAGGCCTTGCCATCACCACTCCGCGAAAAGGAGCGGAAGTTGCGCATATGACCTTAAAAGATATGGAAGATGTGCTTCAGATTCGAGAAGCATTGGAAGATTTGGCTGTGCGCATTGCATGTCAGAGAATCAATGACGAGCAAATCGAGCGTCTAAAAGTAATTGCAGATAAGTTCGAAGATCTCACCAAGACCGGAAACGTAAAGGCCTTGGCAGAATGCGATGTGGAATTCCATGACGTAGTATACGATGCGGCAGACAATCCGAAACTGATGAATTTACTAAACAATCTGCGCGAACAGCTTTATCGCTATCGTGTGGAATATCTAAAAAACGCAGATGTCTATCCGTCCTTAATCAAAGAGCATGAAGAAATCGTGAATGCCCTCGCTGCCCACAACGTGGAGATGGCAACCGGATATATTCATGTTCATGTGGAAAATCAGGAAGTTGCAGTAAAGCAAATCATCGAAAAACAAGAAATCAAAAAATAAAAATTAAGAGAGAGAACAGGATTTTAGTAACGAATATGACAAGCGAAATATTGTTAAAAATCAGCGGTTTACAGATGGCTGATCAGGATTCCGACACCATCGAAACGATTTCGCCCGGAACCTATTACAATCGAAACGGCAAACACTATTTCATCTATGAGGATGTGACGGAAGGTTTCGAGCAGCCAACCGAGAACCGTATCAAGCTTAAGCAAGGCTATATGGAACTTCACAAGAAGGGCCTTACCAATGTCCATATGGTGTTTGAAAAAGATAAGAAAAATGTAACCTACTATTACACACCTTACGGAAGCCTGCTGATTGGAATCGACACCACAAAGGTGGAAGTCACAGAAACAGAAAGCACGATTACAGCAGAAATCGAATATGCATTAGAAATCAATAATGAATTTGTGGCTGATTGCCATATCTCCATCGAAGCATCTTCTGACAAAAAAGTAGATTTGTCATAGGTCTTAATTCGGATTGCATTTCGTAGGAAATTTTGATAGAATGTGTACTATCGCAAGTTAAGGAGGACATGGGTATGCAGCCATGGTTGATAATCATGCTCGTAATCATCGTGATTATGATTGCAGCAGTAATTGGATTATATTTCTGGGGAAAGAAATTAGAGAAAAGACAAGCAGAGCAGAAAGAGCAGATTGATGCTGCTGCACAGCAGGTAACAATGCTGATTATTGATAAAAAGAAAATGAAATTAAAGGATGCCGGACTTCCATCAATTGTAATGGAGCAGGCCAATTGGATGATGAAGCGCTCTAAGCTTCCAATCGTAAAAGCAAAAGTTGGTCCTAGAATGATGACATTAATCGCAGACCAGGGCATCTACGATATGATTCCGGTTAAGAAAGAAGTAAAGGCAACCGTCAGCGGACTTTACATCACAGGCGTTAAGGGCGTCCGCGGATCAATCGAGAAGCCACAAGGAAAGAAGAGCTTCCGCCAGAGATTACGCGACAAGTACAACAGCTTGAGCGAGCAGGCAGCAAAGGACAAAGCTGCAAAGAAAAAATAATAGCAAAAACAAAAGGTTCGGAGACCCGAACCTTTTTTGTGCATAATTGAACACACACGGTTTGCAAGACGAAAAACCGACGAAAGGATAGGAATAAAATGAAGAAAAAAATCGTTGCAATGTTATGTGTAGCAGCAGTTGCATGTACAACTTTAGCTGCATGCGGGGGAAAGGATAGCGATACCGAAACACAGTCCGCAGAAGCAACAAACGGCAAGACCAGCGGAGATTATGAATTAAACGTAGATGAGCTTGTCACCAGTCTCTGCGATTACAGCGCAGTCCCGGTCACCCTCACCAGCTCCTACGAAGTTACAGACGAAAGCATTCAGTCAACCTATGAAAGTATGCTTTCATTAGCAACCGGAAGCTATACAGAAATCACCGATCGAACCACAGTTCAAGATGGTGATTATGTATTGGTAGACTACACCGGATATCTCGATGGCGAAGCCTTTGACGGCGGATCTGCAACAGATCAATATGTGCTTGTCAGCGACGACAACGGATACATCGACGGCTTCACAGACGGCTTAGTTGGCCAGGAAGTAGGAACCACCGTAACAAGCGACGTGACCTTCCCGGACCCATACACCAACAACACAGATCTTTCAGGAAAGACCACCCAGTTCGAGTTTGTCATCAAAGGTATCTACGAATCCAAAACCTTAACCGCAGACACCATCACAGATGAAGATGTGGCCGCAAACTTCAGCGCAAGCTACGGCGTATCCACAGTTGAAGAATTAAAAGAATACGTTAAAAATTATTTAACACAGTACAACGATTATTATAAATATCAGGAAACCATCACCGGCGTGAAAGACTACATGATCGCAAACTGCGAAGTCACCGTCCCTGATGAATATTTACAGCTTCGTCTGAACGAATATGTAGAACAGTTCAAAGAGCGCTATGTCACATCAGACTACACAGACTTAGAAGACTATTTGGCAAAGACATACAACTCCACCCTCGAAGAGGCGATGACACAATGGGAATCCTACATGTCTGACACTATCAAAGTAGAATTAATTTTCGAAAAGATTGCAAAAGAAGAAGGCATCGAAATTGACGAAGACCAATACGCACAGTACGTATCAAGTCTTGTTTCAAATTACAGCTACGAAGACGAAGACGCAATGTATGAAGGCTTCGGAAATGGAAACAAAGAAAACGGCGAAACCTATGTGCGCAGATTGTATCTCATCAACTCTGCATTGGATATCGTAGCAGCCGATGCCAAAATCACAGTCGACGAAAGCGCAGACTCAACAGAAAGCACAGAAAGCACCGAAAGCACTGAAAGCGAATAATAAAGCGAACGAGAAACAATCGAACACAAAATCGATCAAATAAAGTCAGTGTGATAAAGCAGATGACGATAGTCAGACCGTGATTGTCAGGCTATGATTAATAGGTCAGGCGACTGAAAAAGAAAACTGTAAAGTCGCGCAAACGCAATAAAGCTGATTATCAGATATTGTAATTTATAGAATTTTGTAGAAATTAGTAGAAATCAGTAGAAACTTGCTGTACAAGTGAGATGAGCATTTATCACATTGAACAGTCGAAAAATAAACTATAAAATGTGGACATAAGAACTAAAATATATTTTAGTTCTGGCACAAGCATCATAAAAAGTGAAGGAGATATGAATATGGAATTAGTTGATATCCGCGAAATATTCCGCAACAGAGAAAAGTATGCAAACCAGACTATCACAATTGGAGGCTGGGTGCGCAGCAACCGTAATTCAAAGAATTTTGGTTTTATCGTCATCAATGACGGTACCTTCTTTGAGCCAATTCAGGTTGTGTATGCGGACGGCATTGCGAACTATGAGGAAGTATCAAAGGTAAATGTTGGCGCAGCTTTGATCGTAACAGGAGAACTTGTTCCGACACCGGAAGCAAAGCAGCCGTTCGAAATCCAGGCAAAGGAAGTTGTCATTGAAGGCGCATCCACACCGGATTATCCACTTCAGAAAAAGCGTCACACATTTGAATACTTGAGAACCATTTCTCATCTCCGCCCAAGAACAAACACCTTTGAGGCAGTATTCCGTGTACGCTCACTTTGCGCATATGCAATCCATAAATTTTTCCAGGAACGTGATTTCGTATATGTGCATACACCGCTAATCACCAGCAGTGATGCAGAAGGTGCAGGTGAAATGTTCCAGGTAACCACGTTAGATTTGAATAACGTACCAAAGACAGAAGATGGAAAAGTAGATTTCGCACAGGACTTCTTCAACAAGCCAACCAACCTAACCGTATCAGGTCAGTTAAACGGCGAAACCTATGCAATGGCATTCAAGAACATCTATACATTTGGACCAACCTTCAGAGCAGAAAACTCAAACACCACTAGACATGCAGCAGAATTCTGGATGATTGAGCCGGAAATCGCATTTGCAGACTTAGAAGACGACATGATGCTTGCAGAAAGCATGCTCAAATATATCATCAACTATGTATTGGAGAACGCACCGGAAGAAATGGCATTCTTCAACAACTTCGTCGACAAAGGACTTCTCGAGCGCCTCAAGAACGTGGTAGAAAACGACTTCGCCCGCGTAACCTACACTGAAGCAATCGACATCCTTTCAAAGAACAACGACAAATTTGATTACAAAGTATCATGGGGATGCGATTTGCAGACAGAACACGAGCGCTACCTCACAGAAGAAGTGTACAAGCGTCCGGTATTTGTAACTGACTATCCAAAGGAAATCAAAGCCTTCTACATGAAACTGAACGAAGACGGAAAAACCGTAGCAGCAGTCGACTGCCTCGTACCAGGCATCGGTGAAATCATCGGCGGTTCACAGCGTGAGGACGACTACGAAAAACTCTCTGCACGCATGAAAGAATTAGGCCTAAACGAAGAAGACTATGGCTTCTACCTCGATCTCCGCAAATACGGATCAGCAAGACATGCAGGATTTGGACTCGGCTTCGAGCGCTGCGTAATGTATTTAACAGGAATGGCAAACATCAGAGATGTCATCCCATTCCCAAGAACCGTAAATAACTGCGAATTATAAAATAAAAACAAATAACAAAAAACAAATCTAAAACGCGTGCAAAGCAACAAACGCAAAGCAACAAATAAAAATAATCCTTGTTGTAAAAACCTATAGAATGTGCTATAATTTCAAAGATTAAAAAGGGATTTTCCCGTTAGAAAAGTAAAGGAGACATACTATGAAGCATGTAAAGACCTTAAATACAAAAAGATTACAGAACACTGTTAATAAGGGCGGCTGTGGTGAGTGCCAGACTTCTTGCCAGTCAGCTTGCAAGACCAGCTGTACAGTAGGAAACCAGACTTGCGAACACAGCAAGTAATTTCGTACAGTATTTAGAAATTTAAACTGAAAAGTGTTACGTTTAGTCAAAACGACCGCGCTTTTGCGAACGGTCGTTTTGTCACGTATAAGAGACTGTTGATTTTTATAGTACTATCGGGCGAGAAAAGAAAAAGTTGCTCGACAATACTGGATTTGCGGACTCTTATTCAGAAAAATCAAAAGTATAATTTAAGTTAGAGAGAGAGGAATATTGTAGTGATTCATCAGTACAAGAATAATGGCTATAATATTGTCCTGGATGTAAACAGTGGAGCAATCCATGTGGTTGATGATATCAGTTATGATATGATCGCCGAGATGAATGCGCAGGTGGAAGCCAAGGAACAGGATATTATTGCCCGCGCGCAGGAGGCTGCGAAGAAGGCTTCCTTGGTGGAAGGTGGAGTTGCTGCTTCAGAGGAAGCGGTAAAGGCGACTTTGGAGTATCTCGATGATGATGCGATTATGGCTGTTGCAAAGAAGAATCTTGCCGAAGGCAAGTATGCGGATGATGCAGATTGCGCCACAGCAACAGATGCAGAGATTGCAGAGGCTTTGGGAGAGATCAAGGAGCTGATCAAGGACCAGACCTTGTTCACTGTAGATATTTACGAAAATAGAATTGTCGATTACAAAAATAGAAATACTGTTGTGAAGGCATTATGTCTTCATATCGCTCACGATTGCAATCTTGCCTGCAAGTATTGCTTTGCTGAGGAGGGCGAGTATCACGGAAGACGAGCTTTGATGGATTACGAGACCGGTAAGCAGGCGCTTGACTTTTTGATTGCCAATTCCGGTAGCCGTAAGAATCTCGAGGTGGATTTCTTCGGTGGAGAACCGCTTTTGAATTTCGAAGTGGTAAAGAAGCTTGTGGCTTATGGACGCGAGCAGGAGAAGCTTCATGATAAGCATTTCCGTTTTACTTTAACCACAAACGGTGTTTTATTAAATGATGAGGTAAAGGAGTTCGCAAACAAGGAATGCGACAACGTGGTTCTTTCTATCGACGGTAGAAAAGAAATTCACGATATGATGCGTCCGTTCCGCAAGGGAGCAGGAAGCTACGATATCATCGTGCCGAAGTTCCAGGATCTTGCAGAGAGCCGTAATCAGGAACGTTATTACGTGCGCGGAACATTTACCCATTTCAATTTAGATTTTTCAAAGGATGTGTTGCATCTGGCAGACCTGGGATTCAAGCAAATCTCAGTAGAACCGGTGGTTGCACAGGAAACTGATGAGTACGCACTTCGTGAAGAGGATTTGCCAATCCTGTTCGAGGAGTACGATAAGCTGGCAGCGGAAATGGTGAAGAGAGAGAAGGAAGGGAACGCATTCAATTTCTTCCATTTCATGATTGATTTGGAAGGCGGTCCATGTGTTTACAAACGTCTGTCCGGCTGCGGTTCAGGAACCGAATATCTCGCAGTGACACCTTGGGGTGACTTATATCCATGTCATCAGTTCGTCGGAAACGAGAAGTTCTTGATGGGCAATGTGTGGGACGGTGTGAAGAACACCGAGCTCCGTGATGAATTCAAGGGATGTAATGTCTATGCAAAAGAAAAGTGCAGAAAGTGTTTCGCACGATTCTATTGCAGTGGCGGATGCGCCGCAAATTCATATAATTTCCATGGTCATATCAATGATGCTTATGATCTTGGATGTGAACTTCAGAAAAAGCGTATCGAGTGCGCTATTATGATAAAAGCAGCAGAAGCTGAAATGTAAGAAAGGATTTTACAAGACAATGAAAAAGAGTAAAAGTGCCGTAATCCTGGCCTTTGTTGTGGTATGTCTCGGACTGGTTAGCTGGTTCGCAGGAACTGTCATCAAAGATACAGGAAACAATGGAAAGAACTCCATCGCTTTAGGTTTGGATCTTTCCGGTGGTGTTTCAATCACCTATCAGATTGTGACAGAGGACTATACTACAAGTGATGTGGAAGATACCAAGGCAAAGCTTGAAGAACGTGCAGCAAGCTACACCACAGAGTATTCCGTATATCAGTCAGGCGATGGCCGTATCACTGTAGAAATTCCGGGTGTTGATGATCCGGATGCTGTATTGGAAGACTTAGGAAGCCCTGGAAGCTTGTATTTTATCACTGAAAAAGATTCAGATGGAAATGCAAACTTCTCATATGATTCCACCACAGGAAAATATGTACTTTCTGATGGCGTAACCATCGAAAGCCTTCAGGAGAACGGATCTGTTGTACTCGATGGAAATTCCGTAAAGAGTGCAAAGGCATCTTATGAACAGGATAGCCTTGGAAACAGCGAGCCTGTAGTACAGTTGGTATTCAACGATGATGCAGCAGAAACCTGGTATGATGTCACACTTGCCGCTTCCGAAAGCGGAGATATGATTGGTATCTATTATGATGATCATTTCATCAGCACACCAACCGTATCCTCAACCACAGGCGGAATCAGCGGAGGAAGCTGTGTGATCAACGGAATGGAAGATTATGAATCAGCAGAAGAGCTTGCAACCTTCATCCGTGTCGGCGCAATCACTCTTGAATTAAGCGAATTAGAGTCATCTGTTGTAGGAGCATCCCTTGGTGGAGCAGCATTAAGCACTTCACTTAAGGCAGCTGCAATCGGTATCGCATTGATTATGTTATTTATGATTGTGATGTACGGCATTTCAGGTGTGGCATCAGATATCGCACTTGCTTGCTATGTTGTAATTGTCATCTCAGTCATTCAGCTGTTTGAAATCACATTGACACTTCCTGGTATCGCAGGTATCATCCTCGGAATCGGTATGGCGGTGGATGCAAATGTCATCACCTTCGCCCGTATCCGTGAGGAAATTGCTTCAGGCAAGAGCGTGATTGTCGCAATCAAAGAAGGATATAAGAAAGCATTCTCTGCAATCTTAGACGGAAATATCACCACCTTCATCGCAGCAATCGTATTGATGCTCTTAGGAAGCGGAACCGTAAAGGGATTCGCATATACCTTAATGATTTCCATTCTTGCATCTATGTTTACAGCACTTGTTGTTGCAAGATGGACCATGTATTCTCTCTATCATCTCGGATGCAAGAGCGAGAAGCTCTACGGACGTGCAAAGGAGAGAAAGCCAATCAACTTTATCAAGTATCGTTTCGTATATTTCGCAGTATCCATTGCAGTTATCGCATGCGGTATTGTTGGAATGATTGCATATAATGCAAACAACAAGGGTATCTTAAACTTCGGTCTTGAATTTGTAGGTGGTACTTCCACTACAGCAGACATGGGCAAGGAATATACCGTGGAAGACTTAGAGTCAGAAGTGGTTCCTCTCATCGAAGACATCACCGGAGATGCAAATGTCATTGCAACCACAGTTGATAACGGAACATCCGCAGTCTTTAAGACACGTACTTTGTCTCAGGAAGAGCGTGAAGAATTAAAGGAAATGCTGGTTGAGAAATTCAGCGTGGATGAAACCACCGTCGAAAGCCAGAGTATTTCTTCTACCATTTCAAGCGAAATGAGAAGCTCTGCTGTACTTGCAGTAGTAGTAGCATGTATCTTCATGCTGTTATACATCTGGTTCCGTTTCAAGGACATCCGTTTCGCATCTAGTGCAATTATTGCATTGGTACATGACGTACTTGTCGTATTAACCGCATATGCGTTGATTCGTATTTCTGTTGGTAATACCTTCATCGCTTGTATGCTGACCATCGTCGGATATTCTGTCAACGATACCATCGTTATCTTCGACCGTATCCGCGAGAATATGAAGGGACATTCTCACATGAATCGTGCAGAACTTGCTGATATTGCAAACACGTCCCTCACACAGACCTTGTCAAGAACTATCAATACTTCCATCACCACCATTGTGATGATCCTGTTGCTCTACATCATGGGTGTATCCAGCATCAAGGAATTCGCGCTTCCACTCTTGGTAGGTATGATATGCGGATCTTATTCATCTATCTTCATCGCAACCCAGTTGTGGTATAGCATGAAATGCCGCTTAGGAAAGAATAGAATCAAGGAATAATCAAATTTTTAAAAGCAACGAGGGCTATCCGCGAGATTCGTGGATAGCTTATCGTGCATATAGTAACAAGCTTCACTTTAAAAGATTTAGGAGGAAAAGAAATGTACACTTATGATGATATCAAAGCTGTAGACCCTCAGGTTGCAGCCGCTATCACCGATGAATTCAACCGTCAGAACTCGCACATCGAACTGATTGCATCTGAGAACTGGGTTAGCCCGGCAGTCATGTCCGCAATGGGATCCATCCTGACCAACAAGTATGCAGAAGGATATCCCGGACATCGCTACTATGGCGGATGCGAATACGTAGATGTAATCGAAGATCTTGCAAGAGAACGCGCAAAAAAGCTCTTTGGTTGCGAGTATGCAAATGTACAGCCTCATTCTGGGGCACAGGCCAATATGGCAGTTCAGTTTGCTGTATTGCAGCCGGGTGATACCGTGATGGGTATGAACCTTGACCACGGCGGACACTTGACACACGGCTCACCTGTTAACTTTTCCGGAACTTATTTCAATATCGTACCTTACGGTGTAAACGACGAAGGCTTCATCGATTATGATGAGGTAGAGCGCATCGCAAAGGAATGCAAGCCGAAGATGATCATCGCAGGTGCATCTGCCTATGCAAGAACCATCGACTTCAAGCGTTTCCGTGAAATCGCTGATGAAGTAGATGCTGTATTCTGGGTAGATATGGCGCACATTGCAGGACTTGTTGCAGCAGGACTTCATCCAAGCCCATTCCCACATGCACATATCGTAACCACCACCACCCACAAGACACTTCGTGGACCAAGAGGCGGAATGATTCTCGCATCACAGGAAATCGCTGATAAATATAAGTTAAACAAGGCAATTTTCCCGGGAATACAGGGTGGCCCGTTGATGCATGTCATCGCAGCAAAGGCAATCTGCTTCGAAGAAGCATTGAAGCCTGAATTCAAGGTATATCAAGAGCAGATCATCAAGAATGCACAGGCACTTGCAAAGGGACTTATGAACCGCGGAATCAAGATTGTATCCGGCGGAACAGACAACCACTTGATGCTCATCGATTTGACTCCACAGGGGCTCACCGGTAAGGTGGTAGAAAAGCTTCTCGACGAGGCAAATATCACTGCAAACAAGAATACCATTCCAAACGATCCACAGAAGCCGTTCGTAACAAGCGGAATCCGTCTTGGAACTCCGGCAGCCACCAGCCGTGGATTAAAGGAAGACGACTTCGATAAGGTTGCAGAAGCAATCGCAATGCTCATCAACGAAGGTGAAAGCGCCATCGAAAAGGCAAAAGCAATTGTAAAAGAGCTGACAGATAAGTATCCGCTCAGATTCGAATAAAATAAACTAAAAGAGGTTAGTGAAAATGATTGATATCAAATTTCTACGTGAAAATCCGGATGTTGTAAAACAGAATATCAAGAACAAGTTTCAGGAGCATAAGCTTCCACTTGTAGATGAAGTAATCGAACTTGATCAGAAGGCACGCGCTGCACAGCAGGAAGCAGATGACCTTCGCAACAAGAAGAATAAGATTTCTAAGGAAATCGGTAAGCTCATGGGACAGGGCAAGAAGGAAGAGGCAGAGGCTGTTAAGAAAGAAGTAGCTGAAATCTCAGACCGTTTGAAGGAACTTGAGCCGATGGAGGCTGAACTCTCCGAGAAGGTTACAGAAATCATGATGAAGATTCCAAACATCATCGATCCATCTGTACCGATTGGAAAGGACGACAGCTGCAACGTAGAAATCGAGAAGTTCGGAGAGCCGGTAGTACCGGATTTCGAAATTCCATATCATACAGAGATTATGGAGAAATTCAACGGAATCGATTTGGATGCAGCCGGAAAGGTTGCCGGAAACGGATTCTATTATTTGATGGGAGATATTGCAAGACTTCATTCTGCAGTGATTTCCTATGCGAGAGATTTCATGATTGACAGAGGATTTACCTATTGCATCCCACCTTACATGATTCGTTCAAACGTTGTAACAGGCGTTATGAGCTTCGAAGAGATGGATGCCATGATGTACAAGATCGAAGGAGAAGACCTCTACTTAATCGGAACCTCAGAGCACTCCATGATCGGTAAATTTATTGATACCATCAATGACGAAGAGAAGCTTCCATACACCTTAACCAGCTATTCGCCATGCTTCCGTAAGGAAAAGGGTGCACACGGCATCGAAGAGCGTGGTGTATATCGTATTCATCAGTTCGAAAAGCAGGAGATGATCGTAGTATGTAAGCCTGAAGATTCAAAGAAATATTATGATATTCTCTGGAAGAATACCGTAGATTTATTCAGAAGCCTCGATATTCCGGTTCGTACTTTAGAGTGTTGCTCCGGAGATCTGGCAGATTTGAAAGTAAAGTCTTGCGACGTAGAAGCATGGTCACCACGCCAGAAGAAATATTTCGAAGTCGGAAGCTGTTCAAATCTTGGAGATGCACAGGCACGTCGTCTGAAAATCCGAGTAAAGGCTGCAGACGGAAGCAAGTACTTCGCACATACCTTAAACAACACTGTAGTAGCGCCTCCTAGAATGTTAATCGCATTCTTAGAGAACAACTTAAACGAAGACGGCAGTGTAAACATTCCAAAGGTATTGCAGCCATATATGGGCGGCAAGACCAAATTAGAAGTGAAATAATTGGTAGAAATAAGAAAGTGGTACGCTAAGCGTGCCACTTTCCTAGTTTGACAAACATAGATATATGGGAAAGAAAAATAACTTAAAACGTAATTATATATATAACGTAAGCTATCAGATTCTGGCCGTTCTAACCCCTTTGATTACCACTCCGTACATCTCCCGTGTGCTTGGAGTTGATCCAATCGGTGACTATAGCTACACCCAGTCTATTGTAGCCATCTTTGCAATGTTTGCGGCATTGGGCACTTTGATTTACGGCAATCGTGAAATCTCTTATGTACAAAGCGACCGAAAGGCATTTTCTAAAGTCTTCTGGGAAGTAGAAAGCTTAAGTGTGATTTCTGTAGTAACCGTAATGGTGGTCTATGGAATCTTTATAGCATTTCAGACGAGATATTTCACGTTGTTTCTAATTCAATCCATCACGCTTATTTCTGTGGCCTGCAATATCAGCTGGCTGTTTCAGGGATTGGAAGAGATTGGAAAAGTCGTATTGCGAAACATATTCGTCAGAATATTAAATGTAATTTTTACTTTTGTATTTATCAAAAGTCCGGAGCATATCTATCTCTATGTAGCCGGATTGGTTGCTTTAGAATGCATCGGAAATCTATCGGTATGGGCGTATTTGCCAAAGTATGTGGACAAGCCGGATTGGAAGAACATCCATCCGTTCCGCCACTTAAAGGGAACCATCCTTTTGTTTATTCCGACGATTGCAACCAGCATTTATACCATCTTTGATAAGACCATGATCGGTCTGTTCACAGATTCCAAAACCGAAAACGGATACTACGAACAGGCAATGAAATTGGCAAAGACCGCATTGACTTTGGTCACAGCTTTAGAGGCTGTTATGATTCCGCGGGTGGGCGTACTCTTCTCAAATCAAAAAGAAGAGGAATTAAAAGAGCTGCTCTATCGCGTATATCGATTTGTATGGTTTTTAAGTTTGCCACTGGCACTGGGCCTTTTCTCTGTGGCAGATCACTTTGTCCCTTGGTTTTACGGACCGGGATATGATAAAGTTGCTGTATTGTTAAAGGTGCTTTGCTTTATCATTCCACTCATCGGATTGAGTAATGTGACAGGAATTCAATATCTGATGACCACAAAGAGAGAAAGCTTTGTAACCAGAACCGTTTGCCTAGGGGCAGCCGTAAACTTAATTTTAAATTTGATTTTTATTCCGCAGATTTATTCCGTAGGAGCAGCAGCCACTTCCGTTGTGGCAGAGCTTATGATTACATCAGCGCAATTGTTCCTTGTGAGAAAGGAATTATCGATTCCACGTATCTTAATCAGCGGATGGAAATATATGATCGCCGTCATTGTGATGGCGGTGGCACTATTCTTTGAAGGAAAGCTGTTTGAAACAGGAGCCGTAGGTTCGGTGGTTTTAATCATCAGCGGTGGCGTAATTTACCTGGTTGTTTTAATGATTTTAAGAGATGCACTCTTGCTCGATACAATCAAAAGCGTGTATCATAAACTAAGAAAATCATCATAAGAAATCATCATAAGAAAGGGATAATTATGATTATCAGAAACATTGAACTCGAAATAGTATGCGGCGTCACAAGCACGATTCCGGATACGGATTTACCGGAAATTGCATTCGCGGGAAAGTCCAATGTTGGAAAATCTTCGCTGATTAATACGCTGATTAACCGAAAAGGTTTGGCGCGTACCTCATCTCAGCCGGGAAAGACACAAACCATCAACTTTTATAATGTGAACAAAGTGATGTACATGGTGGATTTGCCGGGATATGGATATGCCAGGGCAAATGAAGAAATCAAGGCGCAGTGGGGAAAGATGATAGAGCGTTATCTTCATCAATCAAAGCAGTTAAAAGCAGTCTTTTTGCTGATCGACATTCGTCATGAGCCATCGGACAACGATCAGCTTATGTACCGCTGGATGGTGGAGCAGGGCTATTCGCCGGTTATCATTGCAACCAAGGCCGACAAGGTATCTGCGCAGATGGTGGATCGTCAGATTCGCTTGATTCGAAAAGTGCTTCGCACACCGGTGAACACTCCGGTTATCGCTTTTTCATCCGTGACAAAGGAAGGCACAAGAGAAATCTGGCAAGTCATGGAGACCATCGCATTTGGCGCGCCAATCGTAGAAGAGACACGCTCTATGCAGCGCGAGCGCTATGAGCGGGAAAAGCAGCTTGAATTAGAAGAGGCAAAAGCGCAGGCCGAGGCCCGTGGCGAAACCTTCGTGCAAAAGAAAGAACGTTGGAAGAAGACGGATAAGCCGGTGGCTAAGAAGACTTTGAACAAGCGTCGCGAAAAGAAGGCGAAGAAGCATAAAGAATTAGGCAAGAATCCAAACAAACGCAAATAGATAGTATTTGAGGCGAAAATGATGAAAACAAGAACATATGTAGCACTGATGCTGGCAGTGATTCTCGTCCTATCCGTGGGATTAACCGGATTGTATGTGCACTCGCAGGAGCCTGCTACAGACAGTACAGAGGACCTTTTGGTTGTGACTTCCTTTTATCCGATTTACATCGCCACCATCAATGTGGTGGGAGACACAGAAGGTGTGACCGTTAAGAACATGAGCGAGCCACAAACCGGTTGTCTGCACGATTATCAAATGACAACCGAGGATATGCGACTGGTATCCACCGCAGATGTCTTTGTGGTAAACGGCGGCGGGATCGAATCCTTTATCGAAGATGTGGTGGAACAATATAAGAACTTATACCTTATCACGGCAACATCAAATCTGGAATTAATTTCCGAGGACGACGAAGAAGAACACGAACACGAATCAGAGAAAAGCACAACAGAAGAAGACGCAACAGAAGAAAGCACAACAGAAGAAAGCATATCAGAAGAAGACGCAACAGTAGAAAATACAACAGAAGAAAGCACATCTGGAGAAAGCGCAACAGAAGCAAGTACAACAGAAGAGAGTACATCGGATTCTGAAGAGCATGAACACGACCATGGTGAGGTAAATGCTCATGCCTGGATGAGCGTCTCTTATTACAGACAGATGGTTTCTACTATTGCAGCGGAATTGAGCAAGGCGGATCCGGCGCATGCCGACGAATATGAAAAGAATGCCGCTGCCTACGACGAGAAGCTGGCAGAACTTTATGAAGAAGAGCAGGAATTGGCAACTCAGTTGAACGGTCAGGATATCGTGATTTTCCATGAAGCTTATGCTTATCTGGCGCAGGATTTGGGACTGGATGTGGCATATGTGCTGGATTTGGATGAGGAGCGCGAGGTTTCGGCCGGTGAGGTTTCGGAAACCTTAGATGCCATCAATGAGCATGAAGTGAAATATATTTTTGCAGAGAAGACCTATGGCGAGAAGATGGGTACGACAATGGAGCAGGATAGCGATGTGACAGCGATTTATCTGAATCCGCTGACACGCTCGTTGGAGGATGAGACAGATGCTCAATCCTATGAAGAGTCAGATTACTATCTGATTGCCATGAGACAAAATTTTGAATTGATTCGGGAAAACTTATGAAAAAGATTATCAAAGCCTGTGGCTTTCATTGTATCAAAGTAAATCATCTCGGCGTATCATTTGGAGAGCAGGTCGTGCTTGAGGATGTGAATCTTCATGTGCACTGCAATTCTCTGATGGCAATCATTGGCCAGAATGGTGCGGGTAAATCCACCCTGGTGCGCGCGCTCCTTGGCGATGTGCCTTACACAGGAAATGTAGAATTCCGAGATATCAAAGACGGACATATGCAGAAGCTGAAAATCGGATATGTTCCGCAAAAATTAAATGTAGATAAAAATACTCCGTTATCGGTTTATGATCTGATAGCAAGTTATCAATTCCGCTTTCCGGTATTTCTTGCAAAGAAGCGTGATTTGTATGGCAAGATTAAAGAGGCTCTTTCTGTATTCGAAGCAGAGGATTTGATTGACCGTCAGGTTTGCAATCTTTCCGGCGGACAGTTGCAACGCGTGCTCTTATCCATGTCCTTTATGGACGAGCCGCATCTGCTTTTACTGGATGAGCCGGTATCCGGCGTGGATCAAAACGGTATGGACTTGTTTTATGAGACCATCAGCCGAATCAAAGACGAATACGATTTGGCAATCATTTTGATTTCCCATGATTTGGATTACGTGAGAAAGTATGCAGATCAGGTGGTGCTTTTGGATAAATCCGTGCGGGCTTCAGGTTCGCCGGCTGAGGTATATGGCACAGAAGCATTCCGGGAGACTTTTGGAGCAGGAGGTGACAAATAATGGATTTTGCAGCATTATTTCAATACTCCTTTATGCGCATCGCCTTTTTGGCAGTGCTAATCATCACTCCACTGTTTGGTCTGCTTGGCACTATGATTGTGACAAAGAAGATGGCCTATTTCTCAGATGCGCTGGGACATTCCGCCATCACCGGAATCGCAGTGGGGGTAATCTGCGGAATGCAAAATACGACGGTTTCAATGGTCATCTTCGCCATCGTATTTGCACTGCTTTTGAACTGGATCAACGCAAAGGCATTCGCATCTACGGATACGGTGATTTCCGTATTCTCCAGCTGTGCATTGGCAATTGGTCTGGCAATTCTCTCAAGAGGCGGAAATTTCAGTCAGTATTCCGGCCTTTTGGTGGGGGATATCTTAAGCATCACAAAGGGCGAAGTGATCGCACTTTTGGTAGTATTTGTGATTACAATGATCTTTTATTTGATTTGCTATAATGCGGTCACCGCCATATCCATCAGTCCGATTCTTGCAAAGAGCAGACATATTCCGGTGCAATTGATGGAGAATCTATTTGCAGTATTAGTCGCAGTGATTGTTACTTTTTCTATCAAATGGGTGGGAATTTTGATTATCAATGCGCTTTTAATCCTGCCGGCGGCAGCTGCCCGCAATGTCTCAAAAAATGCCAGAACCTATACCGGATACGCAATCATCTTTTCCATGTTTTCCGGAATCGTAGGCTTGTTTGTAAGCTATTTCACAAATGTGGCCACAGGCCCGATGATTGTAATTGTGGCAAGCGTCATCTATTTTGGAACACTCTTAGGTCAGAAACTGAATCTTAAGTAATTTTTAATAATTGGCAGAAATCAAAGGTACCTTCAAGAAGTGAGAAAACCTTTGAGAAATCAAGGCTTAAAGGGCTATCGAAGAAAATCTTTCGATAGCCCTTTTCATTTGCAAAAAGTGCTTTATATGGTATAATTCAAAAGAATGTATAACTATGCGCAGGAGACATATTATGCTTAATGAAGAAAAGATAAAGGAACAATATCAACTGGCGCTGATTGACCAGAAGGAAGAAAAAACTTTGGAGAACCATCGCCTTTTTTATCGCTCAGACTATATTTCAAAAGAATTATTAAAAAGCTTCTTTTCAGGAACCATCACATTTATCCTGCTGGCGCTGCTGGCTCTGTTTAGGGATATCGATGCTTTGATGGTCAAAATCAATAAAATCGATTATGAGTCATTTGCGATGCAATTCATTGCAGTATATCTGGCATTTATGGCTATCTATTTTATCGCGACCTATGTGATTTATGCACTTCGATATGAGAAGCAAAAGTCTAAGGTCAAAACCTATCGAACCCATTTAAAGAGACTTAACAAACTTTACGGGAAGGATGAGAAGTAGGAGGAATCATGGCAAGATTATTGGAGATTAAAGCCTCGATTGTTCGCTTTTATGCGAAATTCGACACTTATATTAATATGTTACTGAAATTTATATTGGCAATGGTATTGTTTTTGATCGTCAAAAATGGCCTCGGATATATGAAGCTGGTCAGCTCAGTACCGATTATCCTCATCATTGCATTGATTTGCTGCCTGTTGCCGATTTCCGCAACACTTTGGATTGGCGGAATCGTGGTACTTCTTGATTTGTATTCCCTTACCAAGGAAGCAGCAATTGTAGGATTGATTTTATTTGCAGTGGTATATTTCGTATACTTCCGCTTCTGCCCAAAGGACAGCACAATCGCAGCACTGACTCCGATTATGGGCAAGCTTGGAATCCCATATGTGATGCCAGTTATGAGTGGTCTCTTGAGACCAATCTATTCCGTAATTTCCATTGCATGTGGAACCATTGTCTATTATTTCTTAGATGGCGTTCGTCAGAATGCAGCGATGCTGACATCCGCTTCCGAAAATTCCAGCTCCGAGAAGCTGAAGGTTTTGGTTGGATTGATTGCAGACAATAAAGAAATGGATGCAGTGCTGATTTCGATGGTATTGGCATCTTTGATTATTTATCTGATTCGCAGATTAAAGGTTGATTACGCATGGTCCATTGCCTGGATCGCAGGTGTATTGGTGCAGTTGTTATCCGTAATCGTGGTAAGCCTGATTCTCAGCGTGAGCCCGCATATTGCAGGACTGATCGTGGGAAGCTTGCTGGGCGTTGTAGTGGGAGTCGTGCTTCAGTTCTTCTGCATGAATCTGGATTATCAGCGTGTGGAACGCGTACAGTACGAGGATGATGAATACTATTACTATGTGACAGCAGTTCCGAAGCGTGTTGTAGCTGCAAAGGAAAAGCAGGTAAAACAGTTTGGAAATACCGGACGCATCCCGCGTACACAACAGGTGCCAACCGGAGATACCACGGTGCTTGACCGCAAGGCATTGGCACAGGAATTAGATATCGATGAGGATCTTCTGAAATAATTACTAAAAGTGAATCACAACGAAGATTCAATCGAACGAAAATCGAAAATAATAATAAACGAAATCAAAAGATCAAAAGATTAAAAGAAATTAAAAAGAATCAATAAGAATCAATAAGAGAAAGGAGGGAACGAAATACATGCTTACAAAATTTCATGGACTGATTAATAGTTTTTGGCAAAAAGCATCCGAATTCATTGGAATTCCGGACATTAGTATTTCACTGATCGATGTCATCGAGATCTTGATCATCGCCTTCCTGTTTTACCATTTTTTGATATGGATCAAGACCACCAGAGCCTGGACCCTGTTCAAAGGAATTCTGGTCATCTTGTTATTTGTCTTGATCGCAGCCATCTTCCAGATGAATACCATTCTCTGGATTGCGCAGAATACACTTTCCGTTGGTTTGATTGCACTCGTTGTAATCTTCCAGCCGGAGCTTCGCAAGGCACTCGAAAGCCTTGGAAACAGACGTCTCTTCGGTCGTATCTTTGATATCACAAAGGAAGAGGCAACCAAATTCTCCGACAAAACCATCGATGAGCTGATTCGCGCAAGCTACGCCATGGGCAAAGAAAAGACAGGAGCCCTCATCGTAATCGAAGACGAAATTTTGCTGACAGAATACATCCGCACCGGTATTGATGTGGACGCGATTTTAACCAGTCAGCTTTTAATCAATATATTCGAGAAGAACACACCATTGCATGATGGAGCAGTCATTGTGCGCGGCGACCGCGTGGTTTCAGCCACCTGTTATCTGCCGCTTTCAGACAGCATCTCCATCAGCAAGGACCTTGGCACCAGACATCGTGCGGCCATCGGTGTCAGCGAAGCCTCCGATTCCATGACCATCATCGTATCAGAAGAAACCGGAAAGGTATCGCTGGCTTATCACGGTCAGATTTACCACGATATCAGCCAGGAAGAATTGCGGGAGAAATTGGTTTATCTTCAGACACGAAACTACGAAGCAAAGAGCTTTGAATTATTCAAGAGGAGGAAGAAGAATGGGCAAAAAGATTCTGAACACTCTGACGAATAATATCTGGTACAAGCTTCTCGCTTTGGTACTGGCCTTTATCCTATGGCTTGTGGTTTACAATATCGATGATCCGAATGTCACCAAGACTTTCACTGCATCGGTTAAAGTAGAAAACGGCGATGCGCTGACCAACCAAAATCTCTATTACGAGATCAAGGACACCACCACAGTCAAGGTCGCAGTTACCGGTAAGCGAAGCGTGATATCCAGCATCGACGATTCAGATATTACAGCAACAGCTGATTTAAGCCGTGCCGAGATCTCAGACGACGGCACAGAAGCAACAGTCGCACTGGAATTTTACAGCAGCAGAAGCAATTCGCAGCTGACTTTTAATTCCACCATTAGCATATTGAGGTTAGCAGTTGAACCGCTGAGCAAGGAAACCTTTAAGGTCGAAGCGGAAGTTACCGGAACGCCGGAGGAAGGCTATGCCACGGATAATGACCATGCAAGTGTCATCGCGCCGACAGTCATGACCATATCAGGACCGGCATCGGTAGTAAGCCAGATTAGCACATGTAAAGCAATCATAGACGTTAGCGGATTGGGCGGACAAGGAGTCGATACTGTCACGGATTATGCGATTCCGAAGGTATATGATGAGGAAGGCGAGCAAATCGATTCCTCCAAGCTGACCTTCTCCAGCAGCAAAGTATCCGTACAAGTCGAGATCTTAAATACAAAGACGGTACCTGTAAACTTCACAACCTCCGGAACTCCGGCAGACGACTTAAGCGTCATAGGAATCACCCAGAGCATCAAAGAAGTGGAAATCGAGGGCTCAGCAGCAGCACTGAATCTGGTTAGCTCCATCGATGTACCGGCAGAGGTATTAAACGTAAACGGCGCATCTACAAGCCTCACCACCACGGTGGATATCACAGAATATCTTCCGGAGGGCGTCAGCCTGGTGGACAATAGTCAGGCACAGATTACCGTTACGGTTGAATTGGAAGAATATGATCAAAAAGAGTTTGAAATCAATACATCATCACTGTCCGTTATTGGATTGGATGATAGCTTAAAGCTGAGCTATGACAGCGACACAATCACGGTGGTTGTCAGCGGAAAGTCTTCCGATTTAGCGGATTTAACAACAGCGATGCTATCCGGAACTATTGATGTATCGAACATGTCGGCCGGCACACATTCTGCCACCGTAAGCTTCGACTTAGACAATGAATATACCATTGCAAAGGTGACTGTCACCTTCACATTGAGTGAGCAAAGCTCCGACGATGGCGGCAATACCGACGATGGCAACGGTAGCAATACAGATAATACAAATCAGACAGATGACAACACAACGGATGATGGTGATAGCACCACAGACGGTGATCAGACAGAATAATAAAACTCCACAGGAGGAACGAAAACAATGGTTAAAAAAGACGTAGTAATTTCTAATCCTACAGGACTTCACCTTCGCCCTGCAGGAAATCTTTGCAGAGAGGCAATGAAATTTAAATGCAAAGTCACTTTTGATTATGATGGCGGCAACTCAGCAAATGCAAAGAGCGTATTATCCGTGCTCGGCGCGTGCATCAAGAGTGGAAACACCATTACCCTTTGCTGCGACGGAGAAGACGAAGTGGAAGCATTGACAGCGCTTATCGCTTATATTGAAAGCGGACTGGGTGAATAATCAAGGGAAATATTTTAAGAGATTATTTATAAAGAGGACATTTAATAGTGAAAGGTCAATATAAGCATTTGCTGAATTTTGTAGCCAACCTGATCACTCTGGTATTTCACGGAGTTATGTTTGGCCTGATTTGGTATAACTATTATGCAACCTGGATTGGTGAAAATAACGTGATTCCATTTGCACGTCGTGGTAACTGGGCAATCATAGGTATTTACATCTTGATTATATTTTTCTTTACCAACGTGTTTGGTGGATATCGCATTGGATATATGCGAGTGGGAGATATTATCCTATCTTGTGTATTGGCCCTGGTTTTGGCCAATATCGTCGCATATTTCGAGCTTTGTCTGGTATGGCGTGATTATGTAAATGCGATTCCGCTGATGGATGTGGCTGCAATCGAAATCATATTTACCATCTTCTGGAATATGATCGTAAGATTCGTATACAAAGCCATGTATCCACCGAGACAAATGGTATTGGTATACGGTGACTATTCACCGGATGATTTAATTAAGAAAATCAATCGTAGACGCGATAAATACAATATTTGCTCTGCCATCAGCTTCCGGGAAAAAGGAATGGTAGAGATTTGCAGAGAAATCGACAAATACCGTTCAGTGGTTCTGAACGATTTGCCGGGTGAGGTGCGCAACGACCTGTTGAAATACTGCTATCAGCGCAGCATCCGCGTATATTGCACACCGAAGATTACGGATATCATGTTCCGTGCGGCAGATGACATTCATCTGTTTGATACGCCATTATATCTGTTTCGCAATCAGGGCTTAACCATCGATCAAAGATTCTTTAAGCGCATTATGGATATCATCATCTCACTTGTGGGAATTGTGATTGCATCACCGTTTATGATCATCATCGCGCTTTTGATCAAACTCTATGACAGAGGACCGGTATTCTATACCCAGGAGCGCCTGACCCGCGACGGAAAAGAATTTAAGATCTTGAAATTCCGCAGCATGCGCGTGGCAAAGCCCGGAGAAGAAGAGCATATCACCATGAAAGAGGATGACAGAATCACCCCAATCGGACGCGTGATTCGCAATATTCATTTCGATGAATTGCCACAGCTCTTTAATATCTTAGCCGGACAAATGTCCTTCGTAGGACCGAGACCGGAATGGAAGATGACTACAGAGAAATACACAGAATCTGTACCGGAATTTAAATTTCGATTAAAGGTAAAGGCCGGATTGACCGGTTATGCTCAGGTATATGGCAAATACAATACCACGCCATATGATAAAGTAAAGCTGGACATGACTTACATCGAGAATTATTCGATTTGGCTGGATATTAAGATTATACTCTTAACGATTAAAATCTTATTCCAAAAGGAAAATACGGAAGGAATCGATAGCGATCAGACTACAGCATTAAAGTAAAATGAAAATATTAACGCTTATTATACCAACATATAACGCAGAAAAGTTTCTGGATAAAGGACTCACATCCATGATTCTCTCCAAGGAGAACATGGACAAACTGGAGGTCATCGTGGTAAACGATGGCTCTCCCGATGCTTCCGCTGAAGTGGCACAGAAGTATGTGGATCAGTATCCGGAGACTTTTTGTGTTTTAAACAAAGAAAACGGAGGCCACGGTTCCGGAATCAACGCCGGAGTCAGACAGGCCAAAGGAAAATATTTTAAAGTCATCGATGCAGATGATTGGGTAGACACGAAAGCATTGGAAGAAACCATGGAAATTCTGGAGGCAGAGGACTTTGATGCATTGGTACAAAGTTATCGAACCTTTGATATCAGCAAGATGCCGCCGGAGATGAAATCCATAGATATTCGATATCCGAACAGAGAATTACATCCTGATTATATTTATAATTTCGAAGAGTTGATGAGCCATGCTCAGGATGTGGCACATTGCATGACATTTCATGGAATCACTTATAATACAAAGTTTTATCGCGACCAGCACTACGATATGCCGGAGAAAGTCTTCTACGAAGACCAGGAATACTCCACCATTCCGTTGTGCCGCGCCAAGCGGATACGACTGCTTCGCACAGAGCTTTACATCTACCGCATCGGAGATGTGAACCAAAGTGTATCCTCTCAAAGCATGTTAAAGCGACTGGATCACTTCCTGACCGTAGAAAAGCGGATGCTGGACTTCGAACCGCAGCTTCGCAAATGCCCGAAGGGCGCTTACGAATTCTGGTTGCACAAGATGTCGAAATTTGTCACAGACATCTACCGCGTGATGCTGATTAAGAGCGAAGACAAAGCAAAGTATCGCAAAGATGCCACAGCACTCACAAAAGAACTCAAAGAAAAAGCACCGCGTCTGTATGAAGCAGTGAAGAAGAAATATTTGATTTTCTGTGGACTCAATCGAATGCACGTATCGGATGCGGCTTTCCAGAAGATGCTGGACAAGAGAACTGTGCGCAGATAGCGAAAAATACATAATGCAAAAAGCTTAGAACAAAAGGAATAAGCATAATGGCATAAGGCATAAGGATATAAATAAATTTAAATATAATTTTTGGAGTAACTATGAAGAAGATTTGTATTGTGTCAATGGGATATATGTGGTTCCCGGTGGAATCCGGTCCTTCCAGATTTTTCCAGATTGCACAAACCTTTGTAAATTGCGGATACGAAGTAGAAGTCATCACCACAGACTTCCAGCACTTTAAGAAGGACAAGAGAGAGACCAAATTAATCCAGGCCCAGAATTATCCGTTTCAGATTACATTTATCGAGACCAAGCCGTATAAAAAGAATGTAGATTTCCGACGTGTCCTCAGCAACCGAGGAGTAGCGAAAAACTTAAAGGCATATTTAAATTTGCATATAAAAGAATATGACGCTGTATATTGCAGCATTCCGGCAAATGATGTGGCAGCAGCCGCTTCTAAAATCTGTAAAGCAAACAATGTGCCATTTATCGTAGATATCGAGGATTTGTGGCCGGAGGCCATGAGCATGGTAGTAAAGAATGCTACCCTTAGAAAAATCCTCTTCCATTCCTTCCAAAAGGATGCAGAAACCACCTATCAAAACTGTGATGCGGCAATCGGGACATCAGAGGATTACACTGCCAGAGCAGTGAAATATAATCACAGAGACTTACCGATGGAGACCGTATATGTGGGCTGCAATTTAGAGGACTTTGACGGTGGTGTCGAAATCCATAAGAGAGAGGTGGAAAAGCCGGAGGATGAATTCTGGCTAAGCTACGCCGGCTCCATCAGCACCAGCTACGACATCAAAAACGTCATCGATGCCGTAATCCTGTGCAATCAGGAGCTGGATCAGATGGCGAATACCACACAGGAACATGAGTCAATTGATTCTAACATAAAGAAAATCCACCTTCAAATCCTAGGAACCGGCTCCGAGAAAGACATGCTGGAGGCCTATGTGAAGGAGCAGGGGCTGGATTATGTACACTTCTGGGGCTTTACTGCTTATCCTAGAATGGCAGCTGCACTAGACGCCAGCGATGTGGTCATCAACTCCTTTGTGAAAGGTGCACCGCAGAGTATTGTAAACAAGGTGGGAGATTATTTGGCATCAGGAAAACCGATGCTAAATACCTTAGAGAATCCGATTTTCTGCAATCTGGTGGAGAAGCATCAGATTGGAACCAATATTGAGCCGGGAAATGCCAAGGCGCTGAAAGAAGCAATTCTTGCGTATTATAATGACCCGCAAAAAGCCGAAACAATCGGCAGAAACGCTCGCAATCTCGCAGAGACTGCATTTGACCGAAAGACCAGCTATCGTAAAATTGTGGAGGTGACCGAACGTGCCATCGACAAAGGTTTTGCTCATCGCAACGACACCATTTCTAAATGATGGATTAACAAAAATTGAATTGGATGTAATCAAGTGCTTTCGCGAAGAGATGGACTTTACCATCGCAAGCCGCTTCGGTTACGACAACGAAATCGGCACAAAGCTTTTGAACGATTCCAGGCTGCATTGTGTCACACTGCCGCCAAAGAAGCGTCTCTTCAGCTATCGCAGAGAAATCTATGACCTGGTGGCTTACGGAGACTATGATGTAATCTACATTCACGGGAACAGCCCAATGATGTACTTCGAAGCAGCGCCGGCCAAGAAAGCAAAAGCCAAATGTGTTGTGACACATTGCCACAACTCCCGCTCCAACTTTCCGCGGCTGAGCAAATTTCTAAAGAAGCGCTTCAATCGAAACGTAGATATCAAAATTGCTGTCTCACAATTGGTGGCAGACTACGCCTACGACGGTCATAACGTGGCAATGATCCTAAATGGACCGGACACCGATGCCTTCCATTTCGACCGGAAGATTCGCGACGAAAAGCGCAAAGAACTGGGCTGGGAAGATCAATTCATCATCGGACACGTGGGCCGCTTCAATGAGCAGAAGAATCATCGAAAACTCATCGAAATCTTCGAAGCTCTGCACAAAAAGCGGGAAGACGCACGACTCCTCTTAATCGGAGAAGGGGAATTAGAAAAAGAAATCAAAGACCTAAGCATCGAAAAAGGTCTCTCGGAATACATTAACTTCTTTGGTGTCACTCAAAACGTAGAAACCTACTACAATGCCATGGATGTGATGGTGATGCCAAGCCTGCACGAAGGTCTGTGCCTTGTGGCTATGGAAGCCCAGGCCAATGGACTTCCGATTTTGATGGCAGATACCTTCGCCGAAGAAACCATGGCCACAGAAAGCGCATATCAGCTTCCGCTGGAAGCAAGCGCCGAAACCTGGGCCGAAGAAATATTGGAAAAGATGGATTTGAGTCGAAAAGACAATGCAAGCGCCTTGAAAGAAAAGGGGATGGATTGGACTGTCATGATGAAAACCATCGGGGAAATCTTGGAAGGTAAATATAAAAAACTATAAGTAATTATAAGAAATTATAAGAAAGTATAAGCTATGATAGAGTTATTTCAGAAAATCAAAAACAATAAAAAACTCTATGCAACCCGCATATATCTAACCGCATTAGGCATCTATATGTTTACATTGGTCATCGCAGAATCTGCCTATGTCACCAGACATGAAGCCGGAAAGCTGGGACTCATCCTTAAAGCAATCCAGCTTTTGGCGACGGCTCTCTGCTGCGTGAGATTATTGATTGCGCCGCCATGCTTTCGTCGTGAAAGTGAATCTATGGGTAGCAAGATCGATATAAAACGTATGATTATCCTGGGGCTGGGATTTTTGGCATTTCTCTTTTGCGCTTACAACAGCGGTTATATGCAAAGCCTGTTGGTGCCATTTTTCTTGCTTGGCGCAGTGGATTTAGATTCCAAGCCAATTGTGAAGACCGCAATTGCAGTGGAAGGCGGGATTCTGGCGCTGCTTTTGATCCTATCGCAGCTTGGACTGACAGAAGATTATGTCTTCGAAAATGCCGGAAGAATACGCCATGCACTGGGAACCAATTGGTGCACTGTCCCAATCATCAGCTTCTACTTCATTATGCTGGGCTATATTTATATCAGGGCAGAACGCTTCAAATGGTACGAAGCAGTCGTGCTTGAGCTGATGAATCTATATCTGTTTTATATGACACGAACCAGAATGACCTTCGTGGTTGCCACCGCATTTTTGGCATTCTTTGCCATCCAAAGTTTGTGGAAAGAACCATGGAAGATTTTTAGTAAGCTAAAATGGTTTTGGGTATCTTGCCCGTTTATCCTAGCAGGGATCTCCCTAGTTGCCATTGTAGCCTATCGCCCGGAAAGCGAAATCTGGGTTAAGATTAATAAATTGTTTTCAAACCGCTTTGTGCTCTCGCAGAGTGCTCTAAGCGATTACAAGATTACCTTATTTGGACAGGATATCACCTGGAACGGACATTATATATTAAGTCCCACCTCATCTGCAGAACATCCATACAATTATGTGGATTGCTCCTATTTGCAATATCTGCTGTCCTACGGTGTGGTATTTCTCATCATCATCCTCGCGCTCTACAGCTGGGGTATCTACAAATGCATCAAGGCAAACAATTACTGGGGTGTATTTGTATTACTTCTGGTATTGGTGCATTCCATGACAGAGCCGCATTTGATGAATATCAAGGTGAATCCGCTCCTGCTTGCCGCCATGGCAATTCCTTGTGCAAATGCAAGGAACGGTGTATAATAGCTTAATTGCGTGTGTATCCATGAACCATATTGGGAGGAAGATATGTACCGAAAAATCAATTCCGGTTGGTTAAAACACTGGGATTTTCAATTATTTGATATCATTTGCATGGAAGTCGCACTCATCCTTGCATACCTATATAGAAGACCGAAAAACATGATGTCCATGTATGTGCGCATCGGCATCGCCCTTGTGCTCATCGCCATCGCGGTGGACTTTTTCTCAAAAAATTACGAGAATATCATCCAGCGCACCAAGTGGATTGAATTGTGGAATGTCATCAAACACGTATCCGTGATTGAGCTGATTCTATTGATTTACATCTACTTAACCAGAGCAACAGACACCTATTCGAGAACCGTCTTTGTATTGTCCTGGGGACTTGGCATCTTCTTCTGCTACGGAGAGCGCGTCGTTTGGAAAAAAGTGGTTCGCCACATCATGACAAACGAAAAGAACCAGGCAAATATGCTTTTAATCGCAGACGCAGAACGAATTCCGGAATGCGTCAGATCGCTTCGAATCAAGCCATACAGAGGCTTTAAGATTTGCGCCATCGCCCTCTTGCACGAAGACCGCGACAACGAAACCTTAGAAGCAAACATTCCAATCATCTACGGCAGAGAATTGATGATGGAATACATCCGTCAAAATGTGGTAGACGAAGTCTACATCGACGGCTACAAAGATAAGAAAGAACTGTCCGAACTCTCAGATGTCTTCCTAAACGCAGGCGTCACCGTGCACATCGGAATCAACATTCCAAAGCGCCTTCCAAACCAGATGGTAGAGAAGGTCGGAGGCGAGACAGCAGTCACCACTTCTCTGCAGATGGCACAGGCCTGGAAGTTGACAGTCAAAAGGTTGGTTGATATAATTGGTGGCTTGGTAGGAGTTCTCTTGACAGGTCTTTTGTGTATCTTTGTGATACCGGCAATTAAGATTGCAGATCCGGGACCGGCGTTCTTCAAACAGAAGCGCATCGGAAAGAACGGGCGCATCTTTAACATATACAAATTCCGCAGCATGTATATGGACGCGGAAGAACGAAAAGCAGAACTGATGGAACAAAACGAGATGAAGGGTCTGATGTTTAAAATGCAAAACGACCCACGCATCATCGGCAGCGAAAAAGGACCGGGCAAAGGCCTGGGCAACTTCATTCGCAAGACCAGCATCGACGAGTTCCCACAGTTTTTAAACATCCTAAAAGGCGACATGAGCCTGGTAGGCACACGCCCACCAACACTTCAGGAATACGAGCAATACGACCTGCATCACAAGGTCAGACTCTCCATGAAACCGGGCCTCACCGGCATGTGGCAAGTCAGCGGACGCAGCAACATCACAGACTTCGAAGAAGTCATCAGACTCGACGGGGAATATCTGCAGAAATGGTCGCTGTGGCTGGATGTGAAGATATTGTTTAAGACCGTAGGTGTTGTATTGGGGAAAAGAGGATCAAAGTAACATGAAACGTGTAATCACTTATGGCACATTTGATTTGTTACATTATGGCCATATCAATTTGTTGAAGCGCGCAAAACAATACGGAGATTATCTGATTGTAGCCCTTTCAACAGATGAATTTAACTGGAATGAAAAACAAAAGAAGTGCTACTTCTCGTATGAACAGCGCAAAGCACTGTTGGAATCTGTGCGATATGTGGATTTGGTGATTCCGGAAACCTGCTGGGATCAAAAGAAGACAGATATGCACGAATATCATATAGATACTTTTGTGATGGGAAATGACTGGGAAGGCAAATTTGACTTCCTCAAAGATGAAGGAGTTGATGTGGTATATCTTCCACGTACTCCGGAAATCAGCTCCACACAGATTAAAAACGATTTGCATCAGGCAAACAAGGAACAGTAAAGAAATGAAACACGACAATTTGTCAAAAGTACAATTGATGATCCTTGAAGTATTCAAGCCGGTCTATCAATATTTGCAGGACAACCAAATAGAATATTATATGCTGGGCGGCACACTGTTAGGCGCTATTCGTCACGAAGGATTTATCCCTTGGGACGACGACATGGATATCGGAATTCCAAGACCGCAGTACGAGAAATTCCTGCAGGAAATCCAGGCTGTGCTTCCGGAGCATTTAAAATTAGAAACATATTATGATGAAACACCACATCATTATTATTTTTCACGCATCGTAGACACCCGATATGCATTGGAGCGATTGGGCAGTATCGAAGCACGAGAAGAAAACGTATGGATTGATATCTTCCCGCTGGACGGAATGCCAAATCATGCCATCCCGCGCAAGATACATATGTTTCGACTTCTTGCCACAAGAGCAATGTATCACATCTCTTGCTTCGAAAAAGTAAATTTGAAGAGACCAAACCGTCCGTTATCCGAGCGTATTGTCATTAAGTTTGTGCAGATCACAGGCTTTGGAAGACACGGAGATACCAGAAAGAAATTAGATAAACTGGATCGTTTGTTGAAAAAATATCCTGTGGAAAAGAGCAATTACTTTGTAAATTTCATGGGACAATACAAATTTAAAGAAATGTTTCCAAAGACCATCTACGGAGATGGGGCACTGTATCCATTTGAGGATTATCAGTTAATGGGACCAAAGGATTATGATGCAGTATTGACGCAATTGTACGGAGATTATATGACTCCGCCAAGCGACACAGACAAGAATGCACATGCAGCAGTCTTAAAAGACGAATAATGCATCAAAAATTGGAGGATAGAAAACAGTGAAGCGTTTTTTCACAGATTTTAGAAATTATTTTCGTTACGCCATGTACTCGGCAAAAGCATCCCTGCAGGCCGAAGTGGCAGGCTCGTACTTAAACTGGCTATGGTGGGTATTTAACCCGTTATGTATGATGGTAATCTATTCCATCATTTTCGGATATATTTTTAACGCAAAAGAACCGTATTTTAGCATATTTATCTTTATCGGTTTGACTCTGTGGGATTATTTTAACCGCACAATCACATCCAGCATCAAACTGGTGAAATCAAATAAAGCAATTGTCACAAAGGTATTCTTGCCGAAATTTATCTTAATCGTGCAAAAGATTATAGTAAACTTTGTGAAAATGCTCTTTTCTATCGCAATCATCATCATCATGATGATCGTGTATCGAGTACCAATCACATGGAATATTCTCTGGGTATTCCCATTACTTGCGGTATATACTGTATTTATTTTTGCAGTATCTACCATTATGTTGCACTATGGTGTCTTTATCGAAGACTTAAACAATATCGTGCGTATTTTATTGCGTTTCGTATACTATTTGACAGGTATCTTCTTTTCTGTAGAAAAGAGATTGCCGCCTTCAATCAGTTATTATGTAGTACGCTTGAACCCATTGTCTTATTTCATCACATCCGCAAGACGCGTGGTGATTTATCAGCAGTCATTATATTGGAAATGGCTATTGGCATGGCTGGTTGCGAGCATTTTGCTGGCAATGTTTGGTGTTTATAAGATTTACAAGTACGAAAACAGTTACGCAAAGGTGATTTAAGATGAAAGAAATAGCAATTTCCGTCGAAAACATGGTCTTGCGCTATCGTAAGATTAAGAAGTTTTCTATCAAAAAACAGCTTTTAAGTCGCAAAAAGAAAAAGAATCCAAAGGATAAATATTTTGAAGCAATCAAAGGAATTTCCTTTGAAGTTCCGAAAGGAGAAATCCTTGGCGTCATCGGAAAGAACGGAAGCGGTAAATCCACTTTGCTCCGCGCCTTGGCAGGAATCTTCTCGCCGGACGAAGGAAGCATCGACATGCACGGACACAGCATTTCGCTTCTGTCCATTGGTGTAGGCTTCCAAAAGGAAATGTCCGGACGCAAGAACATTTATTTATCCGGTTTATTGCTGGGCTTCTCAGAAGAACAGATCAAAGCAAAGGAACAGGAAATCATCGATTTCTCAGAGCTGGGCGATTTCATCGATCAGCCGGTAGAAACATACTCCAGCGGTATGTATTCGAAACTAGCCTTTGCCATCACCGCAATCTTAGAAACCGACATCATCCTGGTAGACGAAGTCTTATCCGTAGGTGATGAGCGATTCAAAAAGAAGAGTTACAAGAAGATGAAAGAACTGATTTCCGACGATGACCGAACAGTGGTTATTGTATCGCACTCACTGAGTTCATTACTTGATTTATGTACATCCGTACTCTGGATGCATGATGGAGTGATTAAGAAAATCGGGAAGCCGGAAGAAGTTATTGAAGAATACAGAGAATTTATGAAATAGAGGATTACTCATGACGAACAATAATCAAATCGATACCAGACATTATCATCAAATCTTGATGGATATGTTGATCACATTTGATAAAATGTGCAAGGAACAAGGAATGACCTATTCCTTGGCAGGAGGAACTTTATTAGGCGCAGTACGTCATCAGGGATTTATCCCATGGGATGATGATGTGGATGTGTTTCTTTTGAGACCGGACTACGAAAGATTTGTAGAGATTTATTCCAAAATGGAACTGCCAAAACCATACTATAAAATCGTAACACTAAAAAATGGGGTGAAAGAGATTTCTTTTGCACGTATGCTTGATCAACGTGTGAGAGTAGACCATGAGAGAAGCAATAGTGTAACGACAGCATGGATAGATATTGTACCGCTTGATGCAGTCCCGGAAGATCCGAAATGGCAAGAAAAACTAGTTCGAAAACTTTCTTTCTATCGCAAGGTTCGTATTGTTGCTAATGCCAAAATGGGGAGTGGTCGTACAACATGGCAGATAATTGTTCGTTCTACAATGGGACCTCTTATTCGAAAGTTGCATTTGCAAAATGCTGTATGCAAACGAATTGATCGTTTAGCAAAGAAGTACCCATTTGAAAAAGCTGAATATTTTGCAGAGATTGTTGCGAAGGCAAACTTTAATGGCATGGGACGTATTGATTTATTTAAGAGCCCTGAAATCATTGAATTTGAAGGATATCCATTTATGTGTATGCCGGATTATGATGCTTATTTACGTGGCCAGTATGGGAATGACTATATGAAGTTGCTCCCAAAGAACAAGCGCATAGCGCATGGAGTGGCAACATTTATCAACGAGGAATATTTCGAGCAGAATGGGCTAGAATTGCCGGATGAAAATCAGCAGGATGTTTTAGTAGAGGACATGTAAGATGTACGAAGAACAAATTCAGGCGGTTATAAGAGCACATAAGATGCTTCACGAAACTGGAAAAGATGTATTAGATAATAGCTTAATCGTATTAAGAGCAGATTCTGGTAATTATATTGTACGTGTAAGAAACAGATTTCAAAATGATTTAGATGCGATGCAAATCTTTGTGGTTAATCGTGACGGAATCACTGCAGATGGCAAAAAGATAGATTTAGATCTGCGATTTTTTGTAGATGTAAAAATGTTAGAGCGCTATGATTGGATGAATTGTGTAGTAAACTCAACTATGAAATATTCTACGATATGGAATCAGAGTGAGGTTGCGCTTCCTCCACTTTCAACAATCCATGCGAAATATTTCTTTGGAGAGGTACCTGTGAGTGCGCCGATTAACTATACGAGAGGCGATTCTTTTGTGGATGTTGTTTCACAAGAGGTACTTGAGGTCTTACGCTATGGAAATCCAAAGAAATGTCGCGGAATGTTTGTACCAAAGGTTGATACAATTATCTGGGGAGAGAGTCTCGATGAGGCTGTAGAGCTTGCTTTGGCATTGGAATCATTGGCAGAACATGCATGGGAAGTCGCAAAAGAAAGCAATGGATGTATGAGATATCTTCCGTATGCTTTAGTTGATGAAGTTTATCGCGAGTATCATAAAGAATAATTGAGACAAGGAGCGAACTTCATTCGCTCCTTGTTTTTGATATTTACTAAGAAATCAAAACATGGTATATTAGTACTAGTCTACTGCGCTGGAGGCAGGAATTATAAATGAAAAAAGTGATTACGTATGGAACATTTGATATGTTTCATCAAGGACATTACAACATTATCAAACGTGCAAAAGAATATGGAGATTATTTAATCGTTGGTGTAACCGGTGACAGTTATGATGTGGGACGCGGAAAGCTGTCTGTGCATGACAGCATTGCAACGCGAATTAACAATGTGAAAAATACCGGTTTGGCGGATGCCATTATCGTAGAAGAATATT
This sequence comes from Lachnospiraceae bacterium, assembly GCA_015057085.1. Lineage (GTDB taxonomy): Bacteria > Bacillota > Clostridia > Lachnospirales > Lachnospiraceae > Roseburia. Next base: position 40,447 of record SVFB01000027.1, read on the forward strand.
TAGGACAAAAAATCAGCGACATCATTAAGTATGACGTTGATGTATTTGTAATTGGAGATGACTGGAAAGGTAAATTTGACCACTTAAAGCAATATTGTGATGTGGTTTATTTGGAACGAACGAAAAATATTTCCAGCACACAGCTTCGAGAAGAAAACTTTAAACAGTATAATATCGGTCTGATTGTAGACGAACCAAAAGATAACCAGTTGATTGTAGAATCTCAGAAACTGAGCGGATTCAAGGTAACTTCCGTATTCTCAGAAAGTAGGGAAGTTTTGGATGCATTTCAAGAAAAATACGACATCGAAAATGCATATCGAAATCTCGATGCATTTTGGAGAGATACAGATATTGTCTTTGTGAAGTGCCATTTGGATAAACGCGCTGATTTTATAGAACAGTGTCTAGCGCATGGAAAGCATGTCATTGCGGATCCACCATTTAGCTTGGATGCAAAGATTCATAAACATCTATACAAGGTAGCAAAAGATAATCAGGTAGCATTGATTGATAATGTTAAGATGGTTTATGTTCGAATCTTTATTCAGTTGCTTTGGATGACACATGCAGGAATGATTGGCGATATTATCCGATTTAACTGCTCTATCTCGAAAAGAGACCGCAGCATTGTTAATCTTTTTGATGATTTAGCTGCGCTCGCACTTTGCCCAGTTATTAAGATTATGGGAAAAGAATATGATGCGATTGAGCCTAACCTTGTAACTTCGGAAGATGGAATTGAGTATGCGTCAATTACATTAAAGTATCCGACAGGTGAAGCAAGCATCAATATCGGTAATAAGATTCGTGTTAAGGAACAGTTGGAAATTATTGGTACAGAGGGCACAATCCGGTTAAAAGATAACTGGTGGAAGAGCAATTACTTTGAACTTGAAACTACAGATGGTTCAGAAGTAAAGACCTACTCAATGAATTTTGAGGGAAACGGATTCTGCTTCCTGTTAAGTGCGATGCGTACGATGCTCGAGAACAATCGTACGGAATCAATGGGACTGTTTCCGGATGAATCCAATACCATTGTAAAAATCTTAGAATATATTCATCATAACAAATAAGGGGTATGAAATTAATGAAACTTTCAGATTATATGGTAGACTTCCTTGCAAAAAAAGGAATTACCGATTTCTTTGGATATCAGGGAACGATGATTGCACATTTTGTAGATTCCATTTATAAGAATCCAGCTGTGAAGAATCACGTTTGTTATAATGAGCAAGGCGCGAGCTTTGCAGCCTGTGGTTATGCAACGACGAAAAACGCCTGTGCCTGCGCTTATGCAACCAGCGGACCGGGAGCCATCAATCTCGTCTCAGGAATCGCAAATGCATACTATGATTCTATTCCAGTCATTTTTATCACGGGGCAGGTAAATACATATGAATGCCATTACGAAATCAAAGGACTTCGTCAGCAGGTATTTCAAGAGACGAATGTGGTAGGAATTGTAGAGCCTGTTACAAAGTATGCAGTTAGAATTGATGAGCCGGAGCAGATTCGCTATGAATTAGAGAAGGCCTATGCAATTGCAAACAATGGTCGGAAAGGACCGGTTGTGATTGACCTTCCTATGAATATTCAAAGAGCGGAAATCAATCCGGATGAGTTAAAAAGTTATGAAGAAACCGAAAACGAACTGCCTAAGATGGCAGAAAAAAATGCGGTTTATGAAGATTTAAAGACAAGTTTTGCAAGTGCTAAAAGACCTGTTATCTTAATTGGAAACGGTGCATCGGAGCATGCAGTACAAGTGATTCATGAGTATGCGAAAACATGTGGTTTGCCAATTGTTTCAAGCTTATTGGCAAAGGATCGTTTCCTGGCAGAGGATGCTAATTACTTTGGATATGTAGGTGCTGCTTACGGACATCGTTATGCGAATTGGATTGTTGCATTGAAAGCAGATTTAATTGTTTCAGTTGGAATGTCAATGTGTACAAGACAGACAGGAACCGTACTCGAAAGATTTGCACCGGATGCGAAGTTGATTCGATTTGATGTGGATTCTTCTGAACTTTGCCGAAAGGTTAAAGAAGAGGAAACTTCATACCTGCTGGATTGCGATTCGGTAGCGGATTTGTTTGAACAGATGATGCAGAAAGGCACACATACTGTAGCGGATGAGAACTGGCTTGATGAGTGCCGTGCCTATAAAGCGTACACAGAGAAATTCGATGATTCTTTGGAACAGCGAAGACCAAATAAATTTATTGAAGCATTGAGTGCGCAGACTAAAGAAGGAGATGTCATCGTAGGGGATGTTGGCCAGCATATGATGTGGGTTGGACAATCCTTTGATACAAAGAAAAATCAGAAAGTTCTTTTCTCCGGAGGACATGGTGCAATGGGATACGCTTTGCCGGCAGCAATTGGAGCAAGTACAGTAAGACCGGAGAATACTGTATATGCGGTTTGCGGTGATGGGGCTTTCCAGATGAACATTCAAGAGCTACAGTGGTTGGTTCAAGAACCACGCAATCTTGTGGCGATTGTGATGAATAATCAGTCTCTTGGATTGATTACACAACAGCAAGATGCTTATTTTGAAGGAAATCATTTTGCAGCAGGTTCACCGTATTTTTCTTCACCAAATTTTGCAAAGGTTGCAACTGCATACGGAATTGAATCTGTACAGGTTTCCACACCGGAGGAGTTGGCAGAAGCGGTGAAAAAGCATGGTAACAAACCATTGTTGATCGAGGTAATACTTGGAGAGGGAACCTTTGCATATCCGAAGACTGCATTGGGTGCTCCGATTTATAAACAGGAGCCATTAATGCCGGAAGAAGAAGTAAAAGCATTTTGGAACTAAAGGCATAAGGAAAAGAGAAAATGAATTATACAGATTTAAGATTAGATCAAGTGGAATATCATAAATCTCTGCTTGGTATGTTAAAGGTCTTTGACCGTATTTGCAAAGAGGAAGGTATGCCGTATTCTTTGGCTGGAGGAACATTACTTGGAGCTGCACGCCATCAAGGATTTATTCCATGGGATGATGATGTGGATGTATTTTTGCTTCGACCGGATTTTGAACGTTTTATTGAGAAATATTCACATGGAGAATTGATTGATGGACGTTATCAGATTTCCTCCATGAAGACAGGACTAAAAGAAATTCCAATTGCGCGTTTATTGGATATGAAAGTAAAGGTAAAGCATGATACCAGTGTTTCAATCCCAAAGCACGCTTGGATAGATATCGTTCCTTTTGATGCGATTCCAAATGATGGAAAAGAAGCTCAAAAGTTAATCAAAAAATTAGCTAAGTGGCGTGAATATCGTATTCTTGGAAATGCTTTGCCTGGAAGCGGCAAAAGCAGACGTCGACGCATTGTAAGAACTTTCTGGGGGATTGTTTTAAGAGGATTACATCTGATTCGACCAATTTCGAAGCATATTGACCGACTTGCAAAGAAAACAAATTTTGAAGAGTCTAAGCAGTTAGCCGAAATTGTAATCAAAGGTAATTATAACGGTCGTGCGAGTCTGGAATTATTCCTGCATCCAGTGTTGTTACCGTTTGAAGGATATCGATTTATGTGCATGCCGGATTACAGCGATTATTTGCGTGGACAATATGGTATGGATTATTTGAAGCTGATGCCAAAGAATTTACGAGAGTCACATGGTGTGCGAGCATGGTTGGACAAAAAGTATTTGTCTGAAGAAGAAAAAAAAGCGTTAAAAAATCAAACTTACACGTTCGAATAGAGGATTGAAAGAATGTTTGCAGTTACAAAAGAACAGCTGTTGGATGCCTATCGTTTGATAAAGAATCAAACAGTCGATATAGTAAATAATAGTATGATCACCGTAAAAGCAGAAGAAAACTGCTTTTGGACACGAGAAGATATAAAAAACAACAATTGTCTTTGTGAAGAGAATTTGATTTCTGTTAACAAAGAAGGCCAAAATTCTGAAGGAAAAACAGTTGATGGTAGATTTACAATTGATCAGGCTGTGTTTGAAATGTTACCGGATATTCATTGTGTGATTCATTTGAGTTCACGATATTGTAGCGTTTGGGCGCAGAGTGGTTCGAATCTTCCGCCAATCTCTTATCAGCAGATACAGGAATTTGGCGGAGAAATTGTCTGTACAGAACTTCCGATGCATCGTGATGGAAGTCAGTGGCAACAAGAGATTGCAGGCAAAGTTAAAGAGGCAATCGAGTCACGTGAAGCTGATCAGATGAGGGCACTGTTTATTAATAAGTATGAGGCACTGGTATTTGGCGCAGATTTGAATGAAGCGATTGAGAGAGCAATTCTGCTTGAGGAATTTGCTTATCAGACATATCTTGTGGGTGTGGAAAATGCCGGAGAATATACTTATTTGCCATATAATTTGATTGAAGCAGTGAGACAAGAGTGAAGTTTTGGAGGTGCCAAAAATGTGGAAGAGAATTTCAGCGACTATTTTGGGAATGATGGGAATAATTATGTTGGGAATTCTTGCGAAACCTGCAGTTGCGAAAGCTGTAACGGTTCCGGAAGGAGCATTGGATGTACGAGACTATGGAGCAACACCGAATGATAATACGGATGACTCTACAGCAATTCAAGCTGCTTTGGATTCCATTGAAGGTTCCAATGAGGTTGTGACTGTGTATATCCCATCCGGTACATATTATTTGGATCGAGGACTTCGTGTTTGGTCCAACACTACTATCTTAGCAGAGAAGGATACAACACTTATCTGTCGTTCTTCAGTCGGTTATATGGTTTATTCCGTGCATCGTCATGATGATGGGTCTATATGTTGCGGAGTAGGAGATGCCTATAGCAGTTGTAAAGTTGGTGGATATAATCAGGCGAAAAATATTACAATCAATGGTGGAATCTGGGATCGCAATTCATCCAATCAGGAGATTACTATTGTAGTAGGAATTAAGCATGCGCAGAATATCAAACTTTACAATGCAACCTTTATGCATTCAACCGACCATTTGGTAAACTTAAGTGGTACAAAGAATGTAACAGTTAAGAATTGTAAATTCAAAGATAATGTGACTTATGCAGGAAGTGATCAATCATATTGGACAGGTGGAACAAGTGCTGTCGACAAGCGTGTTCGTCTGGGACAACGTGAAGCAATTCATTTAGACTTTGTAAATAGAGTCGGAGAGTCAAATTCTTATCCACAGGACAATACGCCTTGCGTAAATGTAACGGTCACCGGATGTAGTTTCTCTAATGTTGGTTCCGGAGTGGGAACACACCATGAATGTAGCAAGAAACGTGGAAGTGATATTACAGTGACCGGATGTACTTTCTCAAAAGTGACCGGATATTTGGTGGATTTTTATAGCTCAGATAACTGTCTGTTTGAGAATAGTACCATTAACGGTGAAAAGAATGGTGCACTCGTGCGTGTATCAGATGCAAAAGCAACAGTAAATAATCTGTCCATGACTAGTATTGATACCAATATTGGGCCGGTGGTTTATGTACGTTTAGGTTCGACCTTGAATATGTCAAACGTGAAGATAGTAATTGCAAAGGACCTTGGAAATACTTTTAATTCTTTAGTGTATGTAAACAGTTCAACGGCAACAATCAATAAGTGCAAGATTCAAAATGGAGATTCATTTGGTATATATGCAAGTAAGAATTCTAATTTAACTGTAAAGGGATCTACCATTTCTACGACCAATGATTTTGCAATTGGTACAAATGATTGTAAAAATGTTACTATTCAAAAGAATACAATCAACAATGCAAAGGCAAAGAAAAAAGGCGCGATTTATATCGGTAGTGTTAAAAAAGCGGTTGTAGCGGATAATACGATTAAGAAGACTGCAGGATTAGGTATTTATGTAACGGAGACAACCGGAGCTCAAGTATTGAGAAATAAGATTTCAAATGTTGGAAACATTGCAATCTATGCTGTATCATCACCAAAGACAAAGGTGGTTGGAAACACAATTTCAAATGTATCAAATGCCACAATTGGAATTGTTGAGAGTTCATATTCCACGGTAGATACTAATACAATCACGACACCAAAAAAACTCGGCATTTATGTGTTTAAGAGTAAAAAATGTAATGTAACGAAGAATACGATTACAGGATCAAAAGATACCGGTATTCATGTAGAAAAGGGAAGTTCAAATACCATTTCTAACAATACAATTACTTCTGCAGGTGTTCAAGGTATTACAATCCTTTCAAATTCGTCAACGGTAAGCGGAAATACCATCAAAAATCCAAATCGTTGTGGAATTTATACTAGTGGTACAACAGGAATTACGCTACTAAAAAACAAGATATCCGGTGTTGGGTCTTGTGGAATTTATGTTGAAAATGCAAAGAAATTGACAATTAAGAGCAACACAATCGGAAAGAGTAAGAGTGTTGGTATCTATGTTGTTGGAACCAGTTCAAAGAACTATGCAAATGTGACGATTACCGGTAATACGGTAAAAGCATCAAAGTCAAAGTTTGCAATTTACCTTGAAGATTATTGTAAATCATGCAAGGTAAAATCAAATAAGGTTGGTGGACGTGGCTATTTGTCAGATAGCAAATACAAAGTGTCTGCGTCAAAAAATAAGGCAATTTAATTACAGGAATCGAGTATAAGAAACATGGGAAAGAATATCATTATCACATCAGGAACTGCTGGAATCGGAAAGAGTATTGTAGAAAAGATTGCAAAGGAAGCAGATGTGGCACATTTGATTATTAACTATGGTCATAATGAAGAAGCTGCAATTGCATTGAAAGAATCCTTGCCGGGAGAACTGCAAGCGAAAACCGAATTGGTTCAGGCAGACATGTCTGAGGAAGCAGGATTATTAAAACTTGTAGATTATGTGAAAGAGCACTTTGATCATATCGACTGGTTGATTTGTAATACCGGAATTGGTACTTATATGAAGTTCGATGAGTATACGATGGATGTGTGGGATAAGATTATTCGGACAAATGTAACGATACCTGTATTTTTAATCCAAAAATTAAAAAATTTGTTTGCGGAGGGCGGTAAGATTATTTTTATGGCATCGTATTCAGGAATTGTGCCATATTCGTCTTCTGTAGTATATGGAACATCAAAAGCAGCAGTATGTTTTCTTGCAAAGACCTTGGTTAAGGAGTTTGATGGAAAACAGGTATGCATCAATGCAATTGCACCGGGATTTATAGAGACACGATGGCAGGATGGCAGAAGTGAAGAAAGCTATCAACGCATCAATGCCAAAATTGCAGCACATCGATTTGGCAAACCGGAAGAAGTGGCAAAGATTACTTATGATGTTTTGACAAACGATTATATTAACGGAACAGTAATCGAAGTAACCGGAGGATATGGATATTTCGGATAATAAAAAGTGGCCTCGCACACATTATTTGGTGCGAAGCCATTTTTTTTGCTTGGGTTTAGACAACTCTTGTTCGGCAGCAGTTGCAGCGGCTTTCCATTTCTTGATGGAAAAAGATTGTTGGTAAGTAGTGGTATACAAACTCAATAGTTTATGACGATAATCTTTCTCAAATCTTCTACTGTAATCTTGAAGATAATCAGTGTATTGCAACAATGTCTGCTGAACTTCCTCAGGATCACGGCTTGTAATAGGGTAGTAAATTTGTATTTCTTTGTTTTGTGTAATGCGGTCATATGGAATCTCTGTACGGTAGAGATTCGTTTGATAAATGTGTGGAACCTGATTAATATCTAAAAAATGAATGAAGTTCTTAAAGTTTTGTTCGTGCAAGTTATAGATTTTGCTATAATCAAGTGTTTCACAATAATTTAGCATATCAAATGTTTCATCTATATTTGAAATGTCAAGAAATGGAATCCCAAAAAAGGAAGCCAGTTCTTTCATGCGAGTATCTTTGACAAGAACAAGTGTAGGAATTCCGCAAAGAACTGATATAATACATCCATGGATGCGACTTCCGATTGTCAAATCCATTGTACGGTTGAGCGTAAGCCAGGATTCTACAGAGTTAATTCCAACTTCATGACGATAAAGCGGTTGTTTTGTAGAGACAGGGAAATAATCAGGTACTTTATTCCACATATGTTTTGCTATAGGAGTGCCATATTGAATTAAGCGGAGTTCGTCTAAGCGCTGTGGTAAATAATAATAATCAATTCCGGAATCATCGAGGGAATTTGTGAATTTCAAAAACCACTTGTTATATGATTCGGATTGAATGGTTGGATTCGTATTTAGAAGAACACGTTTTGGATTCTTTGCAGGACTGGAAATCCGAGGAAGATTCAGCCCAAAGGAATACATAGATGGGCAACCAATAATCATAAAATCAATATCTCTTCGATATCCTAAATATTCCAGATATTTTGCAGTATATTCTCCGCGAATACCGATGATTTTTGATTTTTGCAAGACCGCATCAATGAAGTTTTTGGCTGTTTGATTAAAAGGAAAATCAAAATTTCCGTCTTCGGATTCAGCTTGCAGACCCATACCAATCACAATACATGGAATCGTGAGTGCTTTTACCAAAAAGGTGAGAGCTTTAAGCTTTTCTACCCAATCTTCTTTAAAAACATTGGCGAGAGGAAGTAATAAGTAATCGTATTCAGCGTTATACCGCTTGATGCGATCTTTGTTTAAATCTTCCGAATAGCCGGTGGTGAAGGCAACTTGTATATCATCATCAACTATAGTTCGTAAAACACCGTACAAAAAAAGCCAGTTGCCGGGATTATGGCCAAATAAATCTTTTGCAAGCACTTCATCGATTGTATGTGGTACCATGATATTTGTATGCGCTCGAACTAATATTTTCTTCAATTTCCCAGTTGCCTCCTTAAATTATTTAAATCTGATATTATACATTTTTGATTTTAGCATAGAGGGGTGTTTTTTGCATTAGGAATTGATGAAAAAAGGATTATCATTTATACTATATATAGTTTTGCAAAATAGTAGGAGAAAGAACAATATGAATGCCGAAAACCAATATATGAATATAATAGAATCTCGGATTAGTGCATATATGTATGATCCTGAGGTGAAAGCAATGCCTTGTATTTGTGATGTGATCGAGAATTGCGAGCAAAAAATAATTTTTCAAATTACAGATATTGATTTATCGCAATATGAATATGTACAGGGATTTTTAGCAAGCAAAGACAGTTACAAGCTGTGCGATATCGTATATGAGGCAAATAAATGTACTTTTATAGTGCCGGATATGTCTGAAACCGTTGAATTTATTGGCAAGAAGAAATGGACAATTGGTTTTGTTGCAATTAAAGGACAGCAGGCAGATATCTATCGTTTTAAGAAAAATAAGAGCTCTGAACGTGAAAAAACATTTTATACACCGATACAGTCTATGAATTACATGGACGAGAATATTGTATTTGTATTATATGAAACCGCGATTGGAAATCTAGCGATTATGCAAATGTTAGACGTTCATTTATACAATAATCAGATTTCTGCAAATATGACAGAATTTTCGATTAAAAGAGGGATTCTCCGTTGCACAGTCGAGGTGGATGATGATCAGAAAGACTGGAATGGATTTTTCTTTGTATTTCGATCAAAAACTAAAGAAGATAGAAAGCAGTTTTTGATTCCGTTAAAAGATAAAGAGAAAATTACCGGAGGATTGCGTTTATCAATAGAAATGCGTGTAAAGGATTATGAGTTTAAACCTATTTTTTGGGATATTAAGCCGGCCTTTGAATTGGATGGAAAATCTTATATGATTAGCACCAAGTGTGATGTAGCTAAGTTTAAGCGGCAGTTTATTAAAATTTTCCAAGATAATTATGTGAAGTTAAAAGATGGACTTGTTATATTCCCATATGTGACCGGAGCTGATTCTATTGCGTTGTTGTGCCGTGAAAAGTCAAAGTATGATGGAATGCAAACGCGTATCAAGGAACGTATTGCGCGTAAGTACTATAACTGTAATAAAAAGTCCTTGAATGCGAAGAAAATCTATATTGTATATGAGAAGTATTCCGAGATGGCGCAGGACAATGGGTATTATTTCTTTAAATATTGCATGGAACACAATATGGAAGAGAAGACTGGCGCAAAATTTTATTATGTAATCAATAAGAAAGCTTCAGATTATGAACGAGTAAAGCAATATGGCAACAAAGTATTGTCGTTTATGAGTTTGAAATTTATGATCATGATGCTTGCATCAAGAGCTCTTATTAGTTCCGATACAAAGCTACATGCTTATGCATGGCGCTCGCGCCCAAGTATCATTCGCCCGTTAATTCAAAAGAAAAAGATGGTATTTTTACAGCATGGTGTAACCGCATTTAAACGTGTTGACAGTACCTATGATAAGTATGGAAATAATCCATGTGACCTATTTGTCGTAACATCAGATTTCGAAAAAGAGATTATTGAGAAGTATTTTCATTATCAAGAAGACGAAATTGCAGTGACCGGATTTGCACGTTGGGATGTACTTCATGATTGTTCTGAAGGCAGACGCGATATTTTGATGATGCCGACATGGAGAAACTGGCTTGATTCTGCGACTGAGGATGATTTTAAAAAGAGCGATTATTATAAGCACTATATGGATTTTATTAATTCAGATCGACTTGCAAAATTGTTGGATGAGCAGGATGTGAATTTTAATTTCTATATTCATCCAAAGTTTCGAGAATATATATCTAGCTTTTCTTGCAAAAGCGACCGGGTACGCATTATTCCGTACGGGGAGGAACCATTGAATGAACTGATGATGCAATGTAAGCTTTTGATCACGGATTATTCATCTGTTGCATGGGATGTGTACTACCAAGGAAAGCCTGTTCTATTCTATCAGTTTGATATAGATACTTATAATGAGGCACATGGAAGTTATTTGGATATGGATACAGAATTGTTCGGAGATAGAGCAATGACTGCCGAACAATTGATTGATTTGATCGAAAAAAATATAGCATTTGACTTCAAACTGGAAGAAAAATATGAAAAGTTAAGAGCCGGGTACTTTAAGTATATTGATGATGATAATAGCAAAAGAATTTGCGAATTAATTGAGAAGAAGAATTGGTAGTTATGACAGAGTCGAATAAAAACAAATTTACAATGGATGATACTTGGGCGTTAAAAGGCATTGCTATTCTTTTAATGCTATTCCATCATTCTTTTTTGAGCCCACAGAGGTATGCCGGAGATACAGTGATTTTTTCTCCGTTCTCGGAGACTTTTATTAATCAGATTTCATCAGCTTCCAAAATCTGCGTTTCATTGTTTGTTTTTGTGACTGGGTTTGGTCTTGCAATTTCATTTTCGAAGGTCAAAGATGGTCAGATAAATAAGTGGATTGGGACACGCTTGATTCGAGTGATGTCCGGATTTTGGTTTGTATTCTTTTTATCCAATGTGATATGTCAAATCATTGACGGGAGACCATGGAATATTTACTTCGCGGAAGGGATTGTCCGAGGCGTTTTATATTTTTTGACTGATTTTTTGGGACTTTCATCGTTGTTGGGAACTCCATCTCTATGCGGAACATGGTGGTACATGAGCATCGCAGTGTTATTTGTGCTGATTGTGCCAATATTAGTATGGATTGATCGAAAATTTGGTCTGATTACAATGCTATGCATATCTTTTTTTGCTTATATTATTTTGGTTCCTACTGAGTATGATGCGAAAAGTGTTTTCACATGGTTGCCTGTATTGGCGCTAGGTGTGGCTTGCGCATTACATAATACATTTGAGAAAATATGTGGTTTTTTTGAATCGAAACCAGTATGGTATAAGTGTGGCGTCACTTTGCTGGGATGGTGTATCGTATTACTGTTTTATGCGAAATTTTATGAAATCAGTGGTAGTCGATATTATTATTTGAGATATGGACTTTTCCCGTTTTTGCTAATTGTTATGTTAAAACTCTCAGTATTTAAACTAAAAGGGATTCGGGGAGTATTAGGTTGGCTAGGAAAGTATTCTATGGATATATTTTTGACACACACTTTCTTGCGGCAGTACTATTTACATACTTTTATCTATTCGTTCAAGTATATGGGCGGTATATTGCTTGTGCTATTTGTAGTTTCATTAATATTGGCAATCGTTGTGAGCGAGCTTAAGAAATTGATGCATTATAGTCAATTTATCGATTGGTTGATTCAGAAATGTACGAGATAGGTGAAATGTTTAGTTTTAAGAGCGAAAGACCGGGAAATTATATGAGTGAGAAACGAGTGGCAATAAGTGGTGGAATAGCGGTTTTGGGTGCGATATTTTTAAATATCGCATGTAAAACTTCGCATATTATGATAACGTATAAAAGCATTTTTGCAATTGTGCAAAATCTGTTGATTTCACTTGCCATTTTGACACTTGGTTATCGATTGAATCATGTGCTGGTGCAAAAAGGGGTACGCGATTATTATAAACAATTTTTGGTGGAGAAATATTTCAAAATTGTTTGTTGGCTTTCTATCATAATTGCATTTACAATTGCAGTTTGTTTTGCTGTAGGACAGCAAGCTCGGATTGATGGCATATGGGGGACCGAGATGAAAAATCGGATGCTCGGGCCCCTGTTCAATGTTTTGGGTATAGCCGATATAGTGGGTTATCGCTGGATTGTGGCGCCATGGAAATATGTAAGGATTTGCATGTTGTATATGATAGTAGCGCCTATCCTGCACTATGTGATTAAAAAAATAAGACCGGCATGGGGATTCGCAATTGGATTCCTTATGTGGGTCTTTTTGTGCTATAAAATTCCTGAACATGCTATGATTTGTATGTTTCCGGTTTTCTTTATTGGAATGATTGCGAATCAACATTTGAATCAAGGAAAAGCAAGACCATCAGCTGTTATATTTCACAATGTTTCTATCTATGCTGTATCGGCATGGCTAATTCATGTCCCATTATATTTTTGGTGGATGAAAAAAATTTTACAGAGGCTCCATAACGGATTTTTGATATCAGTAGTCGCTACAGTTATTATAACTGTTTTTGCAATTGCATTCTCTGAACTAATCATTTGGTTATATCAACATTATGCAATTATTTTAAAGAACAAGAAATCTATTGATTTACTGTTTTCTTTGTTGCTTGTAGGAGCAAACTATTTATATGTTTTTTACAATTCGGTTCCGGCTTTTTTAACGAATGATGATTCTAGGATACAGCATGTATTATCCGGCAGTTTTTTGGGAGAACCGTATTTCTTTCATCAGTATATTCATCCTGCTATTTCAATACCTATTGCATGGCTATTTTCTTGCATTTCAAATGTACCGTGGTGGTATTTGTTTTGTCATCTCTTAGTGTTTATAGGCTTGATGGCAATTCATTATACGGTTATTAGACTGGCAAGAGAAAGAGAATTACCATTGCTATTTATCATAGCAATAGTGGAATTGTTTGACGGCTCATTCATTATGTTTAATTTATGGAGAATGTCCTTTACGCTTACATCTATCCTTATTGGTTGTGCGTCAATCATACTAATCTTTGTCTTAACAAGCAGAGAAAAACTTTTTTGGGAAAAGAGGGGACTGTTAGTTGTCGGAAGCATTTTATGTTTTATACTGGCATGCTTTGTACGAATTTCTGAGGGATATGTTCTGGTTGCTTATGTTGTCCTTATTTCTGCCTACGGAATCTTTTCACGACAGGAAGCGTTAATTCGACGTGTGGGAAAGCTAGCATTTGTTATCGCAATAGCGGTATGTATGGTAAAAGGTATTGGGTATGTTCAATCTGATATTATAAAGAATATAAATGGAAATGAATTCATAGAATTTAATCATGCTAGAAGTACTTTTATTGATTATCCGCATGATACTTACGAAGAAAATCCGGAGCTATATCAAAGTGTAGGCTGGGATGAAGATACTTTGTTTCTTGCAGAATCGTGGTGTTTTATGAATGATAATATCACAACAGAAGCGCTACAAATGATTGCAGAAAACCAGACTATTAGTATCAAAGAAAATATAAAAGATGCTTTTGAGCAAATCAAGAAAACACCACCGACTGTAGTGGCACTAATCGCATATGGCCTTTCTTGTGTGTTGATTTTGATATGCTTATTCCCAAAACGCCAAAAATGGTTAACGATTGCAGGCATATGCAATTTATTTGGAACATTGATATTGCTTGTATATCTTGCAATAAAAGGAAGATTTATCTATAGGGCAATAGCGGTAGTACTTATTCCGGCGACTTTAGTTAATATGTTGCTTTACATTTCAAACATTGAGCATAAAGCGCGTAAAAAACATTTGATGTATGTTTTGACAGCGCTTATTTCGGTATGTTTGGTTATTCCAATATGCAGTTCAGTTTTTCAATCGAAAGAGAAAGAACAAAATATGCTGAAAAAATTTAAAATACAAAGTGATACATACGCGTATTTTAATGAGCATCCTGAAAATATTTATATTACAGAAGTTTATTCTCTGGTAGAGCTAAACCCGTTTGATTTAAGTGACGAGAGCAATATGATGTATTATGGCAGTGCATTATTTCATTCTGATATTATGGATAAGAAAGCAGAAAAACTTGGAATAGCTGATATGAACGGGAATGTGTTCAAACAGTCGAATGTTTATTATGTAAGTCGAGTAAATATTGAGGACGAAAGTAAATTCGAAAGTCGTAATACACTAAGTGCTTTTTATAATACTTTGAAGAAGGATTATGGAGCCATTGGTATCCAAAAGATTGATGGTATCGATCAGACGCTTTGGGTATATCGGTTTGTATATGAAGATAGTAAGCAATTGCCAATAGAATATTATGATATTGTAGATGGCATTCCGCTAATTGTTGATAATTGATAATGAAAAGATTGGGGAGAAGGTAGATTAGATGAATGAAATGACAAATCTGAAACAAAATATAAGAAACGGAAAACTGGAGTTTCTTCGATTTGTGTTTGCGCTTATGGTTTTATTTTTTCATGTGTCGTTAGATTGATGGAAACATCCTAAATTAGTGGCATTATGTATATATATTGCACCAATTGGAAGAATGGGTGTGGAATTTTTCTTCCTCTTGTCAGGGTATTTAATGGCAAAATCTGTTTATCGTATGTCTGAAGAACAAAAGATTTGTAGTGTTAAGCCAGATGCACTGGGAAATCAAACATGTCAATTTGTTTGGAGAAAGATTAGAACGATATTACCATTTCATTTTTTATTTATTTCGCTGGCGTTTATTTTGATTATAATCTTCGAGTGTGGAAAGCGTGACTTTGCAAGAATACTATTGGATGCAATTCCGAATTTCTTAATTTTAAATACAACTGGCTTAGTACAAAAATCATTTAATCCGGTGGAATGTTATCTCTCATCGATGTTCATTGCAATTATGGTTTTATATCCTATCCTTGTTAAATTTGGAAAGTTTGCAACTAAGATTATCTGTCCATTCATAGGGGTGCTTGCGTATGGCTATTTGATACAAATGTATGGAGGGTTTCCAGGAAATATTATGTCATATCAGAATGCTATGGGATGTAATATTCGCGCCTTAGGAGGACTGAGCCTTGGAATTTTTGCATATGAATTATCTACTGCGCTAGAAAGACATGGAAAACTGCATAAAATGGGTATAGTGCTTGTTCAAATTGTGGAAGTGTCTGTTTATGGACTTGTAATTTTTCTTATGAATTCTAATCACAGGAACATTGATCAATATATTTTATTGCTTTTGTTTATTGGAATCGTGATTTCTACAGGAAAATTTGGTTTGGGAAATGGAACGAGGTTCTTTCAAAACAAATTTGTATTATATTTAGGAAAAATCAGTCTGCCGATTTACTTATGCCAAAATGTGGTGAGATACTTTTTCAAAAAAGCGGATTTAGGATTGGAGCCAAGATGGCATTTTGTTTTGGCCACACTATGCTCAATAGTAATTGGGATGTTGTCATTCCAAGGATTTAGTGTGGCGACAAAAATGCAGCAAAAAAGGAAGAAAACAGAATAAAAAACTAGAGAGGAAAATCATAAAATGTTAAAAAGGGGAATTATAAGTGTTTTAGTAGTATGTATATTAGTTGGAATGCTTTCATTCCAAGAGAAGGTATACGCAAATTCAGATGATGTAATAGTAACTATTAATCCGACGATGGATAATAGAGAAATCAACAAAATACTAGAAACTCCACATGAAGGAACTTTGTTTGTTAAGGCGCAGGATGGAACGTATGATAATCTTCATGGAACATTGTTTATTCATTCAAATACATCTTTTATTGCTTCGGATAAGGCATTATTTATAAATGGTGGAAGTAAAAACGATTCAAGTAAGCGTTATGGACCATTTATCCAATCTGTCATAGAATATGATGATGAAGGCGATTATTTAGAAGTTCATGACATCACAATACGTGGAGGACAGTGGGATAGCTCAAATTTATCAAAAGATGAAGGAACAGAATCTTTTAGATTTGTACATTGTAGAAATGTGACAATGGACAGTGTAACAGTATGCAACGTTCCGAAGAAAAGTCATTTAGTTGTCTTAGCAGGAGTGAAGGGCGCATTAATAAAAAATTGTAACTTTTATGGTATGTATAATTGGAACAGCAAAAACTTAAGTACCATCGAATGTAAAGAAGCTGTACAGTTAGATGTGACTCATAATAACACTGTTGTGCCAGTGCAGGCAAAAAAGATAAATGATTCTCTATGGGATGATACGCCGTGTTCTGATGTGACAATTACAGGATGTTCGTTTCATGAATTTACAAGGGGAATTGGAAGTCATACTGCGGTAGCAGGAGTTTTTCATAATAATATTACTATTTCCGGAAATTATTTTTACAATATAAGTGATACTGCAATGAAGTTATTTAATTATACGAATGCAGTCATAGAAGGCAATTATTTAGGAGTGAGCAAAGCTGGGAAACAGGGTTCTGTTACTGAAGGAATATTAGTATATTCTTCTCTAAACGAAAGCAATGAAAGTGGATATTATTTTCAGCCAAACTCTGGCCAAAAGAAAATCATATTGCCGGAAAATTATAATATAAAGATATGTAATAATTTAATATCAAACACAAAGGAACGAATGAACAATGGAAAACATTTGTGGGGGGATGCTATTCGCGTTGCAGGGTCAGATTCTCGTCCTCTTATAGGAGTTACTATTTCTGGTAATACGATATCAAACTGTGAAAGATATGGGGTTTTCGCTTCTCACACAAAGGATTTGATTATTAATGGGAAGAATACTATCACAAATATCAATGTTGATGGAATAAAGGTTATAGATTCAGATGGGTCAATCATTAGCTATAATACCGTGCAAAAGACAAAGCAATGTGGAATTAAGTGCACGAATGGAACAGTTGCCAAAATCCATCATAATACGATAGAAAATTATGGACTAGAAAAAGATGAAACCTTCGGTATATATGTTTATAAGTCTGCGGCCAAAAGTGCTGATACTGCTGTCAAAATATATTCAAATAAGGTAACTGGAAAAGGAAGCGGTAAAAAGAAAATAGCGATAAAAGTAAGCACATCGCCGTATGCAGTGATTAGTTCCAATGTTGTAAATAAACCGGGTGCTGAAGGAATAATGACATATAAATGTCCAAATGTGAAAATTAAAAAGAATACGATAAAAACAACTAGTAGTCATATCGCTATCTGGGTATGTCAATGCGAAAAATATAGTATTATCGAAAACAGTATATCAGGAACTGATAAAAAGTATAAAATTAATTAGAACTTTGTTTTATATTATAAAATTATAAAATACCATTTGTAATCACATGTTGATAAAGCATGATATAATACTTATGTCGCATTAAAAAGGGATCTTCGACTGTATAGTTGCAGATGAAATATCTTTACGAGGGGTGATAAAATGAAAATGTTAAAAAGACGAATGTTTTTGATGATGCTGATCATGGCAGTTTTTATGACTGCCTGTCCATTGGTTAATCATCAAGAATATTATTATGGAAATGAGATTGATGAGGATTTTGACATCGATGACGAGGATTTGGATATCGATGATGAGGAAGAAGAGTTATCATTCGATAAGGTTCATAAAAAATATTCAACAAAAAAATTATCTTATAGCAAGGATTTTTCACATAAGAATGTACGCCTTGATTGCGGATATACAAATGTATATCCTATTAAGGTTGAAAAAGCAGGAAAATATAAGTTTACTCTTTCGGATGATACGTATGGTTCTTTTTCTATTTTACTAGAAGATTCAAAAGGAAGAGTGGTAAAACAATATGATGATATTTATTTAGACTTTGAAAAATGGGGAAAAACCATCAAGTTAAGTAAGGGTAATTATATATTAAAGATTTTATCCACTGATGAATTAGCAGAGTATAGTCTTTTTATTAAATCGACTATTGTGAAAAAAACAGTTAAACATAAAATCAAGTCGTGCGATATAATGCAACTTGAACCAAAATTAGGGGCAGGAACATGGAAAACTTCTAATAAAAAGGTTGTAGCGATAGAAAAGAAAAAATCAAAAGGTGCTTCGTGTGTTATTCGCGCTAAGAAAGCGGGAAAAGCAACAGTTACATATACGAATAAATTAGGTTCAAAAATAAAATACGTCATTACAGTGACAAAAAACAAAAACAATCCATTTTATACAGCTGGATTTGGCTGCAATTATGTCGGTGGATTAGAACCTTATTTTGTTGTGGTAAATGAAAGCAATAGCAAGATAAAATATGTTCGTGCCAAAGTATCTTTTTACAATGATGTCGATGATATTGTTGAAGATGAAATTACAGGAGCAAAAACGACAGAATTAACTTTAATTGGACCCATTAAGGCATGGAATTTCGGAACATATTCATTTGAGGATTCGCCAGTCTTTTACAACGGTGTTGCGACGAAAATGAAAATAAAAACCGTAGAGATTGAGTATTATGGGGGAAAAGTTAAGAAAATTAAGGTGAATAAGAAGTATAAAATCGGTTAGAACCGGCAAAAAGAGAGAATTAGAATATGTGTACAGCAATAACTTATTCAACAAAAGATCATTATTTTGGTCGTAATCTGGATTTGGAATTTTCTTATCGTGAAGAGGTGACAATTACACCGCGCAATTATCCGTTTGTGTTCCGCAGAAATAATAGGATTGAACAACACTATGCATTGATTGGAATGGCATTTGTGGTTGACGATTATCCTCTGTATTACGATGCAACAAACGAAAAAGGCCTAAGTATGGCTGGACTGAATTTCCCCGGAAATGCAGATTATAAAGACGAATGTGCAGATATGGATAATGTGGCTCCGTTTGAATTTATCCCATGGATTTTATGTCAATGTGCAAGTGTGGAGGAAGCCAGAAAACGCTTGGACAAAATAAATCTTGTGCGAATTAACTATAGCGATGAGCTACCGTTGTCACCCTTGCATTGGATGATTGCTGATCAAAAAGAAGTGATTGTCGTGGAGTCTGTAAAGGAAGGTTTGAAGGTATACGAGAATCCCGTAGGCGTTATGACAAACAATCCGACATTTGACAAGCAATTATTTTCCTTAAATAATTATATGAATCTCTCACCGGAACCAGCCAAGAATTCATTCGCCAGCAGTCTGAAACTGGATGACTATAGTCGTGGAATGGGGGCAATTGGTTTGCCGGGAGATCTTTCATCTTCTTCGCGTTTTGCTAAAGTTGCATTTACCAGGATGAATTCTGTTTCCGGTAGCTTAGAGGCAGAGAGCGTCAGCCAGTTTTTTCATATTCTTGGTTCGGTAGAACAGCAGAGAGGGTGCGTTCATCTTGGAGATAATCAATACGAAATCACAATATACTCATCATGCTGCAATATGGATAAATGCATTTATTATTACAAGACCTACGAGAATTCACAGATTACTGCCGTGAAGCTATTTGATGAGAAAATAGATGGAAATGTATTGTCGAGATATCCTCTAAGGAAAGAAATGCAGATTCAGTATGAGAATTAGTGCAGTAATTGGAGGTGCAAGATGGCGGCAATATTGCAAGAAGGGAATCGAAATAAAAAAGTAAGTGATAAGTTGTTTTAATATGATATAATGAAAAGTGTGAAAATAGGAGATATAGATTATGATAGCGTTTAATGTACCACCATATATTGGGGTAGAAGAACAATATATTAAGGAAGCGATTGAAAGTCATAAGATTTGCGGTGATGGCACTTTTACAAAGAAATGTAATGCATGGATTGAGAATTATACTGGGGTTTCAAAGGCACTACTAACTACTTCTTGCACACATGCTTTAGAAATGGCTTCAATTTTATCAAATATAGAACCGGGAGACGAAGTGATTATGCCGTCGTATACATTTGTATCGACTGCAGATGCCTTTGTTCTACGCGGTGCTAAAATTGTTTTTGTGGACATTCGCCCGGATACCATGAATATTGATGATAATTTGATAGAGAATGCGATAACGGACAAGACAAAAGCTATTGTGCCGGTTCATTACGCAGGAGTTGCATGCGAGATGGATAAGATTATGGCAATTGCAAAAAAGCATGGTCTGTTAGTTGTTGAAGATGCAGCACAGGGGGTAGACAGTAAATATCACGGTAAAGCATTAGGAACATTTGGCGATTTTGGCTGTTTCTCGTTTCACGAGACGAAGAATCTCTCGATGGGAGAAGGTGGAGCACTCTTGATTCGCGATAAAGAAAATGTTGAGCGTGCAGAGATTGTACGCGAAAAAGGAACAAACCGAGCTAAGTTTTTTAGAGGACAGATTGATAAATACACATGGGTGGATGCGGGATCCAGTTATCTGCCAAGCGAGCTTAATGCGGCTTATTTATATGGACAGTTGGAAAATATTCGTACGATACAAGATAGTCGTATGGACCGTTGGAATCAGTATTATGAGTTGTTAAAGCCATTAGAGAATCAAGGGATAATTGTATTACCGACAATTCCGGAAGGCTGTGACCATAATGCACATATGTTTTATATCAAAGCGAAGGATTTAGAAGAAAGAACAGCATTAAGCGCTTATTTAAAGGAAAATGAGATTACAGCATCATTCCATTACATTCCACTTCATTCTGCACCAGCAGGATTAAAGTTTGGCCGATTTCATGGAGAGGATGTATACACAACAAAGGAAAGTGAACGTCTTCTGAGATTGCCTATGTACTATGGGCTGAAAGAGGAGGAAGTTCAAAAGGTTTGTGATACAGTAAAGGCATTTTACGGAAAGTAGGGTACGAAAATGAAGGGGATTATTTTGGCAGGTGGAGCCGGAACAAGACTTTATCCACTCACCTTAGTAACTTCGAAACAATTATTACCGGTGTATGATAAGCCGATGATTTATTATCCGCTTTCTACGCTGATGTTAGCTGGAATCCGAGAAATTATGATTATCTCAACGCCGGAAGATACACCTCGTTTTAAGAATCTTTTGGGCGACGGAAAGCATTTTGGAATTGAACTTAGCTACGCTGTTCAGGAGTCTCCAGATGGATTAGCCCAAGCATTTATTATTGGAGAAGAATTTATTGGCGACGATGAGTGCGCCATGATTCTTGGCGATAATATTTTCTATGGCAGTGGATTCTCGAAGTATTTAAGAGACGCCGCAGAAAAAACAGAGAACGGATTCGCAACGGTATTTGGATACTATGTAGAGGATCCGGAGCGATTTGGAGTCGTAGAATTCGATGAGAATTTCAAAGCGCTCTCCATCGAAGAGAAGCCAAAGCAACCGAAAAGTAATTATGCAGTAACCGGATTATATTTCTATCCGAAGGGGGTTGCAAAGGCTGCAAAGAAGATTAAGCCTTCTGCTCGCGGAGAACTAGAGATTACATCCTTAAATGCGCGGTATCTGAAAAAGGATAAGCTGGATGTACAGATTCTAGGACGTGGTTTTGCATGGTTAGATACCGGCACGACCAATAGTTTGCTAGAAGCTGCTGAGTTTGTATATATGGTTGAAAAGCGTCAAGGAATTAAGATTTCTGCACCGGAAGAGATTGCGTACAGATATGGTTGGATTAGTCTTGATGAATTACAAGCTGCAGCAAAACTATATGGTAAATCACCATATGGAAAATATTTGAGAACTGTCGCAAAAGGTCGAGTAGTCAGTTCTGATTTTAAAGAGAGAGAGAAGAAGTAATATGACAATTATAGTAACCGGCGGTGCCGGTTTTATAGGTAGTAATTTTATTTTCCACATTATGGAAAAATATCCTGGTTATAGAATCGTATGTTTAGATTGCTTGACTTATGCAGGCAATCTTAGTACGTTAAAAAGTGTAATGGATAAACCCAATTTTCGATTTGTAAAGGAATCTATTGCAGATAGAGAAGCGGTTTATAAACTGTTCGAAGAAGAACATCCGGATGTGATCGTGAACTTCGCAGCAGAATCGCATGTAGATCGATCCATTGAAAACCCTGAAATCTTTTTACAAACAAATATTATCGGAACTTCTGTACTTATGGATGCATGTCGTAAATATGGCATCCAAAGATATCATCAGGTTTCTACAGACGAAGTATATGGCGATTTGCCTTTAGACCGTCCTGATCTTTTCTTTACAGAGGAAACACCGATTCACACCTCAAGTCCGTACAGCTCCTCAAAAGCTAGTGCGGATTTGCTTGTGCTTGCATATCATAGAACCTATGGCTTGCCGGTTACCATTAGCAGGTGCTCAAATAACTACGGACCATATCATTTCCCGGAGAAATTAATTCCGTTAATGATTGCAAATGCATTAAACGATAAAGAACTTCCAGTATATGGAAAAGGAGAAAACGTTCGCGATTGGCTCTATGTAGAAGATCATTGCAAGGCAATCGATTTGATTATTCATAAGGGCAAAGTAGGGGAGGTTTATAATGTCGGTGGTCATAATGAAATGAAAAATATTGACATTGTAAAACTGATTTGCAAAGAACTTGGAAAGCCGGAGTCGTTAATTAAGTATGTGGCAGATCGAAAAGGACATGATATGCGTTATGCAATTGACCCTACTAAGATTCATAATGAATTAGGTTGGTTACCGGAGACAAAGTTTGCCGATGGAATTAAGAAGACCATTCAGTGGTATTTAGATAATAAAGAATGGTGGGAAGAGATTATTTCCGGGGAGTACCAGAATTATTATATTAATATGTACGGAGATAGGGAAAAAAATGATTCTGTTTAATAGTCCAATCTGTACCTTTGTTTCAATCGGACACGTTAACTATTGAGGGATATCTGTTTAAAGAGAATGAACAAGAAGGAAAGAAGTTATAGATGAAATACTCAGTTGTTATTCCATGCTACAATTCAGCTTTATTTTTAAAAACAACAGTGGGAAAGATACAGCAAATTTTTAATCGAATGGATTATGAGATTATTTTGGTTAATGATAGTTCGCCAGATTCTACGATTGATATAATCACAGAATTGGTTAAGGACAATAAGAATATCATAGGTATAGATTTGGCGCATAATACGGGACAGCATAATGCAACTATGGCAGGGTTTAATTATGTTTCGGGTGATTATGTGATTACATGCGCTGATGATGGGCAATCTCCTATGGAAATGTGGTTAGAAATGATTGATGCATTGGATGATGGTTATGATGTTGCTACTGTTTATTATACTGAAAGGGGGAAAAGATCTTTATTTAGACGTTTTGGCAGTAAAATTGCAACTGCCTTTGGTGAATGGTTAATTGATATGCCTAAGCAAGGTGGAGTCGCGTTCGAACTTGTTGCTAAACGCTTTGTAATTGATGAGATGATACGATATCAATCGCCATATGCAAGTATAAATGGATTGGTATTACGAACTACGTGGAACATAAAAAAATTTGTATGTGAACAACATAGCAGAGAGGTTGGAAAATCAGGCTATACATTTAAAAAACTGCTTAAAATATTTTTGAATCAATCTACAGCTTTTTCGGTCAGACCCTTACGGCTGGCAAGCGCTATAGGCGTGCTATTTGCTTGTTCAGGAGTTGTAATGGGAGTGGTTACTATTGTGCGTAAACTTGCTGGAATAATTAATTATCCTGGTTTTTCAAGTATTGCGGTAATACTTCTAATTGGATTTGGCTTAATTATGGTTATGTTGGGTTTAATAGGCGAATATGTTGGGCGAATTTATATGGTAGTGAATATGACCCCACAATTTGTTGTACGTAGGGAAATAAAAAATGAAGAATTGGAACCCGATGCGTGTAAAATGGATTCAAGAAATAATATGTTGATACCAAGCGTAGAAGAATAAAAAAATATGTGTAAGGAGATTGATATGTCAAAAATTATGGTTATTGCTGGCGGAGATTGGCAATGTCCAATCGTAAAAAAAGCAAAAGATTTAGGACATTATGTTATTTGTTCTAATTTATATGAAAATTCACCGGCATTTTCCTTTGCTGATGAGTATCGAGTAGCTGATGTTAAAGATAAGGAGAAAAATCTACAATATGCAAAAGAAATTCAACCGGATGCGATTATAACGGATCAGACAGACATTGCTGTTCCTACAGTTGCTTATATAGCTGAAAAACTAGGAATAAAAGGGATTGGATATCAAAACTCTATATTATTTACAAATAAAGCTAAAATGAGAGAGTTTTGTATGGCTAAATCTTTTCCTACGCCAAGATATATAGAGTGCGAGTCCGCTTTAGATGCAAAGTCTTTTTTTAATGCATTGAGAGTAAAGATGATTATCAAACCAGTTGATAGTCAATCGAGTCGCGGGATACACATAATCAATTCATGTGAGGATATCGATGCTTTTTTTGAGGATGCTCTTTCTTATTCGAGTGAAGGTAAAAAAGTTATAATGGAAGAGTATATAGAGGGGACAGAGTTTACTGTTGATGGAATTAAGACAAAAGATTCCTATTATGTAACTGCTATTTCTCGAAAAGAACATTATAAATATAATTCCAATATTGCAAAAAAATTATTGTTTTCATATAGTGATGACGAATATGACTATAATGAGTTGAGATTACTTAACACAAAAATGGTTTTTGAGATGAACTTGCCATTTGGTTTAACGCATGCTGAATACAAATATTGTAATGGGAAATTTTACTTGATTGAGATTGCGGCACGCGGTGGTGGTACAAAAATATCATCAGATATTGTTCCGTATATGTCTGGAATTGATGTTAATGAAGCGTTAATTAATATGGCGCTAGGAAAAGAGTACCAGCTTAAAGAAGTAGGTCAAAGGGATAGATTTGCTCTTTTGGGCTTTTTTGATTTGAAGCAAGGAAAAATAAAACATATTTCTGGTATAAAGAATGCTTTAGATATTAGTGGATTAATTGATATGTCTTTACCAATTAAGGACGGTGATATTATTAAAGATGCAGGTGATGATAGGTCCAGAATAGGTCATTATATTCTTACAGCAACGACTAGACAGGAATTGTTGGACAGAGAAAACAAATTATTGGATTCTATTAATATCGAATATGAGTAGAAGGAGATAGTTATGAGTATTGCTGAAGAAATTATCAATTTAATTAGGATAAATAGAATATCTTCTACGGAAGTTGCTGATTGTATGGGGAAAACAGGCGTATTTGAAAATTGCAAATCTGTTAACAGGGGAATTTTTGCTTGCGGGCAGATTCGATGGGTGTACGCATGCTCTTGCTCAAATTGGACAGTTCACGAACAGGTCAGAGATATAAAAAAAGATGAAGTTGTTATGATTGAGGCATTTGACTGTGAAGATCGTGCTATTATTGGAGAATTGGTTACAAAATTTGTAACTCTGTATTCCGGTGCAGCTGCATTAATAACAAATGCAAACCTTCGTGACGGTAATGATTTGATAAAGCAAAATTATCCGGTTTGGTGTAAAGGGTTTAATCCAGTAGGGTGTTTCAATACTAAACCTGATATTACGCCATATACGGAAATGATTAGATTGCACAAAGAAAAATATGACGGTAGTATTGCTGTGTGTGATGATACCGGGGTGGTAATTATTCCTAAAGAGTATCATAATAAAGATTTTATTGATAAGCTTAATTCAATAGAAGAACAAGAGGACACATGGTTTGAATATCTTGACAAGCATAAATGGAATACATTTGATATTGTATGTTTAAAAAAATATAAAGGTTAAAAATGAATAAGTTTATAGTTATTGGCGCTAATAAGTTTGCAGAAATGCTTTCGCATTATGTAGAATACTATAACAGAAAAGTATGTTGTGGATATTCAGTAGAACAAGAATATATTAAAAGTGATGAAGCATTTAATAAGAAATTAGTACCGTATGAACAGTTAGAAAATCTATATCCGCCAGATGAATTTAGTGTGCTTTTGGCAATTGGATATAAAAATATGAACGGTTTAAGAGAACGCTTTTATAATGAGTTATTATCAAGGGGTTATGAAATAGAGAGTTTTATTCATCCAACTGTTCATTTTGAAATTGGAACAGAAATTGGTAATGCAAATATAATTTTAGAAAATGTTAATATTGGATATAGGTCAAAAGTTGGAAATTGCAATATTATTTGGAATGGATGTAATATATCGCATCATGCTATAATTGGTAATTATAATTTTTTTGCAGCGTCTTCTGTTTTAGCCGGGGAAGTACACGTGAAAAATAATTGTTTTTTTGGTGTGAATTCAGCAGTTCGAGGTGCAACAACTATAGAAGATGCTTCTCTAATAGGAGCTGGTTCATATATTAATAAAAGCACAGAGGCGAATAGAGTGTATGTACCGGGTAGAAACTTGTGTTTAGAAGATAAAGTTAGTAGGGATTTTTTTTGATGAATATGAAGAAAAAAAATAAGAAAGAAATAATTATTTTAACTATATTATGGCTAGTATTGATATTTTACACGCTGATTGGAACTTTCTTTGGTGTTGATTTGGGAGATACAGGATATCACGTATATGCATATGAACGATTATATACTCAATCAAATTACTTAAGCTTTACAGCCTATTTTACATATATTATTGGTCACATTTGGGTTTCAATTTTTGGCTCTTTGGGACTATGGGGCTTGAACCTGTTAGAAGCTCTTTTCGAAATAATAATAGCTATTTTTGTTTATAAGATTATTTCAAAAAAATTGGGCAAAATCCAAACTCTTGTAGGATTAGTAATAGCTATAGGTGCTTTTGATACATATCTTAATGTATTTAATTACCATCAGTTCAATGTGTTTTTACTGTTGATAATTATGCTTTCAGAGTATAAAGCTATTACGGAAAATAAATATATTTATAGTGGGATAGCAGGTCTTTTTCTGGCAATAATTATCTTTTCACGAACAGGAAGTGTCACAGCAATCACAACAGTTTTTTTATACATTGTTTGGGCTTTATATATGGATGTAAATAAAGGTTTTTTGAGAAAACATTTACTTGCATTTGGAACCGCAGCGTTAGCTGGAACAGTGTTAATAACTACCCTTTTGTTTGTCACAAATCAATTGAGCTTATTTATTAATAATGTTTTTAGGCTAGGAGAATTAGCGAATACAGAAGGAAGTTCTTATAATATTTTTAAACTCTTAAATAGTTTTGTGATAGGTAATTTTAATGCATTTGCCCAAGGCGTGGTATTTGTAAGTACATTCTTTTTTTTCATGATATCAATTGGAATGATATGTAAACAGGAAAAAATGACGCGCAAGATTGTTAATATATGCATGGCTATTGTTGTTATGATAATGGGTTGTTATCTTATTAAGTATTCTTATGATATGAATCCTGCTCCAAGTTGGGCGCAGATGACGACAGGACCTTCCTTTACTATAGGGGTATTATATGTGATTTCTGTAATATGTTTTCTTTATAATATCTTGTCAAATAGCGGAGATAAAGAAATAGCACTTCTATCTGTAATTTCTATTTTGCTACCTTTTTATACAATTGCAGGATCTAACACGGGAACAAAACACGCTGTTTTAGCATTCTGGATAGCCGCACCAATAGCTTTTTATTCAATATCCCAATTGCTATGTGAGCACTATATTTATTGCCAAGGATTATTAAAAAAATTATCTTTGTATGCTAAAAAAAATGTAATTTATTTTGCTGTTGGAATATGTATAGTAGGATTTATGTATAAATATGTTGATTTGTGCTATAGAACATTTAATTTCGATAGTATAAAGAGGACTGAATTAGTTTACGGCATTGATAATTCTAAGGTAAAGTGGTTAAAAACAACAAAACGGGAAGCAGATTCTGTAAATGGTGTTTTAAATGAGATTGAGGAAATTGATCAGGAATATCCGCTAATAGTTTTTGGCGGTTCACTATTATTTTATTCATTAACCGATCGAGATTCATTTGTTCAACCATGGTTCTCTAATAGTACATATTCCAACGATACTTTGAAATCTGATTTGTCTTTAAGTGCTCAAAATAATGATAAGCTTCCAATTGTGATTTATGGAAGAACAAATAACTATTTTGGATATGGAGAGGATGTTTATGAAAATTTACTGAAAGCAGAAAAAAATAATAATTATCAAGGAAAGAAAGAGATATTGAAAAGCTTTCTTAAAGAATATGGGTATAAGATGCAATATATTAATGATTATTATATTGTTCTTTTACCGCCAAGTATTGCATCACAAGGCAGTTACAAATATTCAGAGTATAAATCATATTTTTAAATATGATGTTATTTTATGAGGATGGATGAAAATGGATTTTACAAATCTTCTTTTTTTATTTATATTTTTGCCAATTGCATTGGTGATTTATCATATTGCTGATATAAAAGTGAAAGAAATTATTTTATTGGCTATAAGCCTATTATTTTACGCTTTAGGTTCGTTAAAATATTTACTACTATTTGTAACGTTAATCGTGTTATCTGTAGGTATAGGAAGAGGAATTAACCTCATTAAGAGACAATATTTAAAACGTGTTCTATTGGTGGCTGGAATTATAGCGAATCTTGTACCTCTTCTTTATTACAAATATACAGATTTTTCAATTGAAACATGGAATCAACTTTCAGGACAAAAGATTTCCTTACACAATTTAGCGTTACCGCTTGGTATTTCTTTTTTTACGTTTAAAGCAGTTTCTTATTTGGTAGATATTTATAGGAATACTGCTGTACTTGCTAAAAATCCACTTCATGATGCACTTTATCTGTCTTTTTTTACACAGGTTCAATCTGGCCCATTATCACGCTATAATGAACTGAATTTTTGCATGAATTCAGAAATATATAATAGGGGTAAATTGTTTTCAGAAGGTGCTTCGCGCTTTATGATTGGTTTTAGCAAAAAGATTTTATTAGCAAATATGTTAGCTATGGTTGTAGATGAAATTTATGCTACACCGTTTGAAAATTTTACTGTTGGGTTTGCTTGGTTAGGGTCGATCTGTTATTCGCTTCAATTGTTTTTTGACTTTTCAGGTTATTCCGATATGGCAATCGGGTTGACAGAGATGTTTGGTTATCGCTGTAAAGAAAACTTTATTTATCCTTATACAACAGAGTCAGTTTCGAAGTTTTGGCGAAAGTGGCATATATCATTGAGTGAATGGTTTCGCGATTACATCTATATTCCAATGGGAGGGTCACGATCAAAGCATGCGTGGAAAGTATACTTCAATTTGTTAATTGTGTGGTTATTAACCGGAATATGGCATGGCGCAAATTGGACATTTGTTGTGTGGGGATTAGGATATTTTGTCTTGATTTCATTTGAAAAATTAGTTGGTTGGCCTGAGCGTTTTAACTCTAAATTCACAAAAATTCTATGGCGAATTGTTTCATTATTTTTTATTAATGTACAGTGGATCTTGTTCAGATCGAAAGATCTTATAAGTGGATTTAGATTTATAAAAAGATTATTTATTTGTAATTATAATGAGATTACCAATACAAGAATGCTGTTGTTGATGAGACAATATGGACTTTTTATTATTCTTGCGATTGTATTAAGCACGCCAGTTGTTCCTTACATTTTGAAAAAAGGAGAAAAAAATATAATCACTAAGACAACAATTGAAGTCGTGGTGGGTGTAATTGTAGCATTCGCGTTTATATGGTCGATTTCCTTAGTGCTGTCGGGCCTTAATAATCCGTTTGCATATGCTAACTTCTAGGAGGATATAGTTATGATGGAAAATATGTATATGAAGAAAGGTTTAGCTATATTCTTGTGTTTAATTATTGGAATTGGATTTATCAAGAATGGTGCGTTATCACAAATGCAGAAAATTTGTGATTATGTAAAGCAAGATCCGAAGAAACTTGATGATGCGATTAGTATGACAACAATACAATCCGATTTTTCAAACAATCTGTTTGCAAGAAGTCAACTAATTGATTTTAATGGGCAATTGCTTGATGGACTACAGATGAACGATTTTTATTATCACAGCAGTGGGTTTATCGTAACAGAAGGCGATTATATTATGACACCACACAAGTATACATCGACCGATTATGAAGTTGAGCAAATAGCTAATTTCTATGATTTTCTTTCTGAAAATAAAATTGGTTTATTATATGTAAATGCTCCTAGTAAATATACAGATGATTCAGTCTGGGATAAATATGGAATAAAGGCTTATGGAAATAAAAACACAGATTACTTTTTGAATAGGATCGAACAATTAGGAATTCCGACAATTGATTTGCGGAAAAATATGGAAGAAGAAAAAATTGATGTACATGATTTGTTTTATCGAACTGATCATCATTGGACTGTTCCGGCAGGTTTATGGGCAACTCAAATCATCGCAAATGGATTAAATGAATACTGCGGTCATTCAATTGATGTCTCTATCTATGATAAGGATAATTATGAATTTATAACTTGGAAGAATTGTTGGCTGGGAGAGCAAGGGAAAAAGGCCTCAGCGGCTCTTGTTGGTTTGGATGATTATACAAAAGTGACGCCTAAATTTGAAACTAGTTATATTTTTAAGACTGCTAACGGTAATGTGGAGGGAGATTTTAGCAAATTCATTAACGAAGATGTTTATAATACAGAAAATGACGTATATATGAATACAAGTTGGCATTACTCATATCAAAGGATAAACTGCGTTAATCAGAATGTAGAGCATGGAAAGATATTATTGCTTTGCGATTCATATGGGCATGTGACAGAACCATTTCTTTCATTAGGTGTTCATGAGGTGGATTCACTTATTTTAAGAAATTATGATACTTCAAAATTTGATTTACGAGATTATATTATAAAGAATAAATATGATACGGTAATAGTCTGCTATGCTCAGTTTATGATTGGAGCACATGACAACGTGTCAAATGCAAACTATCGTATGTTTACATTCCGCTAGGAACGTGGGCAGTAGTCTTTACCTTCATCTTCTTGTTGACACAATTTTCAACTGGAACCTATGATTTTACAAAAGCTCATATTATTTATGGAGCATCGATTCTAAAGTTTTTGGATGTTGTAGTTGTATTCGTCAACCGAAAAATCGGTCACTGGAGGCCAATTTAACTTGACATTCAACAACATATAAAAGCATAGAAAAATTATTTAAAAGTAGATGGAGTTGTGTTTATGAAAAACTGGTTTACAAAAAAACAACCCGGTTCAGCGAATTCCTATGGAATATTCTGGGCTCCGGATTCTTTGCGGTGCAGGCGGCATTGATTCTGACGGTCATTTCCAGAAAATATGATATCGAAACTGCCGGAATGGTCGCATTTGCGTATGCGTTTGCAGTATTGATTTATGCGGTTTCCCGTTGGGGCATGAGAAATTATCAGGCTTCCGACCTGGACGAAAAATTTTCTTTCCGCAATTATCTTGGAGCACGCGTGATTTCCTGCCTGATTGCAATCCTGATTACATTTGTTTTTCTTGCAATACAATTTGCAAGCGGCAATTACGCAATTGACAAATTGCATATTATTTTGGGAATTGCAATTTTGAAAGTGATTGATGCATTTGAAGATGTGGTTTTGGGCAGACTGCAGCAAAAGGATATTTTTATCGCTGCCGCCAAAATGATGGCAATCCACCAGATTGCGGTAACAGCGATGATTATGCTGCTGGCGTGGTTTGCAATTCCAATTCAATTTTTGTTTTATTTTGCAGATGCATTTGCAGTTTTGATGATGCTGGGTTTAATCTGGCTGACTCGCCCATTGCTCAGTGATACGCATGAAGCGATTTCCCGGCGCACGGTATTTTCAATGTTAAAAGAGTGTATGCCGCTGAACATCGGCATCGTGCTTTCTGTTTATGTCAGCAACATTCCGAAATATGCGATTGATATGTATATGAGTGAGGAAGTGCAGGCAATTCTGGGATATATTATGCTTCCGGTGTTTGTCGTGACACTGGTCAGCCAGTTCCTGTACCAGCCGTTTATCCGTGAACTGGCTTATTTCTGGGAATCCGGACAACTGAGACGCTTATACAAAAAGATGTTGACGCAAATCGCCTGGATTCTTGGCTGTACAGTGCTGGTTTTGGTCGGCTGCTGGGTGATTGGTCTGCAAATCCTGTCTTGGATGTATCATGTCAATCTGCTGGACTATAAGATGATTTTTACCATCTTTCTTGGTGGGGGAGCGTTGTATGCACTAGCATTTTATTTAAATGTTTTGCTTACGATCACGCGTTGTCAACGCAGCATCGCAATTGGCTATTTACTGGCCACTGCCGTAGCGTTGCTGTCGCAAAAGACAATGGCGGATCAATTTGGGGTATCCGGAATCGCCTGGCTGTACCTGGTGGTGAATGCGGTTATGTTTCTGGTATTTGTTGTCACATTGTTGTGGACATTCCGGAAACGGTCGAAAAACCTTTAGGGACGGGGGTTAGCGGTTAGTAGAGTGTCCCTTTTGGCTAAAACTCGGTTGTTGCATTAATGATGTGCAATCAGAATTGAACTCTCATTTAGGAATTAGAACAGGAACAATTTATGGAAAACTTTTTATACGGAATTGTGGGCCTTATTGCTAAGGCCCACTCTTACATTCTTTCATTAAACGACTCATACGAATACAATTTCTCCGACAAGTATTTGCATTTCATTGTCATTGGAATTCTCGGAATGCTTTTAATACTTGTGGTTCATCCAATCTTTTTGTGGTTGGCAAAGAATAAACACGTAATGGCAATTTCATTTGTCTATGTTTTTACGCTAATCGTTGTCATCACATTTGCAATCGAGATTGGACAGAAGGTAACCCATACCGGAGTGATGGAATTTGCAGATATCGAGTTTGGTCTGTTTGGATTTATTCTGATGTTTGCAATCTTTGATTTGGTAAGGTTACTAATCCACTTTCTCCTGTATTGCGTCAAAGGGGATCAAGACGAGGATGACCAGGACTAACCATTGGGGACGTTACTTGCATAATTGTCTTATTGTGTTATAATACATGCAGAGAGAGAGCCGAATTGATTTCGGTTGGAAGACATTAGCCATAAGGCTAATGTCTTCTTTGTATTTAAATACATATATTTTTGCGGCATAAAGAATATTGCAGATGGATATCATCAGACTCATCGCCTGCATTTGTGGAATTAAAACCACGATCCGGCGGATTTTATACAACACTCCCTTTCTTTTTTATAATCATTGATAGGATTGAATGTATTTCACTCCAATTATCTTAAGGAGGACCTATCAATGAGAAGATCTAGAACACCAGTAAGTGAACAATATCGTATGGTTATGGAAGCGCGACAAAGCGGCTTATCAGATGCCGAATGGTGCCGTCAAAATGGAATTGGCGCATCTACTTTTTATAATTGGACAGTTAGACTTCGCAAGCGAGGATGCGAGCTTGCGAAGTCTAACTGTCCAATTACCATCACCTAAACAAGATGTTGTTTTACTTGATGTTATACCTGATGAACCTAAGGCTCATCCTATGTGTATTGATGCTCCATCGCAAGAATCATCATTAATTCTTGAGATGAATGGAGCTAAGCTAACGATTCCAAATGGAATTGATACAGCATTACTATCGCAAGTATTATCTGTTATGAAAGGCAGCTTATGCTAGGCGATATTTCCGGTATAAATGAGATTTATATAGTCTGTGGTTACACCGATATGAGAAAGTCTATTGATGGCTTATGCGCCATTGTAATAGATTAACTGCATATGGATCCCAAGCGAAGTGCTTTATATTTATTCTGCGGCAGACGTTGCGATAGGCTAAAAGCTTTGCTATGGGAATCTGATGGCTTTGTGCTTTTGTACAAACGCCTTGCGGTTGAAGGTAGGTATCGATGGCCAAGAGATAAATCTGAGGTCAAACCACTTACCTGGCAACAGTTCGATTGGCTTATGTCTGGACTCGAAATAGAACAGCCTAAAGCCATAGGAACATACAAAAATGTTGATAACTTACTTCCTAAAAATGGTGACTGCGAACAGTTCCCAAAAGCCTCGCAAAACCTTGAAAATAAGAAAAACAATCATTGTCCTAACGAATATGTATGGGTATCCAAAAAGAAAACATTTTGATGGCTGGTATTTGACAAATAAAAGAATCATGCTATACTTTAAGTAGGCAAAAAGCTATAAAAGGTTCCATTAGGCAACCAAAAGAAAAACCAGCGTGTACGAGACGCTGGTTTTTCTATTCCATTTTTTGCAAGGCGGCTTAGACCTTAGGCTGGTTGCCAATTAATCATTTCTGTCCAACCATTTGCATATGTAGTAGGCGACTACACTTGCCATAACAGAAATAATAAAAGCTATAAAAACATCCATTAGACTCCCCTCCTTCCCGTGCCGGTATAGGAGTGGCAACGAAATAATCTTAACACAGAAGTCGTCAGAAATCGATTAGAAATAAGGACATCTGATTATGTGCAAGTTGCATAATCGGATGTCTTTTTTCGTGGAAATCTAAAGCAATTCAACCGTAAGCGCTTCATAGCGCGTACCGATGTATACAGTAGCAATCGCAAATGTGCGAGAATGTAGTCTTGGGGTGATTGCTTAGTCCAAGAAAACGTCCGTACCCTCCCCGGGTCAGATTTATGTTTCAAGTCTCGCTCGCGAGACTTGGCGCGAGATTTGCGTCAGCGTAGCTGACATATTTCATATGCAAATCTCTGCGCATCCTCGCGGAGCGTTTATCTCAGTCGGAGATTGTAACCCCGACTGAGACCAGTTTGTTATAA